>CAXTFY010000087.1:0-15664 GCA_964243265.1 uncultured Acetobacteraceae bacterium | reverse complement strand
GAAGATTGCCGCCGCAACCAGCGGCAGTGTCAACGGCGTTGTTGCAGGTGTGGACGGCCCCTTGGATACAAGGGGGGGTGTCGCGGGGTTTGGCGGCGGTGCATAGTGGTCATGTGGGTGGCCTGTGACGCGGCATGATGGGCGCTGGCCCGGATGGATTGCGCGGACAAGGCCGCAACACTCATGCGGCCTTGACCAGCCGCTGCAAGCCACGGGTTCACTCGTTCGTCGGATCGACCGATCAGCATCTCCTGTTGCAGTTGACCCGGTTTGATGGTTCTCCCGCACTTTGCGTGGAGACGAACGATCGCCTGGAACGAACAAGGCACGTACGCTGACCCGCCCTCCTGCGACACGACTGTGAGAGGCCGTATGGTTCCGTGCTTTGATGCGAGAGAGTGCTGATCGTGATCCCGCTGTCACGGGACGACGAAGGTGGGATGCCATAACCGCACCTTCCGCATTGCTGTGGCGCTGTGGCTTGCAGTGCTGCTATGTGTTGGAGAGGGATGACCATTGCGGCATCATCGCGTGCCTAGGTGTCCTAAGTCGTGCTTATTCATGTATGGTTATCCCCATGAGAGTGCGAGACAGTGAGCGTCGTGACGACCTGGAACGTGACGACGAAGTGGCCGTTCAGCCGGCCGAATCCGAAATATCCGCCCCGTTGGCCACGTAGCGCTCGCTAGACGATCCACGTCATGGCCCATGAGGTGGAGCAGCCTGCTGGTTCTATCACGTCACGCGTCATCAGAGGCGCCGGATGGATGATGGCCTGGCGCTTCGTAAGCCGGTCACTCGGGTTTGTCAGCGTGCTGGTCCTCGCCAGCTTGCTCATTCCTGCCGACTTCGGCATCGTCGCAATGGCGTCCGCGGTCACAGGGTCGATCGAAAGTCTATCGCAACTCGGTGTGCGAGACGCGCTGGTGCGACTCGCCGACGAGCGTCGCGATTACTACGACACGGCATTCACGATCCAGGTTGGCCGGGGCTTACTGACCTGCGCGCTGATCGTCGTGATGAGCCTGTTCTCAACCGACCTGTTCAATGAGCCCCGACTGCAGAATGTCCTTCTTGTGCTGGCAGGCATGGCATTGGTTTCCAGCTTCGAAAATATTGGCATCGTTGGGTTCGCCCGACGACTGGATTTTCGTAGCCAGTTCCTCCTGCAAGCGGCCCCTCGGGTATTTGGCTTCGTAGTGACCACGGCGATGGCGTTTGCGCTTCGATCGTACTGGGCCCTGATCATCGGCGGGATGATTGGCAAGCTGATCGGTATTGCGATGAGCTACCTGCTGTCCCCGCATCGACCGCGGTTTGGCTCGGCGGGCTGGCGCTACCTGCTACACTTCTCGTTCTGGTCCTGGGCCGGCAGCCTCGCCATCCTGGTCCTGGGGCGGGCAGAGCCTTTCCTCTTGGGTCCTGTGCTGGGCGTTGCAGCGATTGGACTTATGACCCTGGCGATGGACATCGCCTACCTGCCGATTTCGGAGCTGCTCGACCCCGCCTGCGCGGCGTTGTTTCCCGGGTTTGCAATGGCCAATCGCAGCGGGTCGCCGCCGATAGCGATAGGCTTGTCGATCGCCGGCGCGCTTGCGCTGGTGACAATCCCGTTCTCTATCGGAGTGTCGGCCTGCTCGGGCTATCTCGTGACCAGCCTGCTCGGTG
This sequence comes from uncultured Acetobacteraceae bacterium, assembly GCA_964243265.1. GTDB lineage: Bacteria > Pseudomonadota > Alphaproteobacteria > Acetobacterales > Acetobacteraceae > DASWOJ01. The sequence continues at coordinate 13,996 of CAXTFY010000087.1, read as the reverse complement.
CGAAGTGGGAGGCAGCTCAGCCGCTGATCGCCATTCTTGCTTGGGTATGCATGTTCTCACCCTTCGCCTATGTCTCGGGCAGCGTGCTTTCGGCCCAGGGCCAAGTCAGCCGGGTCTTTGCGAGCCATGCTCTTGCGGCAGTATTAAAAATTGCGATACTGCTGGCCGTGCGGAACACCAGGGATCTGGAATTCATCGTACTAGCGTCGATGATGACCGTCGTTGCGGAAACGGTGATCTTCATCTGGCAGCTACGTGCGGCAGGCAGCCAGGAAATGCGCGCCTTGGCTATGGCAATGGCGCGGGCTCTCGCATCCACGGCGGTGACGGCCTTGATCGTCAGCCAGCTTCCCGGCGCATGGGCGCATGTGGCGATGGACCGATGGCTGGCGCTGCTCGCTGGCGGGGTTTTAGGGGGTATCACCTTTACGGTGTTCTTCGCCTGCCAAGCCAGCTTGTGGTTTGCCGCTGGGCGGCCAGGCGGCCCGGAGGCGCGTCTGGCCAGCGTGCTGACACATAACGCGCGCGTGCGGGCCGCAATGCACTCTGCTTGGCTATGGATCCCGCGTTGAGCACCATGCGGCGTTGTTGCACGGGTCAGCAATTGAGCCCGGAGAGGCTACCGGGTGATCTTGGCAAAATGCCTTCGGCGCAGGCAAGGCGCGGACCGTAGGAGTTCGCAACAACTGGATGCCATCTTGGCCTTCAAGCTGAACGACGACCTTCGCCATCACATCCCCAAGCAGGGGCTCATGCCCTGCGGGTCGCATAGGCTGCCTCGTCCCGCATAGTATCCGCTACGACTTGCAGGTAGGCCGTGCCATGCCGCAGGTCAGGCTCCAGGTGGTTGCCCTCCGCCCACTCGTTCCAGGATTTCAGGAACACCAGCCGCTGGTCCGCGCCGTGATCCGACACCGCCACGACGGCGGCAGACAGCAGGCCACGGAACGCCTCCGGGTCCGGGTTGCGCAACACGACGCCGTTCGCGCCCGACCGCGGCGTGTTGTCCCAGGCATGGACCACGCAGGGGTAGGACAGGTGCCCGTCCACCCGCAGCGGCATGTTGGCCTGCGCCCACGCCAGGTAGTCGTAGATCTGCGGCATTCCCCGGAGGTGGTCCAGCTTGTTACGTACCCATACCCTCGGGTTGCGGCGCGAGTTCCAGGCCGAGACCCAAGTGCGGCGCTTGATCAGCGGCGCCTTGATGACGGCGTCGTAGCCCATCGCGATCAGCTCAGGGCCGGCAACGGTGGTCTCGAAGCCGACGATGTGCAGCCCGCCCAGGCCCGCCTGCTCCGCCATGGCCTTCCACTGGTCGATGAACACCCTGGGTTCGCCGACCTCGTGCGGCTTGTACACGACGAAGGCGGGCACGCCACCAACCCGCAGGTGGCGGCGGTCCCGGAACGCCGGCAGCAGCGACTGGAAGTGCCGCTCGTGGTCTTCCGGGCCGGGGTAGGTCTGCTCGATCAGAATACGCTTCGGGGCGCCGTGCCAGATGCCGGTCCACGTCTCGTTGGCCCAGCAAAGGCAGAACGGGAAATCCGGTTGCCCGGACGCCAGCACCTCGTCAAATGGCCGCTCCAGGATGCGCCGGCCCGCGAACCAGTAGTGATAGTAGCAGAATGCCTCGATCCCGAAGCTCCGCGCCAGGTCCGCCTGCTGCGCGCGCGCTTCCGGCACCCGCAGGTCGTAGAAGCCAAGGTCCGCAGGGACGTGCGGCTGGTAGTGGCCGCGGAACATCGCCCGGGCCTTGGCGGTGTTGGTCCACTCGGTGAAGCCCTTGCCCCACCAGGCGTCATTCTCGGGGATCGGATGGAATTGCGGAAGGTAGAACGCGACCGCACGCGCCTTGGCCGTAGCCATGATGGGCTGGGTCATGAGGGTTGGCTCAGATGTCCGCATGGTGCCGCATCATCCGGCCCGGCGACGCGGCGCGAGCAGGCGGGCATACGGCAGGCTCCGCGTCGGCACGGCCGCCCACCCCAGCGCCACACGCGGCTGCGCGGCCAGGCGCGCGTAGGCGTCGCCGAAATCGGACGCCATGCGCTGCACCGAGAACCGCGTCTGCGCCCGCACCCGGCCCGCCGCGCCGAGCCGTTCGCGCAACGCCTGGTCGTCCACCAGGCGTTGCAACGCGGCGGCCAGGACCTGCGGATCATCGGGTGGGACAAGGAACCCGGTCTCGCCGTCCACGACCACCTCGGGGATGCCGCCGACGCGGGTGGCCACCACCGGGCGGCGCGAGTAGCCGGCCTCCGCCAGCACAAGCCCGAACGCGTCGGCGCGCGACGCCAGCACCATGACGTCGCAGCTTTCGTAAACGTCCGTGATGTTGTCATGGTAGCCGAGGAAGTGGACGCGGCCGGACAGGCCCAGCTCCGCCGTCAGGCGCTGCAGCGCCCCGCGCTCGGGGCCGTCGCTCGCGATCAGCAGGTGCAGCGCCTGCTCCCCCGTCAGCAGGCCCAGCGCGCGGATGAGCACGTCGTGGCCCTTGCGCCGGATCAGCGACCCGGCCGCCCCGATCAGCGTCGTCCCTGCTGGGATGCCGAGCAGGGGGCGGAGATCCTTGCCGGGCCGCTGGTCCAGCCGGGCGAAGTCGATGCCGTTGTAGATCACCCGGGTGCGCGCACCCGGGACGCCGTCACCGAGGAAGTCGTCGAGCACCTGTCGGGACACGCCGACGATCAGGTCGGCCTGGTGCAGCAGCATCGTGTAGCGGGAACGGCGGAGGTAGTCGATGTGCAGGTGGCTCAGCAGCGGCAACCGCAGCGTGCGGGCGACCGGCAGCAGCCACTGCGCCGGCGCGGCGCTGTTGGCATGCAGGATACGTATGCCGTGCTGACGTGCCAGCGCCGTCCCTTCCCGCACCAGGGCAGCATAGGTCCCCGGGCTGAAGCGCGGCGACCCCGCATCGAAGTAGTAGGTGAAACCCGTCCGGTGCGTCTGGTAGCCGGCAGCCCGGCAGGCATCGGCCATTTCGGTGCCGTTGCACCAGACCACCGGGCGGAACCGTGCGGGGTCCAGGTGGGCCATGAGATCGAGCAGCAGCGTTTCGCTGCCCCGTATCCACTGATCACCAAAATGGGTGAATAGGATGGGCATGGGACAGGCGCCCAATCGGTCGGGTGTATCGGACGGCATCGCCTGCTGCTGCTCCTGATGCTGATGCCCCTTCTGGCGCAACGGCGCCGCTGGCCATACTACCTGCAAGTCTGCAACTCCATTCAGGAACGCGCTGTGCAGCACTGCGTTTAGGTAGAACCTGTGCAGCGTTGCTGCATGGATCAGCAACCGGACCCGGAGAGGCTATCGGGTGATTTCAGAGATATACCTTTGGCGTGGGCAAGGCGTGGATGGCAAGACTTCGCAACAACTTGGAAACATGCCCCATTCGAAATGGTCTGCGCCATTTTGGGCTCGAGACAGGCTTCTGGCGTAGGTTACAGCATTGATAAAACTATGGGCCATCTGCGCAACAACGCCGGGGTACGAGAAACGTTCTGTCGTAGGGTAAATAGTCTGCTGCCTGACCTGACCCCTGCAGCACTGGCACAGGCCGTGACGCACATGCAGGATGACCCGGCCCTGGCAGGGCGATCAGGCGATGCCGTGTTAGTGGCCGAATATCGGTCCGCGCCTGCCGCGGCGGAGCGGCTAGAACATCACATGCTGGGTGTTGCAGGCAGACATGGGGTTAGCCGAGTTCCCACGCGTTGCCCGGATATGGAAGCCGCCGCCGATTGCCGATATGGAGCACCGGCAAACGGCGGTCTGAACACTTGAGTGACTATGGAACATTTCGATACCATTCCATCTTCTGCCCCGGACGTTCCCCAATGACATCCCGAATCCTGTTCGTGACCGACTACCTCCACGTCCCGCAAGGCGGTGGCGGCGGGGAGCGCAACACGCATGAACTCTGCCTGGCGCTGCGTGCGCGGGGCATCCCCGCCGCTGTGGCCTGCAGTTTGCGGCCGGATGGATCGTGGCTGAGCTGGACCAGCCGCATCCGCCGCCAGGTGCCGCCCCGGCGGGAGTATGCCCGCGACACCACCTGCGGCTACCCGGTTTTCCGCGGCTGGGACCACTCCCGCATCGGCGAGGTCGTCCGCCGCTTCCGCCCGGATGCGGTGGTTGTGCAGTCCACCGACCCGGAGCCGCTGGTGCAGGCCCTGGCGCCCTGCGGCGTGCCGATGGCGGCCTACTTCCACGAGGTCGAGCAGATCGATCACCTGCGCTTCCTGCGAGGCTCCGGCATCCCGGTGATCGCCAACTCCGCCTTTACGGCCGGGCGCCTGCTGGACGCCTGCGGCTTGCAATGCGAGGTGCTGCTGCCGCTGATCGACGCCCGGCACTACGTGACGCCCGTGCAGCCCGAACGGGTGCTGTTCGTGAACACCACGCCGCGCAAGGGGGTTGACCTCGCCTTTGCCGTGGCCGAGCGCCGCCCCGGCACCCTGTTCGAGTTCGTGCTCAGTTGGACCCACAAGCCGCCGCAACTCGAAGCGCTGCGCGCACGGGCGCAGGCGGCCGGCAACATCGTCCTGCACCCGCCGACCCAGGACATGCGCCCGGTCTATGCCCGGGCCAAGGTGCTGCTGGCGCCGTCGCAGTGGGAGGAGGCGTGGGGACGGGTCGCGACGGAGGCGCACGTCAATGGCATCCCCGTGCTGGGCAGCGACCGCGGCGGCCTGCCGCAGGCGATCGGCCCGGGCGGAGTCGTCGTCCCGGCCAGCGCCCCGCCCGAGGACTGGGCCGCTGCCCTGTCCCGCCTGTGGGACGACCCCGGCGCATACGAGGCCGCCTCCGCCGCGGCGCGCGCCTATGCCACCCGCCCGGAGATCCAGCCCGCCGACATCACCTCCAAGCTGCTGGATATCCTCGGCCGCGCCATGTCCGGCCAGGCGGTGCGTGCAGCATGATGTACGTCAGCGTCATCTGCCCCGTTTTCAACGCCCGGCCGGATGATCTGTTGGCGGCCGTCGCCTCTGCCCTCGCCCAGGACAGCGAGGCGGTCCACGAGGTGATCCTGATTGACGACTGTTCCACGTCTGCCGGGACCAGGGCCGCCCTGGACGAGTTGGGCCGTGCAGACGCGCGCGTCACCGTGCTGCGGCTGCCGCGCAATGCCGGGCCGGCGGCGGCGCGCAACCTCGGGCTGGCGCACGCCTCTGGGGACTGGATTGGGTTCCTAGATGCCGACGACCTTTGGCCCGCAGACAAGCTGGCCCGTGCGTCCCTCATGCTGGCGCAACGCCCGGATACCCAATGGATCATCGGGGACTTCACGAACTTCCGCCGGGACGGGCGCGATCCCGTGAAGCCTGGCGTCCCGTGCTTCGCGGCGGGTGACACGGCCGGCCCCCCGCAATGCAGCCCGGCGCTGACCCGGTGCATCATCTTGGACGGGCTGCACCTTGGGACATGCCTCGTCAGGCGCACCCTGATCGGGGACAGGCGCTTCGATCCCGCGGTCCTGTATGGGGAGGACCTGCTGTTCCTGGCGAAGCTGTCTCTGTCCGCCTGCGCCGACCGGGCGCCGGGCCTGTCCTACCTATGCCGCCGGGGGCACGAGAGCATGATGTACTCCCCTGCCCGCATCAGCGCACGTTACGCCAGCGGGCCGCGCGCCGGCTTCCGGGATCGAGTGCTGCGCGGATTCCGACGGGAGTACCGGTGGGCGCTGTACGACCTCTACAAGGAACTGGCGGTAAACAACCTGCTCAATCACCGCCCGTTGGCGGGACTGCGCTTTGCGCTGAGCGCGCTGCGTCTGGACCCGCGCGAGGTCGGCGACATGGCGCGGTTCATCGCCCTGCTGCCGTCCCACGACCGGGCCGGGCTGGCCCGGCGCGCACGGCGCTACAGCAAGCGGGAGCAGGTCCTCCTTGAAGACTACGGGAGCGTGGCGCAGGGATCAGGAGTGCGGGCGCACTGACTGTAGGCGCCTGTCATCATTGGCGGTTGTGCTCGCAAATGGCGCTGGTCCCTGCTCGGATTAGCTGACGATGGGCGGGGCGTCATGCTCACATTGCCTGCCAACAAAATTTGACCGCTAGCAACCCGGCTGGGGCATTCTCGATAACGCGGGTCCCCAAGGCGCTTCGGCGCGTGCTGCCCTGAGCCGCGCATCAAGGCAGCCTCGCTTCTCAGAACCGTTCCCGGTTGCCCTGTCAGCCATGCAACAACGCCACGGCATGCTTGACAGCGCGACGCCCGCCTGCCGTTTTGACCGGTGTCGATGACCAAGGGATACCACCTGTGCGTGCATTGAGCGTGAGTGAAGCTCTCCGGCTGCTGTTCGGCCGCATAACGACCGAGGACCATCGCAAGCGCCGGGTCCTCAACATCATCCAGAGCGTCGTGACGAACCTTGGCAACAAGGGCATCTCGATGCTGGTCAGCTTCCTGTCGGTGCCGCTGACCATCCGCTACCTTGGCCCGGAACAGTATGGCGCCTGGGTGACGATCGGCTCCGTGCTGGCCTGGCTGAGCCTGACGGACTTCGGGCTGGGCAACGGATTGACCAACGCCGTGACGACCGCCGTGGGGCAGGACCGGCCGGACCTCGCCCAGATGCACCTGAGCAACGGGGTCTTCCTGCTGACGGCGATCGCCGGCGCAACTGGGCTGGCTGCCCTCGCCGCGTGGCCGTTCATTGACTGGGCCGCCCTGTTCGGGGTCAAAAGTCCCGAGGCGCAGGCCGAACTCGGCCCGGCCGTCGCGGCTGCGCTCGCGATCTTCCTGCTGCAGTTCCCGCTCGGCATGGCCGGAAAGGTTTACCTCGCCTACCAGGAAGGCCGGATCGGCAGCTACTGGGGAGCGGCCGGCAACATCCTGAGCCTAGTGGTTCTGCTGATCGTCACGCAAACCCATGGCGGGCTGCTCTGGCTCGTGATCGCCCTATCCGGCACCTCGCTGCTGGTGAATATCGCCAGCAACATGTGGGTGTTCGTGCTGCACCGGCCCACCCTGTCGCCCCGGCTGCGCCACGTCGCGTTCGGCCCCATGCGGTCCCTGGGCAAGGTCGGCGGCAAGTTCTTCCTGATCCAAATCATGGCGCTGGTGGTGTTCCAGACCGACAACCTTGTCGTCGCCCACTACCTTGGCGCGGCGCGGGTGCCTGAATACAGCCTGACTTACACGCTGTTCAACTACACCTCGTTGCCGCAGAGCGCCCTGTTCTCCTACCTATGGGCCGCCTACACCGAGGCCATCGCCCGCAAGGACATCGCCTGGGTCAGCCGGACGTTCCATCTCAACCTCGCGCTGGGCATGGTGTTCACCGCGGTTGCGGTGGTGGCCATCGCGTTCATTGCCAAGCCGTTCATCGGCTGGTGGGCTGGGCCGGTCGTGGTGCCGTCCACCGCGCTGATTGCCTGGATGGCGGCTTGGAGCCTCATCAACGCGTTCACCAACCCGATTGCCTGCTTGCTGGCCGCGGCGTCGCACCTGCGGGCGCAGATCATCTACTCGGCGTTCTCGACCGTCTCCAACGTTGTGCTTTCCATCTACCTCGTCCAGCGCTGGGGAGTGGAAGGCGTGATTGCAGCCACAGTCATCTCGTATGTGTTCTTCGTATGTGGCCCCGTCTATATCGACGCAGAACGCTTGTTGAGGAGATTGCGCCATGCAGAGTTAAATCTTCCCTTCGACGTCAAGGTTCGTCTTTGATGGCAAGACACAACAGAAATACAACGCTTCCTGCCTGCAGCTTCAACTCTGTCGTTTTTCTTGGCTGATGGGCCTCGCCTCGACATCACCGCAGAATCGTTGGAGTGGTTTTCCGATAATGCGACCCAACCCAGCACTGAGGTTATTGGGTCAGGGTTCTTTACGCTGACCGCGGCGTCCCAGAGACTGTCAAGAACTCCTTGTGCGGGCCGGTGCGAATGACCGCACACGGGCAGATGAAAATGTAGGTGAAGCAGTCATGCGACCCAGGGTTTGCGATATCAACGCCAACCCGCCGTTTGAACCTCCAGCGGGCACGATGGCGCTGCGGACGGCTCGGCCATGATCGGCGCTCCAATGGTTCAGCGTCACGATCCCAGCACCGGAGTCCAGTGATCCAGGGACCAGTCTGGTGATCCAATAGCAGGCAAGTCCGTGAGTTTGGCTGAAAAGGGAGTCTCATCATCCAGGGAAAGTGACACCGGTGGTGGCTGGGTTCCTGGTGGTGACCGAACTGGCCAAGCGGTTGTTCTACGCCCGGCTGCTCGGCGGCCCCGCGCCCTTCCCGTCCCGGTGACAAGCCGATGCTGATCGCCTGTGGCAGCGGCAAAGCGGCCTGGATGCCGAGGCGTTCAGCCGGGGCGTGCTGTGCCTGCACGGGTTCGGGCTTATGGTGACGGACCACGGCAGGCTCGGCCGATACGGCTGGGTGTTTGCGGGGCGGCAACCGCGTGTCCGGTCCGGTGCCAGCTTGATCCTTTGAGTGCCTTCGCCGCGCGAAGGTGCTGGACAGCACGGGGCTGGAGCCGTTCGGCCGGGAAGGTTGGGATGCCGAGATGCATGGCCGGGCGCGCCGGCCAAAGTCATCGTGAACTCCTACAAGCATTTGATCGGGCCCAAGCTGCGCGGCCGCAGCCGGCCTAGTCGGCTTGGTGAGGTCGCCCTTGCTGTGCAGGCGCTTACTTGGGCACCGGTAAGGTGTTGGGCTGAGGTCGCAATAGGCGCGGCAGGGACGGCGTGCCTGTGGTTACGCCGCGGCGGTGACGCCGCACCTGTGACGCCGGGGACCTCGGCCCAAGCCTGGAAGGCTTGGGTCCGGGCAGCTTGGTCTGGGTGGCGGCAGCACGGCCGATAGGGTTGCCGTTGAGTGCCTGGGCAAAGGCGTTGGACTCGCCCGAGGTCAAGCCTGCACGTTGTCCCGTCCCGCCGTTTTGGCGGCATAAAGCGCGGCATCGGCGATCCGGACCAGGGCCTGCGAGCCCTCGCCGGCTCGCCCCGCCACCCAGGATGCCACGCCGGCGCTGAAGGTGACGACGCCGCCCAGGCCGGGTGCCTGCTGCATAGCCGTGCTGCGCACCGCGAGGCGCATCGTCTCAGCAAGGGCGAGCGCGCCCGCCGCGTCCGAACCCGGCAGCAGCACGGCGATTTCCTCACCGCCGTAACGCGCTGCGAACTCACCGGACCGCCGCAGGCAGCTCTGGATCGTTCGGGCAACCGTGCGCAGGCATTCATCCCCGGCGGGGTGGCCGAAGCAGTCGTTGTAGTTCTTGAAATGGTCGATATCGATAAGGATGACCGAAAGCAGCTGGCCCGACCGGGCGGCACGGCGGGTCTCCTGTTCGATCTTCTCGTCGAAGGCGCGGCGGTTGGGCAGGCCCGTCAGGCCGTCATGCATGGCCTGCCGAGCGAGCATGCCGGACGCGGCCATGGCATGTTTGCCCAGGAGCAGCAGGACCATCATGACACATCCCAGGATGATCGCATGGGTGGTCAGCTCGATGCGCCAACTGCGCTGCACGTCCCACTCGGATTGCGACACTAGGGTGCTTACCGGAAAATGGCCGAGATGGTCATAGGAGCCGCGCCGCCGCACGCCGTCGATGCGCGAGTCGTAGGACAAGCTTCGGGAACTGTGATCGTCGCGTGGCCGCAGTTGCACGCTGCCAGGGTGATAGTCCTCCGTCATGTGCGGCCCGACGGGCGGGCTACGGGCGAGGATGGTGCCGTCGTCGGCGATCAGCGAAATGATGCCGCCCGACCTGGCTTGCACCCGGTCGAACAGTTGTTGGAAGAAACTGAGCGAGACGCTGGTAACGGCGAGGCCGCCGAAGCTGCCGTCCGGGTTGTTGATCCGGCGGGTCACGGTGATGCTGTAATTGCCGTCGATCTTGCTTTGGATGCGCGCCCCGATGAACGGGCCACGATCAGCGTGAGTAGCATGGTAGCGGAAATACTCGCGCTCGGCATAGTTCAGGCCGTGCGGGTTCGGCTTCAGCGATTTGGCGATCGCGTTGCCTTGGCTATCGACGATCCCCATCTCGTGAATGGCCGGAAGTGCGACCGCGAGTGAGGTCATCAGCCGATAAAACCGGGTGAGGGCCTCCGGGCCGGTGCCTTCATCCTCGACTTGTTTGACCAGGGTGGCGACGACCGTGTCCGCGGTCTGCAAGGTTGTTTCCGCCTGTTCCGCCATGGCGCGGGCGGTGTTGGCGGAAACGATGTCGGTCTGCTCGATGTTGGCCCGGTGAACCTGTGACAGTTGCCAAACCTCGGTGCCGATCAGCGTGGCGCAGACGCAGACGACAAGACCCAGAATCCCGTTGTGCAGCGTGCCGATACGCAACCCGGTGAGCGACGGACTCATGAACTCCTGACGAAATGACACCGGACGACCCCTGAAAACTTACCCTGGCGATCAGTGCTCTCGGGAACAAGACCCCAATCTTGCCTGTGCGAGACGTCTCTATCTTACATCTGTTACCACGGTCTTTCTGACACGACTGCGGGACGATGGATCGGCGGGTTCTGTTGCAAATTGTTAACTACGCTTGAACTTGCAGTCGTAACCTGTGGCCTCTGACCGGTTAGGGTCCAATTCCAAATCCGAGGTGAGCGGCAGCGATCTCGCTGGTCCCACTTACAATAATCCGATGCGACCTGGATTTCACCATACTTCCACACCGGGGCAGTAACGCACATGGATCGCGAAAGCGTTAAGTTACTGCAACATATTAAGGGATTTGTCCCTAGACCCTGATGTCGTCGGCGAACTCACCGGCTTCATGTTGACCCTGCCTGCTGCAGGGTCAGCCAAGGAGGCAGCCACCGCGTCGTTACGTCCTGCCGGCATCGCACCTGTTCCCGCCGCCACTGTCCAAGTCGCAAAGACCTTGTTCCCAAAGGGACTGCCCGGCCATGCGGATGCGCGGCAAGCCGGGCGCGATCGACGACGACCGGGTGTTCGCGTCGGCCTATCCGGTCCGGGGCCGACCGGCGCAATCACCTTGACGTCTGGCGTCTGTTACCGTGCTGCGGCTCGCCGAAGGGTTATCGGACCGGCAAGCAGCCCATGCTGTCCGGGGTCGAGTCGACTGGACGTTTGCGCTGGGTTTGGAGCTTGCCGATCCCGGGTTAGGCTTCTCCAGCCTGCATGGGATGCATGCCCGCTTGATCGCAAACGGTGTTGAGCAGATCTTGCTCAACGCCATGCTGGCGCGGTATCGCGGGCTTGGGCTGTTGAGGGCCATCGCGAGGCGATCCGTCTCCGGTGGAGCCGCTGGCGGACGCCTCCGGAGGGTGCGCCAGCGCACGGACAGCACCCAGGTATTGGCAGCGGTGCAGGCGGCGAACCGGCCGGAGAGTGCATGATCGCGCCGGTGCACGAGGCGCTGCGGACAAAGAACCTGCTGCCGGACGTCCCATTGGTCGGCGGCTATGTCGATGCGGACCTGCTGATCGACGCCATCGCGTGGTGATCCCCTGGGGGGAGATGCCGCGAAGCGCCATCAAGGCCGAGCATGGGATCAAGCTGGTCGGTCCAGTCCGCCCGGACACGAGTTGGCAGGCCAAGGCCGGCGAGGGTTACGATATCCCGGCATTCAGCATCGACTGGGACGCTCGGGCCGTCACGTGCCCGCAGGGGCACCGGCGTTGTCCGCATCGGCTTTGCCGGGCGGACCTGCCTTGCTTGCCCCACGCGATCCCTGTGCCCGCGGGCCGAAGCCGCACCGCGCGAGGTGACGTTCCGCCAGCCGGGCCGGCACGAGGGCCATCCCGGCTGCACGGGGACGGCAGGACACGCCGGAATGGCGGGCGCTCTACAGGGTGCACGGCGGGATCGAGGGCTGCCTGTCGCAGGGCGCGCGCAGCTCGCGCTATGTCGGCTTGGCGAAAACCCACCTGCAGCACGTCGCGACCGCGGCAGCCTTGAACGTCGTGCGGTTCAGCGCGTGGGTGCAGGGCGAAGCACGCGCAACGGCACGGACCCTGCGCCTGGTCCGCCTCATGGCCGCCTGAACCGAGCCGGTCGCGTATCCACCAAGGGTATCAGCAACGGAGCCGGACGTTCGACTCGGTTGATCGGCGTCATGACTGGATGCCGGTCACCCCTTGTCCAGCCACCTCGCCGCCGCATCGGCTGTATCGTTCGGAGAGGTATTGAACGCGATTGGCGTCCCAGCCGCGCCGCGATGGACGGCGTTGATGACCCGCTCGAACAACGGCAGGCCCCGTGACGGGATGCGGATGCCGCCTCCGATGACGATGCAGTCCCAGCGCTCGGCGAGCGACGCGGCGATCGTCGCCTCGGCGCTGCCGTCTGGCAGGATCGAGCAGAAGGCCCCCTCCCAGCCGCGTGCCCGCATGTCTGACAGGGTCGCGTCGATGCCGGCTGTGATCCCCTCCGCCGTGACTCCCGGCGGCAGGTCGGGATCGGAGACGTCGACTGCCTCGGGCTTGATGCCGATCAAGAGGACGCGCGCCATGCTGTTGATCCCTCCATGCCGTGGTGCTGGCGTTGCCCATCCGGCGTGACGACGCCGGGTGATCGTGACACAGCATGGACCCTGGCGACGTTTCAAATCGAGTCCTCATGCCGCGCCCATTAGGAGGGATGACCGATGGGGGGCAGCCGCGTGTTGGTTGCCTGGACGACCCTTGTGGCCCAGAGGGCCTGCAGCGACCCATCAATGACCGTCAGATTTTGATCCGGTCTCCGCATGCCTTGGTTTGGAACCGGGCAAACCAAGGCTCATCCCCGGGGATTGGCGGGCTGCCGCCCGAGATGTGCGAGCATCTGACCTAAGCACGCCTACGCGGCATGTCACGCAGATGGCCCATGGCCGTGCCAGGCCGCGCAAACCTGCTTAGGTCTTATCTGTGCGCAAACTTCCAGAGGTTTGCTTAGATCGTTGCCATGGCCCCAACTGAACATCGTTCTCTTGGTTCTGACCGAGTCGGAAGGCTATGCTGGCGCTGTTGGCTTGCCGAACTACCCCTGCAAATCAGCGCCGGGTCCTGATGCTGATCAGGGGAACAAGACATTGGATGTTAGTAGTTTCCCTACGCCCGGTAGCTGCGCTGATCAACAACGCGGCGCGACCCCGGCCCGCCCCATGTCAAACCGGCGGTGGGTTGCGCTCGGCGAAGCCGCGCTGGTGCCAGTAGGGGTAGGGCAGCGTGACGGTGCTGGCCTTGTCGAGCTGGGCCACCTGCTCGGGCGTGAGCGCCCAGCCCACCGCGCCCAGATTCTGCCGCAACTGCGCCTCATCGCGTGCGCCGACGATGACGGTGGCGACCGTGGGCCGCCGCAGCAACCAGTTCAGCGCGACCTGCGGCACCGTCCTGCCGGTTTCCTCCGCCACCGCGTCCAGCGCATCCATCACCCGGAACAGGTACTCGTCGTCCACTGGAGGTCCGTACTCGGCCGTCTTGTGCAGCCGGCTGGCCTCGGGCAAGGGCTGCCCACGCCGGATCTTGCCCGTCAGCCGCCCCCAGCCGAGCGGGCTCCACACCACGGCGCCCACGCCCTGGTCGAGGCCGAGCGGCATCAACTCCCACTCGTAGTCGCGGCCGATCAGGGAATAGTAGGTCTGGTTGGCCACATAACGCGGCCAGCCGTGGCGGTCGGCGGCGGCCAGCGACTTCATCAGGTGCCAACCCGAGAAGTTCGAGACGCCGACATAGCCGACCTTGCCCGCACGCACGAGGTCGTCGAGCGCGGACAGCACCTCCTCCACCGGCGTCACGGCGTCGAAGCCGTGCAACTGGAACAGGTCGATGTGATCGGTCCCCAGCCGCCGCAGCGCCGCCTCGCAGGCCCGCACGAGGTGGTGGCGCGACGACCCCACCTCATTCGGCCCGGCGCCCGAGCGGAACGTGGCCTTGGTGGAGATGATCACCTGGTCACGGCGTCCCTTGATCGCCTCGCCCAGGATTTCCTCCGCCGCCCCTCCGGAGTAGATGTCGGCGCTGTCGAACATGGTCAGCCCGGCGTCGAGGCAGATGTCCACCAGGCGCCTCGCCTCGGCCACGTCGGTGC
>CAXTFY010000086.1:0-15670 GCA_964243265.1 uncultured Acetobacteraceae bacterium | reverse complement strand
GGGATCGAAAGTCACCGGTTTGTATGAGCCGTCGTCTTGCCGGGCCAGCAATCCATCGACGGCATGCTGTCCGATGTGCGGCATCGTGGCAGTGGGTTGGGCCGAGGCAACACCGGTCGAGAACAACGTCAAAGCCGTCACTGCCGCATAGACGGCTTGGGATACTGAACGTGCCATAGTTTTCCCCTTCATCACTCGACAGCTCGGGATGGGAATGCTGACCCCATCCAAAGTTGCTGCCGTGCTCAACGGAGTGCGCAATAGCTCGGTTCCCCCACAAGGACCAGAAGCCAAAACTGCAGAGTTGGTGCTTCCCGAGAAGTCATCGTGCATGATGGTTTGGGCTACGGTAAGACAATCCATAGTTGCGTAGCCAAGATTATGCGATCGATGCGCGAAGTTCTGCGGAATCTTACTGTATATTTCCACTTCCTACTGTAAAGGCTGCGTCGGCCATTTTGCAGCAGGTTTCAGGGGCGGCGGTGCAGTACGGCGGAACTGCGCCTTCTGATGAGCCGCTTCAGCGTCCATCAGCACGGCCAAGCCTAGCACGTTGCCTTTTTGGTCTACCCACCTAAGCCGGTGTTCCGCCTGGCTGCAGCGGCAAATCCCTCATGGGGCCAGAGATGAACGCCCGCGACCCTGGACATCCACGCTCCGGGCCATGCTCCCCGAGGTCCAGCGAGTGGCGGGCCTACCCAATGGTCGGCGACCGGGATCCATACTGAAGCTGCAACATAGGGTGAACCCTTCTAAGCTGCTGCCGAAGACATCGCGTTCCGTGCTTGACTAACCCCAGGGGTGGACGTAGGTAACGCCTCCTAGACCATCCCCGGTTTTGCCGGGCTGGCCACTACCAATGGCAAGTACATGGTGCCGCCCGCAGGGGCTAAGGCCATGTGCAGCACGGCATGCGCGGATGGTTCGCTCCATTCCGCGCGGGTTTGTTTGGCAAGTGACAGCCCGGTCCTCCGGGGCCGACATTCGAGGATCGGAAGCAACGTATGCCGACCATCAACCAGTTGATCGCCAACGGGCGCGAGCCCGCGGCAAAGCGCAACAAAGTGCCGGCCCTCCAGGGCTGCCCACAGAAGCGTGGCGTCTGCACGCGCGTCTATACGACCACGCCGAAGAAGCCGAACTCGGCCTTGCGGAAGGTCGCCAAGGTACGCTTGACCAATGGCTATGAAGTCGTGAGCTACATACCCGGTGAGGGCCACAACCTGCAGGAGCACAGCGTCGTGCTGATCCGCGGCGGGCGGGTGAAGGACTTGCCAGGTGTGCGCTATCACATCCTGCGCGGTGTCTTGGACACCCAGGGCCTGCCGAAGCGCCGCCAGCGCCGGTCGCTGTATGGCGCAAAGCGTCCGAAGTAACGAGGGGGCAGCATATGAGCCGACGCCGCCGCGCCACCAAGCGCGACATCCTGCCGGACGCCAAGTTCGGTGATACCGTGATCACACGCTTCATGAATGCGCTGATGTACGACGGTAAGAAGTCAGCCGCTGAGGGCATCGTCTATGGCGCGCTGGACGTGATGAAGAAGCGTGGGGGAGCTGCGGCCGATCCGGTCCGCATGTTCCACGAAGCGCTGGACAACGTGAAGCCGGCCGTGGAGGTGCGTTCGCGCCGGGTAGGCGGCGCCACGTATCAGGTTCCGGTCGAAGTCCGCACCGAGCGGCGCCAGGCGCTGGCGATCCGCTGGCTGATCGACAGTGCCCGCAAGCGTGGCGAGCACACCATGGAGGACCGGCTGTCCAACGAGTTGATGGACGCCGTGAACAACCGTGGGTCTGCGGTGAAGAAGCGTGAGGACACCCACCGGATGGCCGAGGCCAACAAGGCGTTCAGCCACTATCGCTGGTAGGCACCCCCATTAAACCTGCCCCCCAAACCGTAGTGACGGGCGGGCGACGGAGATAAGACGATGGCCAAGGCAAAATTTCAGCGCAACAAGCCGCACTGCAACATCGGCACCATTGGTCATGTGGACCATGGGAAGACGTCGCTGACGGCCGCCATCACCAAGATCCTGGCGAAGTCCGGCGGCGCGACTTTTACGGCGTATGACCAGATCGACAAGGCTCCGGAGGAGCGGGCGCGCGGCATCACCATCTCGACCGCGCACGTCGAGTATGAGACGGCCAACCGCCATTATGCCCACGTGGACTGCCCCGGCCACGCCGACTACGTGAAGAACATGATCACCGGCGCCGCGCAGATGGACGGCGCGATCCTGGTGGTGTCCGCCGCCGATGGCCCGATGCCGCAGACCCGCGAGCACATCCTGCTTGCGCGCCAGGTCGGCGTTCCCGCCCTGGTGGTGTTCCTCAATAAGGTGGACATGGTCGATGACCCGGAGCTGCTGGAGCTGGTCGAGATGGAGGTGCGCGAGCTGCTGTCCTCCTACCAATTCCCGGGTGACGACATTCCCATCGTGCACGGCTCCGCGCTGATGGCCCTGGAGGACAAGTCCCCCGAACTCGGCGAGCAGGCGATCCTGAAGCTGATGGCCGCGGTGGACGAGTACATTCCGCAGCCGCTGCGTGCGACGGACCGTCCCTTCCTGATGCCGATCGAGGATGTGTTCAGCATCTCTGGCCGTGGCACCGTGGTAACGGGCCGCATCGAGCGCGGAATCGTCAACGTGGGCGACGAGGTCGAGATCGTCGGCATCAAAAACACGGTGAAGACCATCGTCACCGGCGTCGAGATGTTCCGCAAGTTGCTGGACCGGGGCGAGGCCGGTGACAACATCGGCGCCCTGCTGCGTGGCACGAAGCGTGAGGACGTGGAGCGCGGCCAAGTGCTGGCCAAGCCCGGCAGCATCACGCCGCACACCAAGTTCAAGGCCGAGGCGTATATTCTGACGAAGGAGGAGGGTGGCCGCCATACGCCGTTCTTCACCAACTATCGTCCGCAGTTTTACTTCCGCACCACGGACGTGACGGGCGTGGTCCAGTTGCCTGAGGGCACCGAGATGGTGATGCCGGGCGACAACGTGTCAATGGACGTCGAGCTGATTGCCCCGATCGCCATGGATGACGGACTGCGCTTCGCCATCCGCGAGGGCGGGCGGACAGTCGGTGCGGGCGTGGTCGCCAGCATCACGCAATAGACGTAGCAACGAGCGGCGGCCTGCAGCGAACCTGGATCAAGTATCATGGACAACCAGAACATCCGCATTCGCCTGAAGGCGTATGATCACCGCGTGCTGGACAACAGCACGCGGGAGATCGTGAACACGGCGAAGCGCACGGGTGCGCGGGTTCGCGGGCCGATACCGCTGCCGACGCATATCGAGCGGTTCACCGTCAATCGTTCTCCGCACGTCGACAAAAAGAGTCGTGAGCAGTTCGAGATCCGGACGCACCGGCGCCTGCTGGATATCGTCGAGCCCACGCCGCAAACGGTGGACGCGCTGATGAAGCTCGATCTGGCGTCCGGCGTGGACGTCGAGATCAAGCTGTAAGGGGCTGGGACGATGCGAACCGGATTGCTTGCAAAGAAGCTGGGCATGACCCGGCTATTCAAGAACGACGGCAGCCATGTGCCGGTAACCGTGCTGCACTTGGATGACGTGCAGGTGGTGGATGCCCGCACGCAGGAGCGGGACGGCTACACCGCCGTTCAGCTTGGGTGGGGCAAGGCCAAGGTGAAGAACGTGTCCAATCCGAACAAGGGCCATTATGCCCGCGTGAAGGTTGAGCCGAAGAAGAAGCTGCGTGAGTTCCGAGTGTCGCCCGACGCCCTGTTGGAGGCTGGCCAGTTCCTGACGGCAGCACACTTCATCGTTGGGCAAAAGGTGGATGTCTGCGGCGTCACCAAGGGCAAGGGATTCGCTGGCGGCATGAAGCGCTGGAACTTCCGCGGTTTGGAGGCGAGCCACGGCGTGTCGGTCAGCCACCGTAGCCATGGCTCGACCGGTAACCGGCAGGACCCGGGCAAGACGTTCAAGAATAAGAAGATGGCTGGTCATCTCGGGGTCGATCGGGTGACTACCTTGAACATCGAGGTTGCGGCCGTGGATGAGGCGCGCGGCCTGATCATGGTTCGCGGGGCGGTGCCGGGCAGCAAGGGTGAGTTCGTCAGCATCCGTGATGCCGTGAAGAAGCCCCGTCCGGCGGAGGCGCCTTACCCGGCCTCGATCCGCGCCACGGCCGAGGCGCCCACGCCTGACCCGGCCCAGGTCTAAGGAAGTCTCCGATGGAAATCGAAATCAAGACGTTGGACGGTGGGGCGGCTGGATCGGTCGAGTTGCCGGACGCGCTGTTCGCCGCAACGCCGCGCAAGGACATCATCGCCCGCGTGATCCATTGGCAGATGGCGAAGCGCCGGGCGGGGACGCACAAGACCAAGGGAATGGGTGAGGTGTCTGGCACTACACGCAAGCCCTATAAGCAGAAGGGCACCGGCAACGCGCGGCAGGGTAGCTTACGAGCTCCGCAGTTCCGGACCGGTGGCCGGGTGCACGGCCCGGTGGTGCGTAGCCATGAATACGACTTGCCGAAGAAGGTTCGCCGGTTGGGCCTGATCAGTGCGCTCTCGTTGAAACAGGCTGAGGGCAAGCTGATCGTGCTGGATAACGCCACCGGTGGTACCGGCAAGACGAAGGATCTCGTGGCGAAGCTCAAGGTGCTTGGGTGGACGTCTGCCCTTGTCGTGGACCACACCGTCGACGCCAGCTTCTTGCGCGCCAGTGCCAATATCGTCGGCGTGAACGTGTTGCCCACGGTCGGTGCCAATGTGCATGACATTATCCGCCACGACATGCTGGTGGTCACCACGGCCGGGCTTGAAGGCTTGCGGGAGCGTTTGTCATGAGCGTCAGGCAAGTGCAGGTCGCTCGCCGTCGCGCAGCAACGATGTCACGTGAGGCAATGTATGAGATCGTCCGCAATCCGGTGATCACCGAGAAAGCGACGACGCTGTCCGAGAAAAACCAGTTCGTATTCCGCGTTGCCATCGATGCGACCAAACCGGAAATCAAGGCGTCGGTCGAGGCGCTGTTCAACGTGAAGGTGCTGGACGTGAATACGCTGGTGCAAAAGGGCAAGACCAAGCGTTTCAAGGGTCGTCCCGGCGTGCGGTCGGACATCAAGAAGGCTTACGTGCAGCTAGCCGAGGGACAGTCGATCGACATGTCCACCGGTCTGAGCTGAGGGATCGGTAACTATGGCGCTCAAGCAATTCAAGCCGGTTACCGCGAGCCTGCGTGGCACGGTGCTGATCGACCGCAGCGAGCTGTGGAAGGGCAAGCCGGTCAAAACGCTGACCGAGGGCAAGCACAAGACAGGCGGCCGCAACAATCACGGCCGCACCACTTCGTTCTTCCGTGGCGGCGGACATAAGCAGACCTACCGTTTTGTGGACTTTAAGCGCCGCAAGTTCGACGTTGCAGCAACGGTCGAGCGGTTGGAGTACGACCCGAACCGGTCGGCTTTCATTGCCCTGGTCAAGTACGACGATGGTGAGCTGTCCTACATCATCGCGCCGCAGCGTTTGCGTGCTGGTGACAAGGTGGTCGCTGGCAGCCGCGTGGATATCAAGCCCGGCAACGCGATGCCAATGGCGGCAATCCCCGTGGGGACCATCATCCACAATGTCGAGATGAAGCTCGGCGCTGGTGGCAAGATGGCCAGGGCGGCGGGTACCTATGCGCAACTTGTCGGCAAGGACGCCGGCTATGCCCAGGTGAAGCTGCAGTCCGGCGAGCTTCGCATTGTGCGGGCGGAGTGCATGGCGACAGTAGGCGCCGTGTCCAATCCCGACAACCAGAACCAGAGCATCGGCAAGGCTGGTCGCGCTCGGTGGATGGGTCGCCGCCCGCATAACCGTGGCGTGGTGATGAACCCGGTTGACCATCCGCATGGTGGTGGCGAGGGCCGGACCTCCGGCGGTCGCCACCCGGTCACGCCCTGGGGCAAACCGACCAAGGGCGCCAAGACCCGCGCCAACAAGCGCACGGATGACATGATCATCCGCCGCCGTCCGAAGGGGAAGCACTGACCATGGCGCGTTCCGTATGGAAAGGTCCGTTTGTGGACGGATACCTCCTGGGCAAGGCCGAGGCGGCCCGTGGCTCCGGCCGCAACGAGATCATCAAGATTTGGTCCCGTCGCAGCACCATCCTGCCGCAGTTCGTCGGCCTGACCTTCGGCGTCTATAACGGCCACAAGTTTCTGCCGGTGCAGGTGAACGAGAATATGGTGGGTCATAAGTTCGGCGAGTTTTCGCCGACGCGGACCTTTACCGGGCATTCGTCCGACAAGAAGGCGCGGAGGGGTTAGCATGAGCAAGCCGAAGACACCGCGCGCCCTGGCTGAAACTGAGGCGCAATGCGTGGTGCGCAACATCCGCATCAGCCCGCAGAAGCTGAACCTGGTCGCCGGGCTGATCCGCAACCAACCTGCCAGCCAGGCGGTTGCGACGTTGACATTCAGCAAGCGGCGCATCGCGCATCAGGTCCGCAAGGCTCTGGAAAGCGCCATCGCCAACGCGGAGAACAATCACCAGCTTGATGTTGACCGGCTTGTGGTCACGCGGGCCGAGGTGGGCAAGTCCATCGTGATGCGGCGCTTCATGGCGCGTGGCCGTGGCCGGGCATCGCGGATCGAGAAGTGGTTCAGCCATCTGCGGATCGTCGTTGCCGAGCAGTCGCAGACACCGGCGCCCGAGCGCGGCTCGGCTCAGAGAGAGGCGGCGTAATCCATGGGTCACAAGGTCAACCCGATCGGGCTTCGGCTCGGCATCAACCGGACGTGGGATAGCCGCTGGTTTGCCGGCGCCGATTATTCCAAGCTGCTGCTTGAGGACCTCAAGTTGCGGACGCACCTACGGGCCAAGTTGTCCGGAGCCGGCGTATCACGCGTGGTGATCGAGCGTCCGGCGAAAAAGCCGCGCGTCACGATCTATGCCGCGCGGCCCGGCGTAGTTATCGGCAAAAAGGGGCAGGATATCGAGGTCCTGCGCAAAGACCTTGCGAAGATGGCCAAGGCCGAGGTGTCTTTGAACATCGTCGAAATCCGTAAGCCGGAGATCGATGCCACGCTGGTCGCCGAGAATATCGCGCAGCAGTTGGAGCGCCGGGTGGCATTCCGGCGGGCGATGAAGCGCGCCGTGCAGTCGGCGATGCGTTTGGGCGCCCAGGGCATCCGGATCAATTGCGGCGGGCGTCTCGGCGGTGCGGAAATTGCGCGGACGGAGTGGTATCGCGAGGGCCGGGTGCCGTTGCATACCTTGCGCGCCGACATCGACTTCGGCGTAGCGACGGCCAAGACGACCTATGGAACCTGCGGCGTGAAGGTCTGGATCTTCAAGGGTGAGATCCTGGACAACGACCCGTCAGCGCAGGACCGCCGCGCCGCCGAGCAGGCGCCGCAGCGTTAAAAGGATTAGAAGATGCTGTCTCCCAAACGGTCCAAGTACCGCAAGGCCCATAAGGGCCGCATCCACGGACTGGCGAAGTCCGGCACTTCGTTGAACTTTGGCGCCTTTGGCCTGAAGGCGTTGGAGCCGGAGCGCATCACCGCCCGGCAGATCGAGGCGGCGCGGCGTGCCATAACACGCTCGATGAAGCGTGCGGGCCGCGTATGGATCAGAATGTTCCCCGATGTACCGGTGTCGCAGAAGCCAGCCGAGGTCCGCATGGGCTCCGGCAAGGGCAGCCCGGAGTTCTGGGTATGCCGCATCAAGCCCGGCCGCATCATGTTCGAGATCGATGGTGTGTCGCCGGAACTGGCGCGTCAGGCGTTGACGCTCGGCGCGGCCAAGCTGCCGATCCGCACCAAGTTCGTGACGCGGATCGGGGAGGCCTAGCCATGACCAAACCAACCGATATCCGCGCCAAGGGGGCGGAGAACCTGCCCACCATGTTGCTCGACCTGCGTAAGGAGCAGTTCAATCTGCGCTTCCAGCGGGCGACGGGGCAAACCGAGGGTGTGGGCCGGGTGCGCCAGGTGCGCCGCGACATCGCCCGCGTGAAGACCATCATGTCGGAGCAGAAGCGGTCCGCCGCCCAAAGCTCCCCAAAAGCTTGAGAGGAGACGGACGATGCCGAAGCGCGTCCTGACCGGACGGGTAACCAGCGACAAGATGGACAAGACCATAACGGTCCTGGTCGAGCGCCGGGTCATCCATCCGCTGTATAAGAAGTTCATCCGGCTGTCGAAGAAGTATGCCGCACATGATGACACCAACCAGTGCAAGGTTGGCGACGTGGTGCGTATCGAGGAGTGCCGCCCGATCAGCAAGCGCAAGACCTGGATGCTGGTCGAGCGCAATGGCGAGCTTGTGGCGCCGCCCTCGGGCTTCACCACCGCTTACAACCCGTCCCGTGCTGCTTCGGCGCAGGCCGAAGCCCCCGCGGCCCAGGTTTAGGAGCCGGTAGATGATCCAGGTCGAATCCAACCTCGAGGTCGCCGACAACTCCGGTGCCCGGCGCGTCCAATGCATCAAGGTGCTTGGCGGGTCGAAGCGGAAGACCGCCTCGGTGGGCGACGTCATCGTCGTGTCCATCAAGGAAGCCATTCCGCGCGGCAAGGTGAAGAAGGGTGACGTGCACCAGGCGGTGATCGTGCGGACCTCTTTCCCGGTGCGGCGTCCCGACGGCAGCGCCATCCGGTTCGACCGCAACGCCGCGGTGCTGATCAACAAGTCGCAGGAGCCGATTGGCTCCCGCATCTTCGGACCTGTGGTGCGCGAGTTGCGCGGCAAGAAGTTCATGAAGATCATCTCGCTTGCGCCGGAGGTGCTGTAATGGCCGCACGTATCCGTAAGGGCGACACGGTCGTGGTGATCACCGGGTCTGACAAGGGTAAGCGTGGCGAGGTGCTGTCCGTGCGTCCGAAGGACCGCCGTGCCGTGGTGCAAGGCGTGAACATCGCCAAGAAGCACATCAAGGCGCAGGGCATGAACCAGCAGAGCGGCATCGTGGAGCAGGAGGCAACCATCCACCTGTCCAACTTGGCACTGGTGGACCCGCAGACGAACAAGCCGACCCGCGTCGGGTTCCGGGTGTTGGATGATGGCCGCAAGGTCCGCATCGCCCGGCCGAGCGGCGCCGTGATCGAGGGCTGATTATGGGCGAAACCCAACAGGCGGCCGAAATGCCGCGGATGCAGCAGCGCTACCTCAGCGAAGCAAAGGCCAAGCTGCAGGAGCAGTTCAGCTACAGCAACGTCATGCAGGTGCCGCGGCTGGAGAAGATCGTCATCAACATGGGTGTCGGCGAGGCCGCTGGCGATCAAAAGAAGCTGGATGCGGCGGTTGCGGAGTTAACGCTGATTGCAGGGCAGAAGCCGGTGAAGACGCTGGCGAAGAAGGCCATCGCCGGGTTCAAGATCCGCGAGGGCCTGCCGATCGGCTGCAAGGTGACGCTACGCAAGTCGCGGATGTTCGAGTTCCTTGACCGGCTCGTGACCATCGCGCTGCCGCGGGTGCGTGACTTCCGCGGCATCCCGGCGGGGAAAGGCTTCGACGGCCGGGGCAACTTCGCCATGGGCCTCAAGGAGCAGATCATCTTTCCGGAGATCGAATACGACAAGGTCACGGATATCCGCGGCATGGACATCGTGTTCGTCACGACCGCAAAGACGGACGCGGAAGCGAAGGCGTTGCTGAAGGCGCTGGATATCCCGTTCGCTCCATGAATAAGAGTTCAACGAGTTTGGAAAACTACCGCTGGCTGCGTGCCCGCGGCGGGTTCCAGGAGGTATAGCAGATGGCCAAGACATCCGCGGTGAACCGCAACCTAAAGCGCGAGCGCATGTCGGCCCGCGACAAGGGCAAGCGGGCCGAGCTGAAGGCGCAAGTGATGGACCGGACTGCCCCGGTGGAGGAGCGGTTCGACGCTTCGATGAAGCTGGCGCAGTTGCCGCGGAACGGCGCTGCCGTCCGGGTACGCCTGCGTTGCGCGCTGACGGGCCGCGCCCGGGGCAACTACCGCAAGTTCAAGCTGTCGCGGAACATGCTGCGCGCCCTGGCCAGTTCCGGCCAGTTGCCCGGCATGGTCAAGGCAAGCTGGTAAGGGGACCGGCCGATGTCGATGTCCGATCCGCTAGGCGACATGATCACCCGCATCCGCAACGCGCAGCGCAGCCGTCACACGCAATGCGTCGCCCCGGCCTCCAAGATGCGCGCCAGCGTGCTTGAGGCCTTGAAGCGCGAGGGCTTCATCCGCGGCTATTCCGCCGAGGAGTTGCGGCCCGGCGTGGCGCAGCTTCGCATCGAGTTGAAATACAGCGAGGGCGAACCCGTCATCAAGGAGATCACCCGCGTGTCCAAGCCGGGCCGCCGGGTGTACTCGAAGATCAAGGAATTGCCGCGGGTGTATGCCGGTCTCGGCGTTTCCATCCTGAGCACGCCGCGCGGCGTGCTGAGCGACGGCGAAGCGCGCGCTGCCAATGTCGGCGGCGAAGTCTTGTTCCGCGTATTCTAAGGGAGACAGGCAAATGTCTCGTGTAGGCAAATATCCCGTCGAGTTGCCGGCTGGCGTCCAGGTCGCCGTAGTGGACCGCGTGTTGCAAGCCAAGGGCAAGCTCGGCACCATGTCGCTGCCGCTGACCGACCACATTGATGCGACAGTTGAGGGCAACAAGGTCACCATCACGCCTCGTAGCAACGCCAGCCAGGCACGGATGATGTGGGGCACCACGCGCTCCATCCTGGCCAGCATGGTGCAGGGTGTCTCGGTCGGCTACACCAAGACGCTGGAGATCACCGGAACCGGCTTCCGCGCCAGCGTGCAGGGCAAGAACCTGGTGATTAACCTGGGTTTCTCGCATGACGTAGTCTATCCGGTGCCGGAGGGCATCACGATCACCACGCCACGGCCGACCGCGATCACGCTGGCCGGCGTCGATCGTCGGCTGGTTGGGCAGTGTGCCGCCGAAATCCGGTCGTTTCGTCCACCGGAACCCTACAAGGGCAAGGGCGTGAAATACGAGAACGAGCAGATCCGGCGCAAGGAAGGCAAGAAGAAGTAAGATGAGCGCTCCCCAGGATCTCCGGACGCGGCGGCGTGAGCGCCTCCGCTACCAGCTCAAGCAGAAGTCGGCGGGTCGGCCGCGGCTGTCGGTGTTCCGGTCAGGCCGGCACATCTATGCGCAGATCATCGATGACGCCCAGGGCCGGACGCTGGCGGCGGCTTCGACGCTCGACAAGGACTTCCGCGAGGGTGGCAAGACCGGCGCAGACAAGGATGCTGCGGCTGTCGTCGGCAAGCTGGTGGCCGAACGGGCTGTCGCTGCCGGGGTGAGCCAGGTGGTGTTCGACCGCGGCTCGTATCTGTATCACGGCCGCGTCAAGGCGCTGGCCGAGGCTGCCCGCGAGGGCGGCCTGGCGTTCTAGGGAACAAGCAGCATGGCACGGGATTCAAGGGACAGCGGCCGCGGTGGACGCGACCGCGACCGCGATGGCGGCGACGACCTGATCGACAAGCTGGTGACAATCAACCGCGTGGCGAAGGTTGTGAAGGGCGGGCGCCGGTTCGCGTTCGCGGCGCTGGTGGTGGTCGGCGATCAGAAGGGCCGGGTCGGATATGGCGCAGGCAAGGCGCGCGAGGTGCCTGAGGCAATTCGCAAGGCGACCGAGCGGGCCAAGAAGACGATGATCCGCGTGCCGCTGAAGGAGGGTCGCACGCTGCACCACGACGTCGAGGGCGTGTTTGGCGCCGGGCATGTGGTGTTGCGGGCCTGCACGGCGGGCACGGGCATTATTGCGGGCGGACCAATGCGTGCGGTGTTCGAGACGCTTGGCGTAGGCGACGTTGTAGCGAAGTCGCTTGGCAGCCGGAACCCGCACAACATGGTCAAGGCGACCTTTGCGGCATTGCAGCGCTGCGCCAGCCCGCGCAGCGTCGCGGCCCGGCGCGGCAAGAAGGTCGGCGAAATCTTCGGCAAGCGCGAGGGTTCGCCCGAGACCGCTGCGGGGGAGACCGCCGATGTCTGATGCGCAAAAGCCGACCGTGCGGGTCACGCTGATCCATAGCGGCCTCGGCCGAAAGAAGAACCAGGTCCAGACCTTGATCGGGCTGGGCCTGAACCGGATGCACCGCACGCGGGAGTTGGAGGATACGCCTTCAGTCCGCGGCATGATCCGAACCGTCGCGCACCTGGTGCGGGTGGAGGAGCCGGCATGAAGCTGAACGAACTCCGGGACAACCCCGGTGCACGGCTGAAGTCCAAGCGCTTAGGCCGCGGCATTGGCTCCGGCAAAGGCAAGACCTCCGGCAAGGGCGTCAAGGGCCAGAAGGCCCGCGAGGGCGTGTCGCTGAACGGCTTCGAGGGCGGCCAGCTCCCGATCTATCGCCGGCTGCCAAAGCGGGGCTTCCACAACATGTTCCGCAAGGAATATGCCCCGGTGAACCTGGGCACCATCGACAAGGCGATTGCGGCCGGCAAGCTGGATGCGGCCACACCCATCACCGAGGCCTCGCTGAGCGCTGCCGGCCTGGTGCGGCTGGCCAAGGTGGACGGGGTGCGGCTGCTCGGCACCGGCACGATCAGCCAGGCGATCACCATCACGGTGTCCGGCGCCTCGGCGACGGCGCTTGCGGCGGTGCAGGCGGCAGGCGGCACGGTGACGATGGCGGTGCCTGCAAAGGCCGCCCCGGCAGCCTGACCCGTTCGACCGAGCTTGCGGCCCGCCTGGGTATGCCGGCAGAGTATTAGAATGAAGGGCGGCGCCCCGGGTCCCTTGGACGCGCGGGCGCCGCAACCTTGTTGGGGGAAACGGCAATGGCGTCTGCAGCCGAACAACTGGCGTCCAATCTCAACCTGGGCACGCTAGGCAAGGCGACCGAACTCAAGAAGCGCATTTGGTTCACCCTCGGCGCGTTGCTGGTCTATCGCGTCGGCACCTACATCCCGGTGCCCGGCGTCGATGCGTCGGTGATGGGCGAGATGCTGTCGCGCAACGGCGGCGGGATCCTAGGCATGTTCGACATGTTCAGCGGCGGCGCGCTGGGGCGCATGACGGTGTTCGCGTTGAACATCATGCCCTACATCAGCGCCAGCATCATCGTGCAGTTGATGTCCGCCGCGGTGCCCTCGCTGGAGACCCTCAAGAAGGAGGGCGAGTCCGGGCGCAAGAAGCTGAACCAGTACACCCGCTACCTTACCGTGCTGATCGCACTGGTGCAGTCCTATGGCATTGCCGTCGGGTTGGAGAGTATGCGGGGTTCATTCGGCTCTGCCGTGCCGGACCCCGGGCTGTTCTTCCGCATGTCCTGCGTCATCACGCTGGTGGGCGGGACGATGTTCCTAATGTGGCTCGGCGAGCAGATCACCACCCGCGGCGTCGGCAACGGCATCAGCCTGATCATCTTTGCAGGCATCGTTGCCAACCTGCCGCACGCCCTGGCGAGCCTGTTGGAGCTGGGGCGCACGGGCGCATTGTCCCCGGTGTTCATCCTGCTGTTCCTATTGATTGCCGTCGCGGTGATCGCCTTCGTGGTGTTCATGGAACGGGCGCAGCGGCGGGTGCTGATCCAGTATCCGAAGCGCCAGGTTGGGCAGCGCATGTTCGGCGGCGACTCGACGCACATTCCGCTCAAGGTCAACACGGCCGGGGTGATCCCGCCGATCTTCGCCAGCTCTATCCTGCTAGTTCCCGCGACCATCGCCGGGTTCTCCGGCACCAACGGCAACTCATGGGTGGGTTGGATTGGGCAGCGGCTGGCACATGGCGAGCCGTTGTACATGGCTGCCTATGCCGCGATGATCATCTTCTTCTCCTATTTCTACACGGCTGTGGTGTTCAATCCGGAGGAGACGGCGGACAACCTCAAGAAATACGGCGGCTTCATCCCCGGCGTGCGGCCCGGCTCCAACACGGCGGCCTACTTCGACACCATCCTGGCCAAGCTCACGACGGTCGGTGCGCTGTACCTTTGCGTCGTCTGCCTGCTGCCGGAAATCCTGATCAGCCGGTATGGCGTGCCGTTCTACTTCGGCGGCACCAGCCTGATGATCATTGTCTCCGTCACCATGGACACGGTGACGCAAATCCAGTCCCACCTGCTGGCGCATCAATATGAAGGACTGATCCGCAAAAGCCGGGTGAAGGGGAGGGGCGGGCGATGAACCTGATTCTGCTGGGGCCGCCGGGCGCCGGAAAAGGCACACAGGCCAAACGGTTGGAGCAGTCGCGCGGCATGGTGCAAATCTCGACAGGGGACATGCTGAGAGCCGAGGTGAAGGCTGGCACCGAGGTCGGGCAGCGCGCCAAGGCGATCATGGAGGCCGGCGGCCTGGTGTCCGACGACCTGATCATCGCCATGCTGGACAGCCGCATCCGCCAGCCTGACGCCAGGGAGGGCTTCATCCTCGATGGGTTTCCGCGAACCGTCCCGCAGGCCGTCGCGCTCGACGCGATGCTGGACCGGTCGGGCCGGCGGATCGACGCGGTGATCCTGTTGCAGGTGGATGACGAGATGCTGGTGGACCGGATCGCCGGGCGCTTCACCTGCGCGAAGTGCGGGGCAGGCTACCATGACAGCTTCCATCAGCCCCATGTCGCCGGAACCTGTGACATCTGCGGCAGCCATGACTTTGTACGGCGTGCGGATGACCGGCGCGAAACGGTCTCGGCGCGGTTGGACGCCTATTACAGCCAGACCGCGCCGATCCTGCCGCACTACCGGGACGGCGGGCGGTTGATCGTGGTGGACGGCATGGCTGACGTCGATGCCGTGACGCGGGAGGTCGCGGCGGCCCTGGACTCCACCAATGTTCACACGACAAGTTGATGTGCTTGCCTTGACTTTCGCGGTGCGAGCAGTATAGACCGCCTCCTTCGCCAGTCATGCAAGGACTGGCCCAGAGCTTTTTTTTAGGACCCCCAGCGCAAGTGCGAGCAGGGGTTCAGCAAGTGACCGGTGCCCTGGGGTAATCCGTCCCGCACCGGCATGACCAGGAGTGACAGCGTGGCACGTATTGCCGGTGTGAATATTCCGACCAACAAGCGGGTGCTGATTAGCCTTCGCTATATCTATGGCATTGGTCCGTCGAATGCGGTGGACATCTGCACCAAGCTCAGCATTCCCGATGATCGCCGGGTAAACCAGCTCTCCGACGAGGAGGTGCTGAAGCTGCGCGAACTGATCGACCGCGATTACCGCGTCGAAGGTGACCTGCGGCGTGAAGTTGCGATGAACATCAAGCGGCTGATGGACCTTGGCTGCTACCGTGGCCTGCGCCATCGCCGTGGCCTGCCCGTGCATGGCCAGCGCACCCATACGAACGCGCGCACCCGCAAGGGCAAGGCGGTCGCCATCGCCGGCAAGAAGAAGGTTACGAAGTAACCCGCCGCCTCGCCACAAGGCGTACTTGACGAGAAGCCTGCCGCGCGAGCGGCGTTGAAGCACAGGATCACCTCAATATGGCGAAGACCGCCACCGCACGGCCCCGCAAGAAAGAGCGCAAGAATATCATTGCCGGCGTGGCGCATGTCGCCGCCACGTTCAACAACACGATGATCACCATCACCGATGCGCAGGGCAACACCATCGCCTGGTCGTCCAGCGGGATGCAGGGCTTCAAGGGCAGCCGGAAAAGCACGCCGTATGCCGCACAGGTCGCCGCCGAGGACGCCGGCCGCAAGGCCCGCGAGCATGGCATGGAGACGCTGGAGATCGAGGTCAGCGGCCCCGGCTCCGGCCGTGAGAGCG
>CAXTFY010000085.1:0-15726 GCA_964243265.1 uncultured Acetobacteraceae bacterium | reverse complement strand
ACGAACGTTATGCAAAGGCTCGCGCCGGGTGGCCATGACGGCGGCAACCTTGGTTGAGAGCCGTAGGATTCGTGGATCGTCCCCCGGAATGCCCTGCGGGGCAGAGGTCTTGCATAGGGAAGCTCGGTTCGCAGACATCGAAGGAAACACCGCCTTGAGCATCAAGCCAGAATCGAGTCACCCCCAACGCCCAACCGAACCGTGGTCGCTGCCACGGCAATGGACGGTGGCCGCCCTGGCGCTGCTCGGCCTTGCCGCCCCGGTGCAGGCGTGGGCCGCCGCCCCGGCGCCGTGCCAGGCCCTGCAGACCGCCAACCCCGAGCTGAAGGGCAAGACGCTCGTCGATGCCGTCAACCCGCACACGCCGGGCTACGAGGCGCTCGACCCGCAGGATCCGAGCCGGTTCATCGGTTTCGACATCGACCTGGTCGAGGCGCTCGGCGAGTGCCTCGGCTTCAAGGTGACCTACAAGCCGGTCGCCTTCGCCGCCATGCTGCCGACGCTGCAGAGCGGCCAGGCGGACATCATCATCTCCGACATCTACGCCACCGAGGACCGCGCCAAGGCCGCCGACTTCATCACCTACTCCAAGGTGTTCGACGGCGTGCTGGTGGCGAAGGGCAACCCCAAGGGCCTCACCGGCATCAACATGTCGATGTGCGGCGCCATTGCGGCGGAGAACACCGGCTTCGTCGAGGTGCCGCTGGTGCAGAACCTGGCCGCCCCGTGCAAGGCGGCCGGCAAGCCGGAGCCTACGGTCCTGCTGTTCAACAATAACGCCGACTGCATCCAGGCGATCCTGGCCGGGCGCGCGGACACCTACGTGAACGACGTGAACACCGTCGATCAGGCGGTCAAGGCCTACCCCGACCAGCTCGGCAAGGCGGTTGCGGTGACGCTGCCCTATTCCATCGGCATCGCGGTCCCCAAAGGCAACCCGAAGTTCCGCGACGCCATCAAGGTCGCCCTCGTTGAACTGCAGAAGGCCGGCATCCAGACGGCGATGCTGAACAAGTGGTCGCTCGGCGCGGAGAACATGGAGGAGCCGAAGCTCGTAACCAACTGATGGAGCTGTTCCTCCACTACCTCAGCCTGCCGTACCTGCTCCAGGGCGTCGCCTTCACCATCCAGGTGACGGCCCTGGGACTAGCCGGCGGGCTGGGCCTGGGGATGGTGCTGGCGTCGATGCAGCTCAGCCATTTCCGGGTGCTGTCGGTGCTGGCCCGCGGCTATGCCGTGATCTTCCGCGGCACGCCGCTCATCCTGCAGATGGTGTTCGCCTACGACGCGCTGCCGCACATCGGATTGCGGTTGAGCGCCATCGCGGCGGCGGGCCTGGCCCTGGCGGCGAACGAGGCGCCGTTCATCGCCGAGATCTTGCGCTCCGGCGTGCTCGGCGTGGACCGCGGGCAGGTGCTCGCCGGGCAGGCGCTGGGCATGACGCCGCGGGTGCTAATGCGTCGGGTGGTCGCGCCGCAGGCCATCCGCATCATGGTGCCGGCGTTCGGCAACGAGGCCGTCTCGGCGCTGAAGAACTCGTCCCTCGCCTCGATCATCGCGGTCCAGGAGCTAACGCTGCGCAGCACGCAGCTTGCGTCCTCGACCTTCGACTTCTTCTCCATCTTCTTTGCGTCCGGCTCGATCTATCTGGTGCTGACCGGCGCCATCGCCGTGATGCAGCTTGCGGCGGAGAACCTGCTCGACCTCGACCGGCCCTCGCCGCGCGAGCGCCTCGCCCGCCTGCTTCCGGGCCGTCGCATCGGCGGCGCCGCGGTCCCGCCGGCCACCCCGCCGCCGCCCGAGCCGCTGCCCGCCGAGCGCTTAGCCATCCCGGCGGCCAGGGACCGGGCGGCACGATCCGCCACACTTGCCCTGGGCGAGGCCGCTGTCGAGGTCATCGGCCTGCAAAAGCGCTACGGCAAACATGCCGTGCTCAGCGGGCTGGACCTCACCGTGCGGGCCGGGGAGGTCGTGGCCCTGTTGGGTCCGAGCGGCTCCGGCAAAAGCACCCTGTTGCGCTGCATCAACCGGCTGGAGGGCTGGGACTCCGGCGAGGTGCGGATCGGCGGCCAACGCCTCGGCTTCCATGAGGATGGCCGCGTGCAGCCGGCGCGCGTCCTGGCGCGGGAACGCGCGGGCTTGGGCGTCGGGATGGTGTTCCAGCAGTTCAACCTGTTCAGCCACCTCACGGCGCAGGAGAACGTGGCCGGGCCGCTCCGCTGGGTGCACGGCATGCCGGCGGCGGAGGCGGGACGCAAAGCCCGCGAGCTGCTGGAGCGCGTCGGCCTGGCGCACCGCGCCGATGCGCTGCCGCGGCACCTGTCCGGCGGGCAGCAGCAGCGGGTGGCGATCGCACGGGCGCTGGCCCCCGGCCCCAAGGTGCTGCTGCTCGACGAGCCGACCTCCGCCCTGGACCCGGAGTTGGTCAGCGAGGTGCTGGACGTGATCCGGCGGCTGGCCGTCGAGGGTGGGCTGACGATGATCATCTCGACCCACCAACTGCGGTTTGCCGAGGAGGTGGCGGACTGCGTGGTGTTCCTCAGCGACGGGGTGGTGACCGAGGCAGGCCCGGCGCACGACATGCTGACCCGGCCCAAGCACCCGGCCACGGCCCGCTTCCTGCGCGTGATGGGCGCCGACCAGGACGCCAGGCTGTTGGCGTGACCACTTCCTGGGTTCGCCCGTCCCTTATCTTCCTCCGTCCGTCATCGCGAGGAGCGCCTGCGACGCGGCGATCCAGGGCCGCCAGGGTGGAACATGGCCCGCACACCCCTGGATCATCGCGCCGACGCCGGCTCGCAACGACGGTTCCCAAGCGCATACGGAACCGTGAGCAGAGGGCGCCCGGTATCACACGAAGTGGAAGTTCGCCGCCGTCAACGCCGCATGTGGCGTGCCATTCAGCACAAAGCTCGCACCGCCGGGCACGCTGACGACGGTGTCGGTGGCGTCCAGTGCGAACAAGCTGACCTGAGCAAAGCTGGTGGCCTGCCTGGACTCGATCTGGAACACATCCACCGCCGGGTTGAAACCCGTGATGATCGCCTCGCCCGAAACGCCGCTGAAGGTGGCGTTCACCGTTTCCGCCGCGCCGGCAATCAGCGCGTCGTTGTTCAGCAGGCCGTAAACCAGGCCAGACCCACCCAAGGTCGTAGGGGTGATCGCGACCAAGGAGTTGCCCGCGGGCCGCGGCGCCGGACCGCCGGACAACTGGGCAAGCTGGGTTTGCACCACCGCAAGGCCGATGCCCGATTGCAGCTCGGACCGGTCGGCCGCGATCTCGACCGGGTTGGCCGGGCGGCCCAGCGCGGCCCGGAACGCGGCGGTCACGTCGTTTGCCACCTCGGTGCTGTTCACCAGCGCGGCCTTGGCGGCAGCGAGGGTGCCGCCGCCGGCGATGCCCGCCTCCACGGCCTGGATTTCCGTAGCCGATGGGGTGCGGCCCAGCACGGACTGATAGGCGGCGGCGACGGCGTTGCCCTCCTCCGCGCTGGCGCTCAGCACGGCGCGCAGGCTGCCCAGGCTGGCGCCGTTGGCGATGGCCTGCTCGACCGCCGGCAGTTCCGCCGCGGTCGGCGCGCGGCCCAGGACGGCGTTGAACAGCCCGGTCACCGCCGTGCCCTCCTCCGCGCTGGTGCCGAGGACGCCGCGCAGGCTGGCCAGGCTGGCGCCGCCGGCCAGGGCGCCCGCAACCGCGGTCAGCTCAGTCGCCGTGGGCGCGCGGCCGACGGTGCCGCTGAACAGCAGGCCGATCTTGGACGCGGCTTCGGCGCTGGTGGACAGGGTGGCGCGCAGGCTGGCCAGGCTGGCGCCGCCGGCCAGGGCGTTCGCCACCCCCTGCGGCTCGCCCGCCGCCAGCCCGCGGCCGACGACCGCCTGGAAGATGCTGGCCGCCGCCGCCGCCGCCTCCGCGCTGTTGGCCAGCACGCCGCGCAGGCTGGCGAGGCTGGCGCCGTTGCCCAGCGCCTGTTGCGCCAGGGGCATCTCGGCCGTCGTGATTGCCCGGCCGACCACCGCAACCCACAGGTTGTACAGCGCCCGGCTGCCCTCCACGCTGGTGGCCAGGACATCGCGCAAGTGGGTGACGGATCCGCCGGCCAGCAGGTTGGCCCGCAGCCCCGGCAGCGACGCCGCATCGAGCGGGCGTCCCACCACGTCCAGGAACGCCTTATTCAGCGGGTCCAGGGTGTCGAGCGTGAAGGAAACGCTGGTCAGCACCGCGCCGTTCGCGCCGGGGAGGGAGGCCGTGAGCGTGACCGCGCCATCGGCCAGGTTGGCCGGACGAAACGCCCAGACGCCGCTGGCGCTCGAGGTCGTGGTGCCCAGCACCGTGGAGCCGGACATGATCGTCACCGGCTCGTCCGGCTGGGTGACGCCGCCGATGACCGGATCGGTCACGGTCGGACCCTGCACGGCGGCCAGGGACGCGATGGTGGTGGTCGGGTTGGGGTCGATCAGGGCGTGTCCGCCTGCCGAGATCGGGATGCCGCAATCCTCCAGGATGGCGACGTCCAGGGCGGTGATCGACTGGCCCGGCATCGAGATCGGATACATCAGGTCGTTCCGCAGCGACGCCGGGTCGGCGGCGGTCCCGGTCGCGCCGACATGCACGCCGTTCGACCCGCCGCCCATCCCGGTCGTCAGCGGCACCGGGCCGCCATAGATGGACTCGGCCGCCGCCCCGGTGAAGAAGTCGCTCGATCCATTGTCGTTGGACAGCGTATCGAACGGCGTCTCAAAGCTGGTGCCGGCCAGTGACCCGTTGGCGTTCCGGTCGCTGTCGAAGGCGAAGCCATGCGCCAGCTCGTGCTCGAACAGGGTGACGATGTTGTAGCCCGTCTCGGTTGCGAGGCCGGGCAGCAGCTCGGAGTTGAAGTCGATCACGACGTCGCCGATGTCGAAGGGCGACGCCTTTGCCAGGTCGCTGACGGCGGCCGGTTCGAACACGGACCGGCCATCGGGGGCTGTTCCGCCGTAGATCGTCGAGAAGGGCGCGCCGTCGGCCAACACGATCAGGCCGTTTGCGCCTGGTGGGCCCAGGTCCTCGATATTGAGGTACACCTTCAGGGAGCCGCCGGTCCCGATATACCCGCCCCAAACATTGAGCGCGTTGTCCAGCGCCTGCGTTAGGGAGGCGTCCGCGCCGCTGTCTGCCGCCGCTGCGGGATCATACAGCGATACATTATAGGTGAACGCCATGGTTGATGCTCCTGGCGCGTGGGCCTCCCACGCAGCCGCCAGGACGGACCATCACACGTCCGAGATCAAAGGTTAAGCTATTTTCATAGATATTTACTGTTTTTTAGCCGAGCTGCCCTGATGCCTGCGCCAGCACCGCCCAGTTCGCCGCGCCATACTTCGCCTGCCAATCGCGGTAGAACCCGGCGCTGTCCAGCTTCGCCCGGAACGCCGCCTTGTCCACGTCGTTGAACAGCATCCCCTTGCCCTCCAGGTCGGTCCGCGTGCTGCTGTTCAGCCCGGCCAAGTCCGCCCGCTCGTCCAGCGCGCCCTGGTTCAGGTGCTTGGCCGCGACCGTCCGCATGTCCTCGGGCAGCGCCATCCAGGCGCGGCGGTTGGCCAGCAGCCAGTAGCCGTCCCACATGTGGCCGGTCAGGGCGGCATACTTCTGCACCTCGTACAGCTTGCTGCTCCAGATCAGCGCCAGGGGGTTCTCCTGGCCGTCGGCGATGTGGGTCTGCAGCGCCGAGTACACCTCGGCCACGTTGATGCTGATCGGGCTGGCGCCGAACGCCTTGAACATGCTGGTCCACAGCGGGCTGACCGGCACGCGCATCTTGAAGCCGTCGAGGTCCGCGGGCGCCTGGATCGCCTTCGGGCTGCTGGTCATGTGGCGGAAGCCGTTGTCCCAGATGCGGTCCATGGCGATAATGCCGGCCTTGGCGATGTCGCCCCGGATCAGCGCGCCCAGGTCCCCGTCCATCGCGCGCCAGACGCTGTCGTAGTCGTTGAACGCAAACCCGATGCCGCTGATGCTGGCGACCGGCACCAGGGTGGACAGGATCAGGCCGGACAAGGTGAAGAACTCGACCCCGCCGGAGCGGAGCTGGCTTAGCACGTCGGTGTCCGATCCCAACTGGTTGTTGGAGAATACCTGGATGTCCAGCGCGCCGTTGGTCTCGGCGCGGATGCGGCCGGCGGCCTCGGTGGCACGCAGGTTCAACGGGTGGGTGGCCGGGACGTTGTTGGCGAGCTTGTAGCGGAACGTGCTGGCGGCTCGGGCGCGGCCGATGGCGAAGGCGCCGGCGGTCGTGCCAGCAAGCAGCGTACGGCGGTTGAATGCGGCCATGGGATCCCCTCCGGTGGGTATCGTTCCCATAGCATCACCGCCGGGGCAGCGGCAGGGGCGGCTGGTGATCGGGACCATGTGCGAAGATGCCGGGCTGCGCTGCCCATTGCCGCTTGTCCTGCCGCCGCTTGCCCGGCCGTTGCGCGGCGGCTTAGGGGCGGCCGCGCGGTGGCTTGGTTCTAGTCCGACCCGTCGCGCCCATGCACCGCGGCCGGGGGCGTCGTGGCCTCGACGGCGGTGAACGCCTCCAGGATGCGGTAGCTGTGCTCGGCGCCGCGCGGCACGATCCAGGAGTCGCCGGGGTTGAGCAGGATCACCTGGCCCTCGGTGTGCAGCTCCGCCCGGCCGCTGATGGCGTAGCCGGCGCAGTCGTACTCCCGCGTGACCGGCGCCTGATCGTGGCCCGGCGCCACCTCCCGCCACATCCGCATGGCGATGTGGGTGCCGGTGGCAAGATAGACCTGCCCGTCCGGTCCCTTGGGCGAGTGGCTGCTGTCCACCTTGATCACTGTCGTATCACCCATGCCGGCCTCCCGTGTTGCCGATGCCGAACGCCGCGGCGGCGGATAGGGTTGCAAGCGGGCGGGGTTGCAGGGAGCCGTGCCGCTGGTCAGATGCAGGAGGGCTGGGCATCGCTGACAGGTCCAGCCCATTAGAGCAGGAGATTGCCATGTATGAACCCACGCCCGAGCTGCGCCAGGCGCTGGCCTCCGCCGCCCAGCAATTTGGCGTCAGCGTTGACGCCGTGCGGTCGGTGTTCGACGCCCTGGCGGCGGGCGGCGGCCGGATGGCGCAGTTCAACCACCCGGACCTGGGCGGCATGGGCCAGTGGTCCCAGGGTGGCATGACCCAGGTGGGCGACATGTTCAACCAGGCCCTGAAGGAGCGCGTGGGCGCACTTTGCGCCACCCTAGCGGGCCAGTTGCAGGGGTTTGCGGACGGGCCGTTGGCGGCAGCGGCCGAGGGTTCCAGCCCGCCAGGCCCGGTCGTGGAGGCCGAACCGGGCCGCCCCGCCGCGAGCGACACGCTGGCCTTGATCGAGCGGCTGGCTGGCCTGCGGGAAAAAGGCGTGCTGACCGAGGACGAGTTCGCCGCCAAGAAGACGGAGCTGCTGGCCCGTCTCTAGCGGGCGGAAGCTGCCGCTGGGTTCAGGGCGCGGTCGCAGAAACTTCTTGGCCGTCATCTCCGGCGGCTTGGTGTTCGACAGCGCCGGCCTCCGCGTGCCCCAGGCCGGCATCGGCCGCAGCACCCTGCTGTGCCCGAAGTAGCCCCTACCCGCTGCCTGCCGCAGTGGTCTAGCCTGGCCTGCCAACGACACCAGGAGCGTTCGCCATGCCCATCCGCAAGCTGCTGCTGCCGCTGACCGGCACCGCCGCCGGGGAGGGCGCGCTGACCACCGCCCTGCTGGTCGCCCGCAAGTGGGACGCGCACCTGACGGCCCTGCACGTCCGCGTGGACAGCCGCGACGTGGCGCCGCTGGCCGGCGAGGGCCTGTCTGGCGCCATGATCGAGGACATGATGACCGCCACCGACAAGGAAAGCACCGACCGCGGCAGCGCCGTCCGCGCCATGTTCGACCGCTTCGTGCGCGAGCAGGGCGTCGTGGTGGCGCCGCCGCACCTGGGCGCAGGGGCCACCGCCGACTTCGCCACCGCCACCGGGCGGGAGGAGGACTTGGTGGCGCAGCTCGCCCGTCTGGCCGACCTCACCGTCGTGCCGCACCCCGAGGCCGGCGACGACGTGAGCAGCAGCGACGCCCTGCACGCGGTGCTGTTCGACAGCGGGCGCCCGGTGCTGATCGCGCCGCAGGTGGCGCTGCCGAGCATCGGCGCCCGGATCTGCGTGGCCTGGAACGGCACCGCCGAGAGCGCCGCCGCCGTGCTGGCGGCGCTGCCCTGGATGCAGCGCGCCCAGGCGGTCCGCGTGCTGGCGGCCGACGAGTACCAGCGCCGCGGCCCTGATGCCCGGGCGCTGTCGGCGTACCTCGACCTGCATGGCATCCACGTCGAGGTCGCGCAGTTCCGCCCCTTGGATCGCGAGGTCGGGCGCGGCCTGCTGATGGCGGCGAGGGAGTTCGGCGCGGACATGCTGGCGATGGGCGCCTACTCGCACTCC
Source organism: uncultured Acetobacteraceae bacterium (assembly GCA_964243265.1). GTDB lineage: Bacteria > Pseudomonadota > Alphaproteobacteria > Acetobacterales > Acetobacteraceae > DASWOJ01. The sequence continues at coordinate 7,304 of CAXTFY010000085.1, read as the reverse complement.
CGCCTGCGCCAGCTTATTTTGGGTGGCGTGACCCGGCATGTGCTGGAGAATGCGACGCTGCCTGTCCTGATGTGCCGGTAGCCGCGGCCGGGCGCTGGCCGGGCAGGCAAACCTTGCGCCATCCCGCCTGTCGCCATCCCGCCGCTCGCCATCCCAAGGCGTTCCTGCCCTAACGTCGCCGCAATGGTCCGGCAGGGTGAGGAACACCAGGGATGAACCAGGACATGGCGATGCGGAAGATCTTGACGGCAGTGGTGATGGCCGCGGCGCTGACCGGGCCGGCAATGGGCCAGGGCTTGGATGTGAACCGCTTCCTGGAGCGCAATGGCGTGCTGCCCCGCCAAGGCCCGGACCCGCGCGAGCAGCAGGAGCACGACCGCCAGGTGTATGAGCAGGGCCGCCGCGACGAGGAGGTCCGGCGCGAGGAGCACCGCCGGGAGGAGCACCGCCGCGAGGAGCTGGGCGACCGCGATGGCGACCGTCGCGACGTGGAACGCGACCGCCGCCGCGAGGAGCGCCGCGAGGCCGAGGACGAGCGTCTTCGGCAGGAGCAGCGAGGGGAGCCGGGCCGCTACTAGGTCCGGTCCATGCCGGCGTTCAGGCCCTCGGCGTCCAGCGCGGCGGCGACGGGGTTGCCGCTGAACATGCGGTCAGTAAACACGTCGGCGATGGCGTAGCGGCGGCGCATGGTGGACTCCGGGCAGCAAGCCGCCTCATCATCGCTGCGGTAGGCCGCCGAGCAAGCAGCGGGAGGGGATGTTGGGGCAATTCGAATGGGTCATCCTGGCTCCGATCCTTTGTCTGCTGGTCTGGGAGCTGGTCAGCGTGCGCCGGGCCATACGGCGGGCTGGGGATAAGACGGCGTCGGCGGAGGCGGCCCCGGCCGAGCCGGCGCGGCGCTGGGGCGCCGGGCTGCGCGACCGGGGGGACGGCGGGGATGGGCGATGAGGGAGGTGTTCGGACGAGCGCGCCGAGGTCCTCGCCCTCATGCCGCTCAATCCGCGAGCTTGACGCGCCGCCCTATCCGCCCCACCGCCGCGGGATGCGGAACGGCAGCATCGCCTGCACCCAGGGCGCCTGGAACCGGTCCAGCGACAGGCTCTCGTGCACAGCCGTCACTTGCTCGCCGAACAGCCCGGTCTCGATGACCGAGCGGCTGTAGAACGGCGTGTCCTCCAACGTCTGCCGCACCACGGGCGTCGTCCCAAGGTCGGCCCGCGTCGGCCGGGCCACGCGCCAGCGGGTGCGCGGCAGGGCGGCTGGGGGCGGAGGCGGCATCGGCTCCACCCGCCCGGCATGGTCGATCCGCAGCGCCAGGGACTGCTCGCCGCCGGTGCGGCGCTGGGCGTTGTACAGGATGGCGGCGCCGGCCGCGGTCGGCGCGCGGCACCAGTCCCACTGCACGAAGTCGGACTCCAGCGGCGCGTCGCCGTCGTTGGTGTCGAGGTAGCCCGGCCCGGACCAGCGCAGCGATGGGTGGGTCAGCTCGACCTCCACGCGGGACGCCGGCGCAATCGGGGACCAGCGGTGCCGCCCGGCGTCGTCCAGCATGAAGCGCCGCCCGGTCAGCGCCCCCGGCCGCACCCGTACGGTGCCGCGCAGGCGGGAGGGCAGGGGAGCCGTCACCTCGTCGATGTCGATGGTCAGGGTGTCGCCGTCCCAGCGCAGCGCGCTCGGGCCGATGCTGAGGTGCCCCGCGCCCCGGTCCAGTGCCCCCCGGCCGCGCTCGGTCATCGCCCAGCGGCGGGGGCGGCCGTACAGCGCCACGTTCAGGCAGCAATGGTGCTCGGGGTCGCCGGCGCCCTGGGACAGCGCCCCCTTCAAAAGGGACCGGCGGGACCAGGCGTAGAACGGCGAGAACACGCTGCCGATGAAGGCGATCAGCGTAATGCCGTGCCGGCCGCAGTCGCTCAGCGCATCGACATACCACCAGGCATAGCCGCCCGGCGGGACGGCTGCATCGAACCGAGGTCCTCGATCAGGCTCGCTGCCGCCAGCCCGCCCGACAGGGCCGCCATCGGCACACCCGCGCCCGGGTGCGTGCTGCCCCCGGCCAAGTACAGCCCCGGCAGCGCCGTGCGCGAGCCTGGGCGGCGGAAGGTCGCCATGGGTCCGTGCACCGCCGGGCCATACAGGGCGCCGCCGGTTCCCGGGAACAACTGGTGGAACCCGGCCGGGCCGGTCGTCACCGTCTCGTCCGGCGTCAGGCGCAGGCCGGCTTTCGCCAGATGGGAAAAGGTCCGGTCCCGGCATTGGGCGGTCTCCGTGGGGGTGAGGGGGCGCGTGTCGCCAACAGCCGGCGCATTGACCAGGATCAGCAGGCGTTCGGGGCCGTCGGGGACGGTGCCGCCGTCAGCTTGCCCAGGATCGCTGTTGCGATCCCTATCGCTGCTGCGATCCTGGGCGCAGACGTAGGTGGTGGGTTGGGTGGGCAGGACGCCGCGGCGCAGCTCCGCGAATTCCGCAGCGTAATCGCCGGAGAAGAAGACGGTGTGGCGCAGCAGGGGGAACCCCTCGGCGCGGGCGACGGTGGCCCAGGTCAGTGCGGACAACGAGCGTTCGGCCGGCGCGACCCGTGGGGTGGCGCCCGCTGCGCCGGCGCCCAGCAGCCCCGCCGCCACCGCCGCCGGGTCGGCGTTGACCACGACGGAGTCGGCCTCGATCCGCTCGCCATCGGCCAGGCGGACCCCGCAGGCCCGGCCGCCACGGACCAGCACCTCCGCTACCTCCGCACCCATTCGGACCACGACGCCGCGCGCCTCCGCCAGCGCGGCCAGGGCGGCGGCGACCCGGTGCATCCCGCCGTCCACCAGCCAGACGCCCTCCCGCTCCACGTGCGCCACCAGCATCAGGGTGGCGGGGGCGAGATAGGGGGATGAACCGCAATAGGTGGCGTAGCGGCCGAACAACTGGCGCAGGCGGGGGTCGCGGAAGTGCTGGGACAGCGCCGACCACAGGGTGTCGAACGGGCGGATGCGCCACAGCTCGGCCACGCCGGCGCGGCGGACCAGCTCGGTCATGCCGGGGCGCTGGGCACGGATGAAGGGCGCCTCCAGCGTCTGGTAGATGGCGCGGGACTGGGTGGTGAAGGCGCGGAACCCCTGGGCCTCACGCGGGCCGGCCAGGGCGCCGATGGCGTCGGCGGTGCGGTCCAGGTCGGCGAACAGGTCCAGGCGGGAGCCGTCGGGCCAGGCGTGCCGGGCCAGGACATCGGCGGGGCGCAGGGTCGGGGGCACGTCCGGGGTGGTGCGGGCGGCGGCGGACACCGCGTCCAGCACCCAGCGCATGGTGAACACGGTGGGGCCCGCGTCGATCTGCCGCCCGGCGACCGCGACCTGTCGCATCTTGCCGCCCGGCGCCGCCGCTCGGTCGAGCATGGTGACGCGCAGCCCCTGGCAGGCCAATCGCAACGCCGCCACCAGCCCGCCGATCCCGGCCCCCACCACGACAACCCGGTCCTGCATCCCGCGGCTCGGCCTCCGGATTGTGCTTGACGAAAGTGTCAAGAACGCCTGACAGTATTGGATGACAACTTGGCCTGACACAAGGGCCTTCGGGAGGGCAGCAGCATGGACGTGATGGGCCGCATTGAACGGGCGCTGTATGCCGCCGTGGGCCGCGCCGACGTGGAGGGTTGCCCGCCCGGCCTCGCCGCCGCGCTGCGCCACAGCGTGTTCCCCCGCGGCGCTCGCATCCGCCCGCGCCTGTGCCTGGCCGTCGCCGCCGCCTGCGGGGAGGACCGCCCGGCCCTGACCGACGCCGCCGCGGCCAGCATCGAGCTGCTGCACTGCGCGTCCCTGGTGCACGACGACCTGCCGTGCTTCGACGACGCGGCGACCCGGCGCGGGCGCCCCACCGTTCACCGCACCTTTGGCACGCCGTTGGCGGTGCTTGCGGGGGATGCGCTGATCGTCCTGGCATTCCAGACCTTGGCCTATGCCGCGGCGGGGGCGCCCGAGCGGCTGGCGCCCCTGGTGCTGACGGTGTCGCGGTCGGTCGGCGTGCCGTTCGGCATCGTGGCCGGGCAGGCTTGGGAGTGCGAGCCGGAGGCCGACCTGGCGCTGTACCAGCAGGAGAAGACCGGCGCCCTGTTCGCCGCCGCCACCGTCGCCGGCGCCGCCGCGGCCGGCGCGGAGCATGAGCCGTGGCGCGCCTTGGGCATGAAGCTCGGCGAGGCCTTCCAGGTCGCCGACGACATCCTGGACGCCGCTGGCAATGCTGACACCCTCGGCAAGCCCACCGGTCAGGACGCCGCCCTGGGCCGCCCCAGCGCCGTGCGCCGCCACGGCCTGGACGGCGCGATAGACCTGCTGGAAGACCTGGCCGCCGCTGCCGTGGATTCGGTGCCGCCGTGCCCCGGCGCTGGACCATTGCGGAGCCACATCCTGTCCGAGACCCGGCGCCTGCTGCCGGCCGAGCTGGCGCGGCACGCGGCTTAAGGCATGAGGACGATGCTGCCTGCTCCCTCCCCCTCCGGGAGAGGGCCGGGGTGAGGGGGTCCCTGCTGCGGCACGGGCAACATCCGGCCCCGTTCGCACTGGGTTCTCCACACGCTGCGGACGGCACCGCAAGACCCCCTCACCCCAACCCTCTCCCGGAGGGAGAGGGAGCAGCCGGCAGCCCTACCCTAGCCGACCGGGTGTTCGCCCTGCGCGACCGGCTGGTGGCCAGCCCGCGCTTCCGGGCGCTGGCCGCCGCGCTGCCGCTGACCCGGCCCGTCGCCCGGCGGCGCACGCGGGCGCTGTTCGACCTGTGCGCGGGCTTCGTTTACTCCCAGGTGCTGCACGCCTGCGTGGAACTGCGGCTGTTCGACCTGTTGGCTGAGGGGCCGCAGACCCTGGACGCCCTGGCCCCCAGGCTGGGCCTGCCGCTGCCCGGCGCGGAGCGGCTCCTGCTGGCTGCGGTGGCCCTGCGGCTGGCCGCGCGCCGTAGCCGTGGCCGGTTCGGGCTGGGGCCGCTGGGCGCCGCCATGGTCGGGAACACCGGGATCGAGCAGATGGTGCTGCACCACCGCATGCTCTACGCCGACCTGGCCGACCCGGTGGCGCTGCTGCGCGGGCAGGCTGGGCATACCGCGCTGTCCGGCTATTGGGCCTACGGGACCGACGCCGCCGCATCCGCCGCCTACACCGCGCTCATGGCGGCGTCCCAGCCCCTGGTGGCAGGGGAAATCCTGGCCGCCTACGACCTGCGCCGCCACCAATGCCTGCTGGACGTGGGCGGCGGCGACGGCAGTTTCCTCGCCGCCGCCGCCGCCCGTGCGCCGGGGCTGCGGCTTCGGCTGTTCGACCTGCCGCCCGTGGCCGCGCGGGCCGTGGCGCGGTTCGCGGCAGAAGGCCTGGCGAACCGCGCCACGGCGACCGGCGGCGACTTCCTGGCCGACCCGCTGCCCGGCGGTGCCGATGTCGTCAGCCTGGTCCGCGTCATCCACGACCATGACGACCCTGCCGCCCGCCGCATCCTGCTCGCCGCATACCAGGCCCTGCCACCCGGCGGCACGCTGCTGCTGGCCGAGCCGCTGTCCGGCACCGCCGGGGCCGAGCCGGTCGGCGACGCCTACTTCGGGTTCTACCTGATGGCGATGGGCCGGGGCCGCACCCGCACCCGTGCCGAGCTGACCACCCTGCTGCAAGGCTGCGGCTTCCACGGCGTGCGCCAGCACCCGACGCGCACGCCGCTGCTGGTCGGCGTACTGACAGCTTGTAAATGATAGTTGACACAATTCAGCGTCAAGTTAAGCTGACACTCAAGCCGGTTCCGAAGGAGGGAGCAGTGATGCAAGCAGCCGCCGTCGTCCTGTCCGCCCCGCAAGACCTGGCGCTGCATGACCTGCCGCTCGACGCTGCCGGACCCGCCGACGTGGTGGTGGACGTGGAGTGGAGCGGCATCAGCACCGGGACCGAGCGGTTGCTGTGGTCCGGCACGATGCCGGCGTTCCCTGGCATGGGTTACCCCTTGGTGCCGGGCTACGAGTCGGTCGGGCGTGTCGTCCAGGCTGGCGCAGCGTCCGGCCAGCGTGAGGGCGACCAGGTGTTCGTGCCCGGCGCCAAGTGCTTCGGCCCTGTGCGCGGCCTGTTCGGCGGCGCGGCGTCCCGCCTGGTGGTGCCCGGCGTCCGCGTGACGCCGATCCCCGACCTGGGCCGCCGGGGCGTGCTGCTGGCCCTGGCCGCCACCGCGCAACATGCGCTGGCGGAGGCGCTGCCGGACCTGATCGTCGGCCATGGCGTGCTGGGCCGCCTGCTGGCCCGCCTGGCCGTGCTGCGTGGCGTGGCGCCGGTCGTGTGGGAGACCAACCCGGCCCGGGCCGATGGTGCCGTTGGCTACACCGTGACCGACCCGGCGGACGACAACCGACGCGATTACCGCTGCATCATCGACGTGAGCGGCGACGCCGGGCTGCTGGACACGCTGATCGGGCGGCTGGCCCCGGGCGGGGAAGTCGTGCTGGCCGGGTTCTACTCGGACCGGCTGGGCTTTGCCTTTGCCCCGGCCTTCATGCGTGAGGCCCGTCTGCGCATCACCGCGCAATGGCAGCCGGCGGACCTGGCTGCGGCAGCCGCCCTGGCCGCCTCCGGCGCGCTGTCGCTCGACGGCCTGATCACCCATCACGAGGCGGCGGCTGATGCGTCCGGCGCCTACCGCACCGCCTTCAACGACGCTGCCTGCCTGAAGATGATCCTGGACTGGAGCCACCGCGCATGAACGCCATCACCGCCGCCGCGAACATGACAGACGCGCTTCGGGCCGAGGCGGGCATCGAGCCGGATGCCGTCCACACCGCCCCGCCCAAGAAGGAAACGCAGATCATCGCGATCTACGGCAAGGGCGGCATCGGCAAGAGTTTTACACTGGCCAACCTCAGCTACATGATGGCGCAGCAGGGCAAGCGCGTGCTGCTGATCGGCTGCGACCCGAAGAGCGACACCACCAGCCTGCTGTTCGGCGGCCGGTCCTGCCCGACCATCATCGAGACCAGCAGCAAGAAGAAGCTGGCCGGCGAGAAGGTCACCATCGGCGATGTCTGCTTCATCCGCGACGGCGTGTTCGCCATGGAGCTGGGCGGCCCCGAGGTCGGGCGCGGTTGCGGCGGGCGCGGCATCATCCATGGGTTCGAGCTGCTGGAGAAGCTGGGCTTCCACGAGTGGGGGTTCGACTACGTGCTGCTGGACTTCCTGGGCGACGTGGTGTGCGGGGGGTTCGGGCTGCCGATCGCCCGCGACATGTGCCAGAAGGTGATCGTCGTCGGCAGCAACGACCTGCAGTCGCTGTATGTCGCCAACAACGTGTGCTCGGCGGTGGATTAC
>CAXTFY010000084.1:11470-15857 GCA_964243265.1 uncultured Acetobacteraceae bacterium | reverse complement strand
GGGCTGCCGATCTCCTCGTCGCCGGTGAACAGGCCGACCAGCGGCGCCGGGCTGCCGCCGAACCGGGCGAAGGCGGCCAGCACGAAGCAGTTCATCACCAGCCCGGCCTTCATGTCGGCCACGCCGGGACCGTAGGCGAGATGGCCCTGGATGGTGAAGGGCCGCCGCCGGGCCTCGCCCTGCGGGAACACGGTGTCGCGGTGGCCCATCAGCACGACGTTGCCGCCTGTGTTGGCGCCGCTGTTCTGCGGCGCGCCGTCTCCGAGCACCAAGTCCCAGGGCACGGCGGCGCGCAGGCAGTCGCCGTGCTTGGATTGCGGCAGGGTCTCGACGGCGATGCCGTGGCCGTTCAGGAAGTCGCGCACCACCCGGCCCACGGCGTCGATGCCGGGCTTGTCGTAGCTGCCGCTGTCGATGTCCACCATGCGGCGCAGCAGGTCCACCATGGCGCCGTGCTGGGTGGCGAGCCAGGCGGTGATGGCGGCTTCAGGCGATTGGATGTTCATGGCGTTTCCTTCGGCAAGCGGGTCGGCGCAGGTTGACCCAGCAGCAGGCGAACGAGTTTTCTTCCCCTGCTTCCTCCGGGAGAGGGCCGGGGTGAGGGGCGGGCCAGCGCCGAGTCCGGCAGGTCGAGGACCGGATACGCCCTTTCACCAGCTGGCGCGGTGATTGCGGAAAGATCCCCTCACCCCGGCCCTCTCCCGGAGGAAGAGGGGGAAGAACGCTGTTTGGCATGCGCGATCGACCCTGCATCGCGCCAAACGCTAGGCCAACCTAGCCCAGCGGCGCCAGGGGGACCGGCACCGCCTGCTCCAGCACGCGCGCGGCGCGCAGCACCAGGTCGTCCCGGTACAGCACCGCGGCAAGCTGCACGCTGCGTGGCAAGCCGGCGGCGGTCAGGCCCAGCGGGACGGTGATGGCCGGCTGGCGCGTCAGGTTGAATAGCGCCGTCCAGGGCGCCCAATCCCGCAGCAGGGCGGCGGCCGGGTCGGCCGTGGGCGCATCCGCCAGCGGTGGCAGCCCGGGCACAGTCGGGCACAGCACCAGGTCGAACCGGCGGTGGAACAGCGCCATCCGGTGCGCCGCCTGCACCCGCTCCGCCTCCCCCTGCATCAGCGCGATGCCAGTGACGGCGCCGAACTCGGCCGCGACCTCGGCGATGCCAGCGTCCAGCAATCCGCGCTGCTCCGGCGGCGTGGCCTGCACCAGCGCAGCCAGGGACGTGCCCCAAAGCTGGCGGAACACCGCGCCAATGTCCGGCAGGCCCGGGTCCTCGTCCGCGATCTCCGCCCCGGCGTCGGCCAGCAGGGCGGCGGCCTGCTCCACGGCGGCGATGCCGTCCGCGTCCACCGGTGCATCGAACCCGGGTCCGCGCAGGACGGACACGCGCAGCCCGGCCACCCCGGACTCGATGCCATCCAACCAGCTCCGGGGGTCGTCCGGCAGGCTGTAGGGATCGCGCAGGTCATGCCGCGCCAACGCGCCCAGCATCAGCGCGGCATCCCGCACCGTGCGCGTCAGCGGACCCGCGCAGGACACGCCCCCGAACGCGCTCAGCGGCCACTGCGGCACCCGGCCGAAGCTGGGCTTCAATCCGACCACGCCACACCAGGCCGCCGGGATGCGAACGCTGCCGCCGGCGTCGGTACCCAGGTGCAGCGGCCCGAACCCCGCACCGGCCGCCGCCGCCGCGCCGCTCGACGAGCCGCCGGGGGAGTACGCCGGGTTCCAGGGATTGCGGGTGATGCCATGCAGCGGGCAGTCGCCGGGGGACTTCCAGCCGAACTCCGTCGTGGTGGTCTTGCCCAGGATGACGGCGCCGGCCGCCTTCAGGCCCAGCACGGAGGGGCCATCGGCGGCAGCGGGCTCGGGCGAGGTGGTGCGGCTGCCGCGCCGGGTCGGGAAGCCTTGCAGGTCCACCAGGTCCTTGACCGTGCAGGGCACGCCGTCCAGCGCGCCGAGGGGACGGCCGGCGCGCCACCGCCCCTCGCTCTCGCCCGCAGCCTGCAGGGCGCGCGGGTTCAGGACGGCGAAGGCGTTCAGCGCCGGGTTGAGGCGGGCGATGCGCTCGGTGACGGCCTGCAGCACCTCGACGGGGCTGAGCGTGCCGCGGGCGTAGTGCGCCAGCAGCACCTCGGCCGGCATTTGGGCGGGGTCGGCGGCGTTCCGGCCAGCGGGTGTGGCATCGTGCGTCGAGTTGTGCGTGGCATCGGGCATCAGCGGCCTCAGGTGGTGCGGTGCGGGGTCAGCCAGCCCATGGCGGCGCCGGATACGGCGTCGGTGGACGGAAGGTAGGGCTTGATGTCCAGCAACGGCGTGCCGTCCATGCAGTCCAGGTAGCGCACCCGCAGGCGGCCCGGTGCCGCACTGCCGTCGTATGCCACGACGGACAGGCCGACCGGGTTGGGCCGCAGCGGCGCCCGGGTGGCGAACACGCCGCGGGGCTGGCCGTCAAAAGGCGGGGTCATTTGCAGGTCGGCATCCTGCGGCCCCAGCCAATAAAGCAGGATCAGGTGGGAAAAGCCATCCAGCGACAGCAGCCCGCCCACGAAGGCGGGGTCCACGACAGCATGGCAGGCCGGCGCCGGGTCGATCTGCCGGCCATTGCGCGGACACTCCTCGATGGTGCGGAACGGCGTTTCTAGGTGGCCGATGGGCCGAACCTGCATCATGGGCACCGTGTTACGGGCGCCGCATCAGGCTTGGGCCACCGCGGCGGACCACGGGGACATCACGTCGCTGATGCCGGTGCGTTGGCCGTCCTGGTCCAGGATCAGGTTCGGGCAGGCGAAGTTCACCGGCAGCACGCCGTGCTCCACGACCTCGACCGGGCCGTCCGCGCGCAGGGCGTCCAGCACGCCGGGCGGCAGGCGCTGGTCGGCATGGACGGTCTCGGCGTCGGACACGTCGATGCGGGGCTGGTGCGCCGCCGCCTGCGGGTCCATGCCGAAGTCCTCGACGAAGGCCAGCATCTGCACCACGGACGCCAGGATGCGCCGCCCGCCCGAGGCGCCCGCCGCCAGCACCGGCCGGTCGCCGTCGCGCAGGATCACCGGGCACATATTGGTCAGCGGGCGCTTGCCCGGCGCCACCGAGTTGGCCCGGCCCGGCCGCGGGTCGAACCACATCACCCCGTTGTTCATCAGCACGCCGGACCCCGGCAGCACCACGCGGCTGCCCATCGAGGACAGCAGCGTCGTCGTCATCGACACCATGGTGCCCGCGGCGTCGCAGACCGTCAGGTGCGTGGTGCAGCTTTCGGCAGCTCTGTGCTCAGCGGGCGGCTCGGCGTCGCCCAGCCCGGCCAGGCGCTCGGCGTATGCGGCCTTCATGCTGCGGGCCAGGGCGGCATACCACCCGGCGTCGGGCACGGTGTGGGCCACCCCCACCATCCCGTCCAGCACGCACGCCAGGGTAGGCGCGGCGGTCAGGCCGCCGGCCATCTGCAGGGTGCGCCCGCCCCAGTCAACCTCCTGCACCGGCGTCATCCGGGCCTCGCACCGGCGCAGATCGTCGCGGTCCAGCACGCCCCCCAGCGCCGCCACGTCCTGGGCGATGCCGGCGGCCACGTCGCCCTCGTAGAAGTCGCGCAGTCCGGCCTCGCCCAGGTGCTCCAGGGTGTCCGCCAGCCGGCCCAGCGGCAGGAAACCGGGGTTGCCCTGATAGGGCGCCACCGGGGGCAGGCCGTCCGGCAGGTAGATGCGGGCGCTTTCGGCATACAGCCGCAGCACCGCGGCGGCGTTGGCGACCTTGAGCGTGGTGAACCAGTCCTGTGCCAGGCCGCGCCGGGCCAGCGCCAGGGCGGGTGCCACGATCTGCCGCAGCGGCAGCGAGCCCCAGCGCCCGTGCATGTGGGCATACCCGGCGACGGCGGACGGGATGGCGAACGACAGCGGCCCGTGGATGTTGGCGTCGCCCTCCACCCCCGGCCACGCGAACAGGTCCTGCGCCGTATGCCCCGTCAGCTTGAATGCGCCGGGGTCCAGCCGGCCCGGCGCGCGGGGGCCGAAATCCACCACCTCCGCCCGCGGCTGCCCGGCGCGATGCACCACCGCGAATCCGATGCCGCCGAGTCCGCTGTTCCAAGGCTCCACCGCCGCCAGGGCCAGCGCCGCCGCCACTGCGGCATCGATGGCGTTGCCGCCGGCATCCAGCACCGACATGCCCGCCAGCGCCGCATCCCGTGCCTGCGACACCACCATGCCGCGCCGGCCCGTGGCGGCGGGCTTGGTGACCTGCCAGTTCTGCGTGAGGGGCTGAGTCGGGGGCGGCGGGGGCGTGCTGAGCATGGCGGTTCCTGCGGGTCCGGGCCAGGCTATCCCAACCTGGCCCGGCGGGGCCAGGGGTGGCGCCATCCCGGCGACCGGGCTGGCGCCATTCTGGCGAC
>CAXTFY010000084.1:0-11370 GCA_964243265.1 uncultured Acetobacteraceae bacterium | reverse complement strand
GGCGGGGCCAGGGGTGGCGCCATCCCGGCGACCGGGCTGGCGCCATTCTGGCGACGCTGGCAAAGATTGCGGTCATGTGACACAGAAATATGGCTGGACGCCGCCACCCTCCAATGCCAGCGGACGCCAGGACCCAAAGGGAGCACGCCTGCATGACCCCAACCGCCGCCGAGCGTCCGCGCGTCAGCTTCGTCGTCCCCGCCTACAACGAGGAGCGGCTGCTGCCCGCGTGCCTGGCAGCGATCCAGGCGGAGATCGCGCGGACCGGCTGCACGGCGGAAGTCCTGGTGGTGAACAACGCCAGCACCGACAGCACGGCCGCGGTGGCGGCGGCGACGCCCGGCGTGGTGGTGGTCGATCAGCCGGTGAAGGGTCTGGTGCAGGCCCGCAGCGCCGGGTTCCTGGCGTCGCGCGGCGTGCTGATCGCCAACATCGACGCCGACACGCTGATCCCCGAAGGCTGGCTCGACCGGGTGTTCCAAGCGTTTGAGCAAAGTCCCAAGCTGGTGGTGCTCAGCGGCCCCTACGATTACTACGACGTGCCGTTGCACATCCGGAGCTTTGCGCGCGCGTTCTACTGGATGGGCTACGCGACCTATAGCTTCAACAAGCATGTGCTGGGCGTGGGCAGCATGGTGCAGGGCGGCAACTTCGTGCTGCTGCGGGACGTGCTGGAGCGGATCGGCGGCTACAGCGACGCGTTCACCTTCTATGGCGAGGACACCGACATCGCCCGGCGGATGAACAAGCTGGGCGACGTGCGGTTCACCTTCGCGCTGATGGCCAAGTCATCGGGCAGGCGGTTGCGCGGCGATGGGGTGGTGATGACGGGCGTCCGGTACGGGGCGAACTACTTGTGGGCAACGTTCTTCCGCAAGCCGTTCACGACGGCCTGGAACGACTATCGCTGATGACTGGCCCGGCTGGCAGCCAATGACGCGACGGTTCAGGATGCAATGTGCCGGGGTGCTTGTCAGCGCACTGTGTCTGGTCGGGTGCGATCCACAGACGCCCATGCCGGTCCCGCCGGTTCGCGGGACGGTAGTCGATGGTGGATTGTTCCTGGATAAGTACACGTTGCGAGGAAATGACGGACCACCGAAAGCATGGCAGCTTTCAGAGAGCCAGTTGAATGAATTGCACGCCTGGGTAAAGGCGCATCGTGCTGATCTGCATGTGGCCCTGGCTTCGCCGCCGCCGCCGTCGTTCTCGGTCGTGACGTTCGACGCGGACGGCAACCGAACGCAGATCGACTTGTTTTCAGCAAACGAGAGTTGGAGGCACGCGGTCCATGTCCTCGTTACCCGCAGTGATGGAAGTCCGACCTACGGCGGGCAGATGTCATTGGCGCCGGAGGACATCGCCGGCTTACGGCACATGCTGGGCGGCAGGGCATGACCCCCTGACGGCTTTGATCTCACCAGTGGACCCATGCGGATCAATTGTTCCATCTGAACAGGACCGCAATCCTTGATCGCCGTTGACTGGGGCACCAGCAGCTTCCGCGCGTTCCGCATTGCCAAGGGTGGCGCGACTGACCGCGTGGACGGCCCGCATGGCATCCTGCAGGTTCCACCCGGCGGCTTTGCCGATGTGCTGCGCATCGCCATCGCGCCCTGGCTCGCGGACGGCGAGCGCCAGGTCCTGATGTCCGGCATGGTCGGCAGCCGCCAGGGCTGGCAGGAAGCGCCCTATCTCCCCTGCCCTGCTGGCGCCGCCGAACTGGCGCGTGCCCTGGTGCCGGTGCCATTCGACGGCGCGCAGGTCTTGCTGGTACCCGGCCTGAAGGTGGATGGCGGCGTTCCCGAGGTGATGCGCGGCGAGGAGGTGCAGGTCGTTGGCGCCCTGGAGGTGACCGGCCCGGACGCTGTTGCCTGCCTGCCCGGCAGCCACTCCAAGTGGGTGCGGATCGCGCACGGACAGGTTGCAGGCTTCACCACCCACCTGACCGGGGAAGCCTTTGCCGCACTGCGCGACCACACCATCCTGGGCCGCCTGATGCAGCCCGGCGCCGCCGCGGATCCGGACGCCTTCGCCCGCGGCGTCGAGCGATCCGGCGATCCCGGCGGACTGCTGCACCACCTGTTCGGCGTCCGCACCCTGGGGCTGACAGGCGGGCTGGCGGATGCCGCCGCCGCGTCCTACCTGTCGGGCTTGCTGATCGGGCACGAGGTCCGGGCTGCCGCGCCGGACGGCACGGTCCACCTGATCGGCGATGCGGCGCTGTGCGGATTGTATGCCCAGGCTATCGCGCTGTGCGGCGGCACGTCGCAACCAGGTCCGTTGGACGCCGCCGCACGCGGCCTGGCCCTCATCGGAGCGCACGCGCCATGGACCTAGCAAACCTCCTGGCGGCCTGCCCGCTGGTCGCCATCCTGCGCGGCATCCGCCCCGATGAGGCCGAGCCGATCTGCGACGCCCTGGCCGCCGCCGGGCTGCGCGTGGTCGAGGTGCCGTTGAACTCGCCGGACCCGTTCAGCAGCATCGCCTGCCTGGCCCGGCGATTCGGCGGCACGATGCTGGTCGGCGCCGGCACGGTGATGCGCGCCGCCGACGTGGACCGGGTGGCCGACGCCGGGGGGCGCCTGATTGTAACCCCGCACGCCGACCCGGCCATCGTCCGCGCCGCCAAGGCGCGAGGCTTGCTGGCCGTGCCCGGCTTCTTCACCCCGGCCGAGGCGTTCAGCCTGCTCGACGCCGGGGCGGATGCGCTGAAGCTATTCCCCGCGGAGGGCGGCAGCCCCGCCATGCTCCGCGCGTTGCGGGCCGTGCTGCCGCCGGGCATGATGGTGCTGCCGGTCGGCGGCATCGACGCCACGAACCTGGCCGCCTGGCGCGCGGCAGGCGCGGCGGGTTTCGGCATCGGCTCGGCGCTGTATAAGCCCGGCGACACCGCCGCAACCGTGGCGGCCAAGGCCGGCGCGCTGACCGCGGCGCTGGCCGTGCAGAAGGATTGACGCCATGTTCCTGAACGCCAACGGCCTGACGATGCACGTCCAGATCGACGGTCCCGCCGCCGCGCCGGTGCTGGTGCTGCTGCATTCGCTCGGCACGTCGCTGCACGTGTGGGATGCGCAGGCGGACGCCTTGGCGGGTCCGTTCCGCGTGGTGCGCCCGGACCTGCGCGGCCATGGGCTGACCGAGGTGACGCCCGGCCCCTACACCATCGCCGGCCTGGCCGCGGACGTGATCGCGGCGCTGGACGCCTTGGGGATCAACCAGGCGCATGTTGGGGGCCTCAGCATCGGCGGCCTGGTCGCGCAGTCCGTGGCGCACCAGGCGCCGGCCCGGGTCGCCAGCCTGATCCTGTGCGACACCGCCATGGCCATCCCGCCCGCGCAGAGCTGGCGGGACCGGGCGGCGCTGGTCCGGGCGGATGGGATGGAGGCCGTCGTGGAGGCCGTCATGGCGCGCTGGGTGACGGCCCCGTTCATGGCCGCCCCGGCCGCCGTCGGCCTGCGCGCCATGCTGCTCCGCACGGCCCCGGAGGGTTACGCTGCCTGCGCCGAAGCCATCGGCGCCGCGGACCTCACCGCCGACACCGGCGCGCTGCGGGTTCCCGCCCTGGTCCTGGTCGGCGAGCAGGACCAATCAACGCCGCTGGCCAGCGCGGAGGCGCTGCGGGACGCGTTGGGCGGCAGCCTGGTGGTGCTGACCGGCGCCGCGCACATCCCCACCGTCGAGGTGCCGGACCAGGTGTCGGACGCCATACGCGGCTTCCTGCTGCCCGAGGTCACCGACGCCCTGGCGGCCGGCATGGCGGTGCGCCGCCGGGTGCTGGGCGACGCGCACGTGGACCGCGCCACGGCCGCCGCCACCAGCCTGGACCGCGATTTCCAGGCGTTCATCACCCGTACCGCCTGGGGCGGCGTGTGGACCCGGCCCGGCCTGGACCTGCGGACGCGCAGCCTGCTGGTGATCACGATGCTGGCCTCCCTGGGCCATCACGAGGAGCTGCGCCTGCACGTCCGCGCCACCCGCAACACGGGCGCAACCCCGGAAGATATCCTGGAAGTGATGATGCACGTCGCCGCCTACGCCGGCATCCCCGCCGCCAACAGCGCCATGCGCATTGCCAAGCAGGCCCTGCTGGAGGACTAAGGACCCCTGCCGCGCCCCTGCGGCTTGATTTGGATGCCTGCCGCATCTCTGCGGCTTGATTTGGATGACAGCATGACGACCGAACAGTGGCTCAGCCTTGGCCTGATCGAGACGGCGCGGGCCGTGTTCGAGGGCGGGAGCCTACGGACCATCGAGGCCGCCGACAGCATGATCGTTGGCATCCCGAAGACCGAGGAGGGCCATCACCTGCTCGGGGAGGCATCGTCGCGGGAGGAGGCGGTCGTGGTCGCCACCATGCTGCGGATATGGAACCCGAACTGATGCTGGCCGCCAGGAGTTCTGAGCTGCTCATCCAAACTGGCGGCTCGTCAGTGCGAGGCGGCTTCGGCCCTGCATAGGGAGCGGTAAGGCTGGCGCATGCCGCAGAAGGGCAAGGCTCCGCGACAGATCGCGCGGCACCGCCTTGCATAGGCTTCCCGTTCGCTTGCTCCTCGGACCCCCATTCCGGGTGTTCCGAAACAGCGGAGCCTCACATTGCCTGCAACAGCAATGTTCGCAACGCACCCGACAAGGTGTCGCCTAGCCCGGCTGTGCCTGGACCACACTGCTTTGCCAGGAACCGACGCAGGGTGTGATGCTTGATATCGGTCCCATCCACGAAGGCCATGCTCCATACGTCGTAGTCCCGCGCCTCAATGGAAACCAGGTCGATCAAGGTAATCTCTTCATGCCGGCGGTCGCAGGTTATCGTCTCATGCAGGCGCTCGATTTCCACAATAGGACCCTCCAACGCCTGTAGGAAGGTGGTCCCGTCAAACAACAGCACGCCTGTCAGGCCTGCCCTTGGATTGTTCGCCCGCGATGCACCGAGGATATTCGCCACTTCAGCCAGGCATTCCCCAGCCGTTCCCTTCAGCAAGCTACGGCTGCTGTAAACCAGACGGCTCAGTGCTCCGGTCATCTCAGGCGGCCTCCGCCACGGGCGCGGCTACGAAGCGGGATGCCTCGGCGGCCGGCATCGGCTTGCCGAACAGGTAGCCCTGCAACACGTCGCACCCCTGTTGCTGAAGGTGCGTCTTCTGCTCTTCCGTCTCCACTCCTTCCGCCGTCGTGGTGATGCCGAGGCGCTGACCTAGCCCGATCACCGCCCAGATGATGGCGGCACATTCCGCGTTGACCATCATCTCCTGCACAAAGGACCGGTCGATCTTGATCCTGTCGAATGGGAACGCCCGCAGGTAGCAGAGCGACGAGTAGCCGGTGCCGAAATCATCCATGGATATCCGCACGCCGAGATCGCGCAGCGCGTGCAGGATTTCCAGGGTATCGACACCCTCCTTCAGCAGCACGCCCTCGGTGATCTCGAGTTCCAGCCGGTGCGCTGGCAGCCTGGACTGGGCGAGCGCCGCCTTCACGGTGCCCACCAAGCCGCCAGCGGCGAACTGCACGGCGGACAGGTTGACGGCCATCGTGGTCTCGTCGCTCCAGGCGGCGGCCTGGGTCACGGCAGTGTTCAGCACATGCTCGCCGATGGCAACGATCAGCCCGGTCTCCTCGGCAAGTGGGATGAAGTCGCCTGGCGGGATCAGCCCACGCTGCGGGTGGCGCCACCGCACCAACGCCTCGAAGCCGCGAACACGTTGTGCGGCCACGTCGAACAATGGCTGATAGAACACTTCCAGCTCGTCATGGGTGATGGCGTGCCGCAGTTCCAGCTCCAAGGTGCGGCGATGCTGCATCTTCATGTCCATGCCCTGCTCGAAGAACCGCACCGTGTTGCGCCCATCCGATTTGGCTCGGTAGAGCGCAAGGTCGGCGTTCTTCATCAGGGCGACGGCGTCCCTGCCATCTTGCGGCGCCATCGCCAACCCGACGCTGACGCTGATGTTCACGATCTTGCCATCCAGGATGTAGGGCCGGCCCAACATTTCCACGATCCGACGGGCCAGGGTGGCGGCTTCCGCCGGCATCATGGGCGGAATTGGCAGAATGGAGAACTCGTCGCCGCCCAGGCGGGCGACCAGGTCGGTTTCGCGCAACGTCGCACGCAGCCGGCCGGCGACCCGCGTCAGCAGCAGGTCGCCGATCCCGTGGCCCATGGTGTCGTTCACTTCCTTAAACCGATCCAGGTCCAGCGCGAGCAGGGTAAACTGCTCCCCGGTGCGGGCCTGCTCGCGCACCTGGCAGTCCAGTCCCAGCCCGAACGCGGGGCGGTTGGCCAGGCTTGTCAGCGCGTCATGGTGCGCCAGGAAGCGGATTTCCTGTTCGGCCTTGCGCCGCTCCCGCAGGTCGCGGATCGCCACCACGCGGTGCGGCCTGTTGGAATAAAGGATGGGCTTCTGCATCACTTCGACTGGAATGTGCTGCCCGTCCGCTGATAGGAGCAGGTGCTCGCCCGTGCTTCCGGGCGACGCGACGGCTGATTGGGTCGCCTCGAACAATGCGTCGATCGACGATCCGACCAGGCTGCGTGCCGGGCGGCCGACCATCTGCTCGAAGCTTGTGTTGACGGCAACCACCATGTTCCCGTCGCACACCAGCAAGCCTTCCATTGCGATGTCGGCCAGGCTTTGCAGGTTCAGGCGCTCGACCTCCCGCTGCCGGCCGTCTCGGCGGCCAAGTTGCACCGCACTGGCGCTGAGCAGGAGAAGGATGAAGCACGCGCCGGCCACATTGATGGCCAGCAATCCAGGGGACATGACGCTTGAAGGCAGCGCAGCCACCGCGGTCAAGGTGATGGAGCCTGCCGCCATGCCGGTGAAATGCAGGCCGCAGATGGAAAGGGTCAGCAGCGCCGTCGCCGTGAGCTTGCACCAACGACCCAAGCCGGCCAGGGCGAAGGGCAACGACGCAGCGCCGAACCCACACCCAAGCGCCAGCGACGTCGCCACAAGTCCCGCATCCCAGGATACGAACCCAGGAAACTGCAATCCCGCCATCCCAGTGTAGTGCATCGCGGCGATCCCGAGCCCGACGGTCGCCCCGCCCACGGCTTGGTACGCCGTGCTGGAGTGCATCAATGCGACCCAGAAACCGAGCCAGGTCAGGGTCACCGCCGCTAGCAGCGACAGAGCTGTCAGTTCGATGTCGTATCCGACCTTGACATCTTGTTGGAACGCCAGCATGGCAACGAAGTGCGTGGCCCAGATCGCTGATCCGGCGGCCAGCGCGGCGCCCCCAAGCCAGAGATGACGCGCACGGCCCTGTAGCGCCTGGATGTGCCGCAGCAGACTAAGCGCGGTATGGGAGCCAAGAACGGCAACAACTCCGGCAAGGGCAACCAGGTAGAGATCGTGTTGGTGCGCGATGCAAGCATAAATCCGAAGCATCTGATGCAATCCGAGATGATAGCCCAGATGTACCTGCAACCATGTAAATCTTGTTAATTATATTCTTAGAGAATTGCAATGATCGCCCCTGGGTTGGTTCCTGCATGGGGCAGGTAAACCTACCATTATGCTTGTTGCCGGACACGGCCCGCCTTCGACTCGAACTCTGGAGCCTCGAACCCGACCGGTCTGCCCTCACCATCAACACCCATGCGCGCCCGGCAACCGCCTACTGCCCGACGTGTGGCGGACGGCCCGGGCGCGTCCACCGCCGTTGCTACCGGACGCTCGCCCACCTGCCCTGAGGCAAGCATACCGTCACTGTCCATCGACGCCGACGAACCGGCCCTTGAAACAGGCTCTGCGTTCTGTCGCTCGCCAAACCCTGACAGGCTTCGGCAGGTGGCGATGAGGCAGCAGCGTCGGCGCTTCCGCGGCTACAAGGCTGTCCCGAATTCGGGTCTGGACTAGGCAACCACCGAATCCGGGTGCACGGCCAGCCTGAACGACCGGAAGGCGCTGCTGTCGTTCCCGTGAATAATCGAGCTGCATCCCGAGGCGCCAGCCGCGCTCGACCGCTTGCGTGCTCACCACCGGCTAGCAATCATCGGCAAGACCGATGCCGACCTCAGCACCGGAACGGTCGCTGCGATCAGCGCCCCGGCCAGCTTCGTCATCACCGCCCAGCAGGCGCGCGGGTACAAGCCAGGTCACCGGCTCTTCCATCATGCCCATCTCGCCATGGGTGCGAGGAGGGAGGAGACCATTCACGTTGGCATAGGGGTATACCGGCGTGAAGGTCTGCCATGAACTCGGAGTCCGGTCCGTTTAGATCGACCGTGCAGGTGAACCCCTAATCCAGGCTGACCGGCCTGCGCCGTGCTGGATAACCTTCCCAGGCTGCCGGAGCTGCTGTCATCCTAACGGGCTAGTCGCCGGGTCGCTCCGGAGCTTCCGTCTTAGGCCGTTATCTACCCTATAGGTGAAGGTCCCAACGGACTGTTTCCGCTCCCTTGTACTCCAGCGATTCATCTACAAGGGACAATGGGGGTCAAGCCTCGCCGGGTTGGGAGCAGCCTTCGTTTCCAAGCCGGCAAACCAGGCCCTTGCGGCTCACCCTGGCCTTCCTGCGGAAGCAAAGGGAGCAGCCAGACAAGCGGCCTCAGCCTATATGCGCTGCCTCTGCGGCCGAGGCGCTGCTGCCGTGGACGCCATCAGACTTCGGCTTGTAGCCGCCCGCGCCCGGCTGCATCATCCCGCGCGACTGGCCGCAACAGGCCGGCAGGACCCAAACCACCCGTGGCCCGGCCTCGCCGATCAGCGCCGTCGCTGGCTGGCAGGGGTGCCATACGCCCAGGGCCGCAACAGAGGAGCCGCACCATGCAGGACATCACGGGACAGGCAGTCTGGATCACCGGGGCCGGCACCGGCATCGGCCGCGCCCTGGCCCAGGCCTTCGCCGAGGCGGGCTGCCGCGTCGCGCTGACCGGCCGGTCACGCGAAAGCCTGGCCGAAACCCAGCGCCTGGTGCAGGACGCCGGCGGCAGCGCCATGATCGCCATCGCCGACGTGGCCGACGCGCACCAGGTGACGCAGGCGCACCTGGCGGTGGCCGGGGCGCTCGGCGACATCGACATCCTGGTCAACAACGCCGGCACCAACGCCCGGCGGCGCCATTGGGCCGAGCTGTCGCCGGCCGATCTGGATACGGTCGTGGACGTGAACCTGAAGGGGCCGTTCCTGTGCAGCCTGGCCGTGCTGCCCGCCATGCGGGAGCGCCGGGCCGGGCTGCTGATCCACGTGGCGTCCGTCGCCGGCACCGGCATCTTTGCCGTGTCGGGGCCGAGCTACACCGCGAGCAAGCACGGCGCCCGCGCCATGTCGGCCACCATCAACGCCGAGGAGGGCATCCACGGCATCCGCAGCGTCTGCATCAACCCCGGCGAGGTCGCGACCCCGATCCTCGACACCCGGCCGCGGCCGCCGAGCGCCGAGGAACGCGCCGTCATGATCCAGCCCGAGGACATCGCCGCCGCCGCGGTGTTCGCCGCCAGGATGCCGGCGCGGACCTGCATGGCGGAGATGACGATCACGCCGACCGACAACCAGTTCTACCGCGCCACGGCCCAGGCCATCGCCGGGATGGCGCGCTGATGGACGCGGTGACGGTCCCCGCCGACACGCTGCGGAGCTTCATCGCCGAAATCTTCGCCGCCGCCGGGTGCGATGCCGAGGAGGCGGCGCGGATCGGCCTGCACCTGGTGTCCGCCAACCTGGCCGGGCACGACAGCCATGGGGTGATCCGGGTGCCGCGCTACGTGGAGTGGCTGGGCAACGGCCGCGTCCGCGCCGGACAGCAGCCGACCGTGGTGGTCGAGAGCGCGACGCATGCCGTGCTGGACGGCAACCTGGGTTTTGGCCAGACCATCGGGCCTGCTGCGGTCGATCTCGGGATTGCCAAGGCGCGTGCCGCCGGGCTGGCGGTGGTGACGCTGCGCAACAGCGGGCATATCGGCCGCATCGGCGAATGGGCGGAGCGGGCGGCGGCGGCCGGGCTGGTCAGCATCCACCTCGTCAACGTCGGCATGGGGGAGATCGTGGCGCCGTTCGGCGGGGTGGACCGGCGGTTCGGCACCAACCCGCTATGCATCGGCGTGCCGCAGCCGGACGGCCCGCCGCTGCTGCTGGACTTCGCCACCAGCATCGTCGCCGAGGGCAAGGTCCTGGTCGCCAGCAACGGCGGCAAGCCGATCCCCGGCGACGCGCTGATCGGCCCGGACGGCGCGCTGTCCGGCGACCCCGCGGTGCTGTACGGCCCCATCGAGGGCACCCGCGTCCGCGACCCCGGCAACGGCCCCGGCGCGCTGCGGGCGTTCGGCGGCCACAAGGGGTCCGGCATCGCCTTCATGTGCGAGATCCTGGCGGGGTGCTTCGCCGGCAGCCCCACTGCCAGCCCGGTGCCCGGCGGCAAGCGCGGCGGCATCGTCAACGGCATGGTGTCGATCTACCTCGACCCCGGTCACTTCGGCGCCGCCGGCTTCGCGCAGACCGCCCGGGAGTACGCCGAGTGGGTGCGTGCCTCCCGCCCGGCTGCCGCGGACGGCGAGGTCCTGGTGCCCGGCGACGCCGAGGCGCGGACCCGGGCCGCACGGCTACACGGCGGGGTGCCGCTGCAACCGGAGACCTGGGCGGCGATCAAGGCCACTGGCGAAGGCTTGGGCCTGACGCCGCCCGGGTGACCGTGGCCGGCGCATTCCGGCAGGCGGCGTGGCGATGCAGGGGCCGTGCGGGCTGACGCTTGGCTGGCGGCCCTGGACTGCCGCATTGCAACGGTGGCAATGGCTGCTCGCTGTGGCCAACTTGCCCATCCCATCGCTCGTCATTGCGAGGAGCGCTTGCGACGTGGCAATCCAGGAGCGCGAAACCGGAACTGTCGCCTGTGCATTCCTGAATTGCCGCACCGAAGCCGGCTCGCAATGACGGCGGCTGAGATGGTGCGATGCTGAAAGAGTCGCTGCCGACAGCCGCCATTATGACGGGCGCTGGTGGGACGAGCCGGCTTTAACCAGAAGCCTGTTCGGGCAACAGATTACTCCGCCGCGTCCGCTGCTGCCTGCGCCTCGTCCTGCGGCTCGATGTCCACGCTCACCTCAAGCGTGTGCTCCCCGCCGCCCAGCAGCACGCCCAGGACGGGGCTGACATCCGTGTAGTCGCGTCCCCAGCCCAGCACGACATGCTCATCCCCCACGACCAGGTCGTTGGTGGGATCAAGGTCGATCCACCCCAGTTCCGGCCCCAGCCAGCAGCCCACCCAGGCATGCGACTGGTCCGCGCCACGCAGCCGCTCCTTGCCCGGCGGCGGACGGGTGCGGATATAGCCCGACACATACCGCGCCGGCAGCCCCAGCGAGCGCAGCCCGGAGATCATCAGGTGGGCGAAGTCCTGGCACACCCCGGCCCTCAATTGCAGCACGCGGGC
>CAXTFY010000083.1:0-16052 GCA_964243265.1 uncultured Acetobacteraceae bacterium | reverse complement strand
ACGTTCGGCGGACGCAACCGCTGCCGGCTGTTCATCTGCGCCTCGCACAGGCTGCAGGCGGTCTATACCAACGTGCGCGGCGCGCAGCGGCCATGAGCGGGTGCATCGCGGACGCGGTGATGCCAGCCGCGCTTGCCCCTGACTGCTGCGGTCCCGATCCGTGCCGTCATTGCGAGCCGGCTTCGGCGCGGCAATCCAGGGGGCAAGGATCGCCTTCGCCGCCCTGGATTGCCGCGCCGCAAGCGCGGCTCGCAATGACTGCTTGCCTTTACCGGTCAGATCCATGGGCGGTTGGCATGACCGGGCGCGGAGCCTGGCGTTCGTGAAGGCGCTACGGCTGCTGCAGATCAGCCTGACGGTAAGCGATCTGCCGGGATCCGCGACGTTCTACACCGAGGCACTCGGCTTCGGGATGCTGGAACCGGCCTGCGACGCGGACCCTGCCATGGCCAGGCTGCTCGGCGCGTCCACCCTGCGCACGGTGCGGCTGCACCGGGGCAGCCAAGTGCTAGAGCTTGCCGTCTTCGACCCGCCCGGCAGCCCTTATCCGCCGGGCAGCCGCAGCAACGACCTCTGGTTCCAGCACTGCGCCCTGGCCGTGGACGACATGGCTGCCGCCTATGCCCGGCTGGCCTGTCACCCGTTCACCCCGATCAGCCGCAACGGCCCGCAGACGCTGCCGGGCGGCACCAGCGCCTACAAGTTCCGCGATGGCGACGGCCACCCGCTGGAGATGATTGTCCTCGCCCAACCTGACCCGGCGACGGCCGGCGGCATCGACCACTCCGCCATATCGGTCAGCAGCGCCGAGCGCAGCGCCGCGTTCTATGCCGACACCCTCGGCCTGCATGTGGCCGCCCGGCAGGTCAACACCGGCCCGGAGCAGGACGCGTTGGATGGGCTGGATGGCGCCCGGGTGGACGTGGTGGCGCTGACCCCGGCGCAGCCT
The DNA here is from genome assembly GCA_964243265.1 of uncultured Acetobacteraceae bacterium. Lineage (GTDB taxonomy): Bacteria > Pseudomonadota > Alphaproteobacteria > Acetobacterales > Acetobacteraceae > DASWOJ01. Next base: position 15,103 of record CAXTFY010000083.1, on the reverse strand, counting down.
GCCCCGCATGTCGAGCTGCTGGGCTACCGCGCCCCGTCCGGACGCCCGGCGCCGCCCCTGCAGCCGGGGGACATCGCGGCAAGCCGCCTGGTGTTCCAGGTGGACAGCCTGGCCGGCCAACCCGGAGCGGCCGTCCTGTCGAACAGCACCAGAGCCGCGTTGATGCACGACCCCGACGGCCATGCGCTGCTCCTGCTGGAGGACGACGGGCTTTCCCGCTGACCGGCCACACTCATTCCGCCGTTGACATGGGCCGTGCAAGGCTCACCAATCGCCGGAAAGTCCGGATCGGCTGCCGGCAGATAGGCCCGCGACGGGGCCTGCGGAACAGGGGAAGGCTCCATGCCGCCACTACGAGTGGAACACCGTGCCGGCTGGCATAAGATCGTGCTCGACCGGCCGGCCCGGCTGAATGCGTTCAACGCCGAAATGCACGCCGCGTTGCGCCTGGCCCTGGATGCCGCGGCGGAGGACGAAGGCTGCCGCGCCATCTTGCTGACCGGCGAGGGCCGTGCCTTCTGCGCCGGGCAGGACCTGTCCGACCTGGGGTCCGGCGACCCCAACCTCGGCGGCGCGCTGGAGCAGTACTACAACCCGCTGGTGCGCCGCCTGCGATCCCTGCCCAAGCCGATCGTGTGCGCCGTGAACGGCGTGGCGGCCGGCGCAGGGGCCAACATCGCCCTGGCCTGCGATATCGTGCTCGCGGCGCGGTCGGCGCCGTTCGTGCAGGCGTTCGCCAAGATCGGGCTGGTTCCGGACGCCGGGGGCACCTGGTTCCTGCCGCGGCTGGTCGGCGAGGCGCGCGCCCGCGGCCTGGCGCTGCTTGCCGAGCCGCTGACGGGGCAACAGGCGGCGGAGTGGGGGCTGATCTGGAAGGCCGTTGACGACGACGCGCTGCTGCCCGAGGCCGAGGCGCTGACCGCGCGCCTGGCCACGCAGCCGACGCAGGGGCTGGCGCTGACCAAGCGTGCCCTGGCGGCATCGGCCGGGCACACGCTCGACCAGCAGCTCGACCTGGAGCGGGACTTGCAGCGGCAGGCTGGGGCGACCCCCGATCACGCGGAGGGCGTGCAGGCGTTCCTGGAAAAGCGGCAGCCGCGGTTCACCGGCCGGCCCGGCTGACCCGCGGCTGACGGAGGGGACCGCAACCGTGCCCGGCGGCCCCGTGCATGACCCCGTCGAGCGCGCATCGCGCGATGAGGTCCAAGCGTTGCAGCGCCAGCGCATGGCCTGGTCGCTGAACCATGCCTACGGCAACGTGCCGCACCACCGGGCGGCCTTCGACGCCGCCGGGGTGCATCCGTCGGACTTCCGCGACCTGCCCGACCTCGCGCGGTTTCCGTTCATGACCAAGGCGGCGTTCCGCGACACCTACCCTTTCGGCCTGCTCGCCGTGCCGCGGGACCGGGTGGCGCGGCTGCACGGCTCGTCGGGCACGACGGGGAAGCCGGTCGTGGTCGCCTACACGCGGGGTGACCTGGAGATGTGGGCGGATGTCATGGCGCGTTCCATCCACGCCGCCGGGGGGCGGGCGGGCATGACGCTGCACAATGCCTATGGCTACGGCCTGTTCACCGGCGGCCTCGGCGCGCATGCCGGGGCGGAGCGGCTGGGCTGCGCCGTGGTGCCGATGTCCGGCGGCATGACCGAGCGGCAGGTGCAGTGCATCGCGGACTTCAAGCCCGAGGTCATCATGGTCACGCCAAGCTACATGCTGGCGATCCTGGACGAGTTCGTGCGGCAGGGCCTGGACCCGCGCCGGTCCTCGCTGAAGGTGGGCATCTTCGGCGCCGAGCCGTGGACCAACGCGATGCGGCAGGAGATCGAGGCGAGCTTCGCCATCCAGGCCGTGGACATCTACGGGTTGTCGGAGGTGATCGGCCCCGGGGTCGCGCAGGAGTGCGTCGAGACCAAGGACGGGCTGCACATCTGGGAGGACCATTTCTATCCCGAGGTGATCGACCCCGAGACCGGCGCGGTGCTGCCGGATGGCGAGATGGGGGAGCTGGTGTTCACCTCGCTGACCAAGGAGGCGTTGCCGGTCATCCGCTACCGCACGCGGGACCTGACGCGGCTGTTGCCGGGCACGGCGCGGCCGGGGTTCCGCCGGATGGAGAAGGTGACGGGGCGGTCGGACGACATGCTGATCCTGCGCGGGGTGAACGTGTTCCCGACGCAGATCGAGGAGCTGCTGCTGGCGCAGCCCTGGTGCGGCGGGCACTTCCAGATCGTGCTGACCCGGGAGGGACGGATGGACGAGATGGCGGTGCATGCCGAGTGCCGGGTGGAGCACTGGGACGGCGCGGGGCTGCAGGACGCGGCGGGTCTGGCGGCGCTGGCGATCAAGAGCACCATCGGCGTCACGGCGCGGGTGGTCGTGGAGCCGCCGGGCACGCTGGAACGGTCGCTGGGCAAGGTGAAGCGGGTGATCGACCGGAGGGTGCGGGCGGGCTGATCGGCGGGCTGCCGCAGCAGGGTTGTGGCAGTGGCCGTTCGCTCTGACGCTTATGATGCTGCATCCAGGCAGGCACCGTCATTGCGAGCCGGCTTCGGCGCGGCATAGGGGGCGGCAAGCGCTGCAGCTCCGGTCTTGCGGTCCTGGATTGCCGCATCGCAAGCGCTCCTCGCAATGACAGACGAAGCAATGACAGATGGGGCGATGACGAACGACGGGATGGGCGAACCGGTCAGAGCAGAGGACGGCCGATATTACGCCATCTGCGTCAAAACCCTGTTCAGGTTACGACATTCACCTTGCTGTCCTTGCTGACCTGGGCATCCGCCTTGGTTGCAACGGTGGTTGCTTGGGTGACGGCTTTCTGGTCTGTGCTGAGCGCGCTTGCTGACGCTTTTGCCTTCGTGTCGGTCGCCAGCGATGCGGCTGCCTTGGCGAGAGCAGCGTCCGCGACGCGATCCGCGGCGGCATCGGCGGCCGCGGTCGAAGCACTTGAGCCGGAAGAACTGATGGATGCCATGGCTGCCTCTCTGGCTCGGCACGGTCCGGGCCTCCCACCCTGATTATCGTTCAGAGGTTAAGGAAAGGTCACACCAAACCGCTCTAAACATGCCCTAAACATGATCGTAGTCGATCACCACGCGCGGGCTGGTCGGCTGCGCTTGGCAAGTCAGCACGAACCCGGCCGCCAGCTCCCACGGCTCCAGCGAGAAGTTCACCGCCATCGTGACGGCACCGTCCAGCACGCGCGCCCGGCAGGTGCTGCACATGCCGCCCTTGCAGGCATACGGCAGGTCCAGCCCCGCCCGCAGCGCCGCGTCCAGCACCGACTCGCCCGCCGCGACCGGGACCTCGCTGCGCTTGCCGTCCACCACCAGGACGGCGACAGCATGAGGGGTATCAGCCTGTACCGGCGCCGGCCTCGGACGCGGCTTGCCGCCGAGGGTGGACACGAACCGCTCGACATGGACCTGCTCCGGCTTGAGGCCCAGGTCGAGCAAGGTCGCCTCGACCTCGTCGCTCATGCCGCTGGGGCCGCACAGGAAGGCGTGGTCCACCTCCGCGGCGGGCACCATGTGGCGCAGCAGCAGCCGGACCTTCGCCGCGTCCAGCCGGCCGTTGAGGATCGGCACGTCCTGCTGCTCCTGCGACAGCACGTGGAACACCGATAGCCGCCCCATGTAGCGGTCCTTCAGCTCCTCCAAGTCCGCGCGGAACAGCATGTCGCCGGTCGAGCGGTTGCCATAGAACAGGAACACCCGGCTGTCCCGCTCACGCGACAGGATGCCGCGCATGATCGACAGGATGGGCGTGATCCCCGACCCGGCGGCGAACCCGACATGCACGCGCCCCTCGCCCGGCGCCGGCGCGATGCCGAACCGCCCGGTCGGCGTCATCACGTCAAGCACGTCGCCGGCGTGGATGCCGCTGTTCGCCCAGGTGGAGAACAGGCCGCCGTCCACGCGCTTGACCGCGATGCGAAGCTCGCCATCGTCCGGGCCGGAGCAGATCGAGTAGGACCGGCGCACCTCCTCGCCCCCGATGGCGGTACGGAGGGTCAGGTACTGCCCACCCGCGAAACGGTAGTCCTGCTGCAGGCCGGGCGGGATGTCGAAGGCGATGGACACGGCATCCGGCGTTTCCCGCCGCAGGTCGGCGACGCGCAGCTTGTGGAAGCGCGGGGTGCCCACGCTCATCCCAAGGCCAGCAGCACGGATCAGTGGCATTTGAAGTAGTCGAACGGCTCCCGGCACGCCGTGCAGCGCCACAGCGCCTTGCAGGATGTCGAGCCGAACTCGGACAGCAGCGCCGTGTCGGGGGAGCCGCAAACCGGGCACTCCACCTGGTCCTGGCCGAACAGCGCCCGGCGGCCGGCGCCGCGTTGCGGTGGGGCGATGCCGTACTCTTGCAGCTTGCGCCGCCCGTCCTCCGTCATCCAGTCCGTGGTCCAGGCGGGGGACAGCACCAGGCGCACCCGGCCGCCGGGGATGCCTGCCTGTTCCAGCGCCAGCTCGATATCGAGCTGGATGGTGCTCATGGCCGGGCAGCCGGAGTAGGTGGGGGTGATGGCGACCTCGACGCGCCCGTCCTCGACCCGGACCTCTCGCAGCACGCCCAGGTCGGCGATGGTGAGCACGGGGATCTCCGGGTCGCACACCTGCGATACGACTTGCAGCGCCCGCTCTCGCAGGGTGTCCGGGGTCCGCAGGGTCACCAAGTTGCCCCGGGGTAGCTCCGCTGCAGGTGCTGCAGGGTGCTGAGCAGGTGGCCGAGGTGCTCGGAATGCCGCCCAGACCGGCCGCCCGTCTGCATCCACCCGCCGCCGGGCCGGGCCAGCGTCGCGCGCGCCAGCACGGCGTCAACCGAGTGGTCCCACTCGGCGCGCACCACGGCCGGGTCGATGACGGCACCAGCCAAGCCCTGCTCGGCGGCATCGGCCTCGAACAGCTCGCCGGTGTAGGGCCACAGCCCGTCCACTGCGTCCTGCGCGCGGCGATGGCTTTCCGCGGTGCCGTCGCCCAGGCGGATCACCCACTCGGAAGAGTGGCGCAGGTGGTAGGCGCTCTCCTTCTCGGACTTCGCAGCGACGGCGGCGAGGGTGGCGTCGGTGCTGCCCATCATCGCCCGCCAGAACGGGTCGGCGAAGGCGGAGTAGAAAAGCTGCCGCACCATGGTCTGCGCGAAGTCGCCGTTCGGCTGCTCGGCCAGCAGCAGGTTGCGATACTGCGGGGCGTCGCGCAGGTAGGCGAAGCGGTCCTCGTCATTGCCGGCGCCCTCGGCCTCCGCGGCGTAGGCATACAGCGACCGCGCCTGGCCCAGCAGGTCGAGGCCGATGTTGCCAAGCGCCATCTCCTCCTCCAGCGTCGGGCCGTGGCCGATCCATTCGGACAGGCGGTGGCCCAGCACCAGCGCGTCATCGGCCCGGCGCAGCACGTATAGCACTAGCGGCGTTTCGTTGACGGCGATGGACGTGGTTCCCATCACATGTGGCCGACGTCGTCCGGCACGTCGTAGAAGGTCGGGTGCCGGTACGGCTTGGTGGCGGCCGGCTCGAACATCATGGCTTTATCCGCCGGGTCGGAGGCGATGATGGCCGACGATGGCACGATCCAGACCGATAGGCCTTCGCCGCGCCGGGTATAAAGGTCGCGTGCCGCCTGCATCGCCAGAATGGCGTCGGCGGCGTGCAGCGATCCGACATGCTTGTGCGCCAGGCCGTTGCGGCTGCGGATGAACACCTCCCATAGCGGGGTATCGGGCGTCTTCGCCATGGTGGCACCTCCCTGGTTCAGGCAGCCTGCCGAAGTTCGGCCTGCTTGGCGGCGTAGGCGGCAGCGGCCTCGCGCACCCAAGCGCCCTCGTCGTGCGACTTGCGGCGGGCGGCGAGGCGCTCGCGGTTGCACGGGCCGTTGCCGGCGAGGACCTGGCGGAATTCCTGCCAATCAATCGGCCCATGCCGCCAATGCCCGGCGGCGCCGCCCTCGCCCGGCTCGAACCGCAGGTCCGGGTCCGGCAGGGTCAGGCCGAGATAGTGGGCCTGCGGCACCGTCGCATCCACAAACTTCTGCCGCAGCTCGTCATTGGAAAAGCGCTTGATCTTCCAGCGCGTGGACTGGTCGCTGTGCGTGCTGTCGCCGTCGGGCGGGCCGAACATCATCAGGCACGGCCAATACCACCGGTTCAGCGCGTCCTGCGCCATCGCCTTCTGCTCCGGCGTGCCGCGGCACAACGTCAGCATGATCTCGTAGCCCTGGCGCTGATGGAAGCTTTCTTCCTTGCACACGCGGATCATGGCGCGGGCATAGGGGCCATACGAGCACCGGCACAGCGGAATCTGGTTCATGATCGCCGCGCCATCCACCAGCCAGCCGACAGCGCCCATGTCGGCCCAGGTCAACGTGGGATAGTTGAAGATCGACGAGTACTTGGCCTTCCCCGCCAGCAGGTCGTCGAACAGGTCCTCGCGGCTGCGCCCCAGGGTTTCGGCGGCGGCATACAAGTATAGCCCGTGCCCAGCCTCGTCCTGCACCTTGGCCAGCAACGTCGCCTTGCGCCGGAGCGACGGCGCGCGGGTCAGCCAATTGCCCTCCGGCAACATGCCGATGATCTCGCTGTGCGCGTGCTGGCTGATCTGGCGGACCAGGGTGCGACGGTAGGCCTCGGGCATCCAGTCGTTCGCCTCGATCCGCTCTTCGGCGTCGATGCGAGCCTGAAAGCGGGCGGCCAAGTCGGGAGCCTCGACAGCGCGGGAAGCGACGGCTTGGTTCAGGCTCTGCGTGTACACGGCGGCCTCCCTCATGTTTAAGGGTGAATGTAATACAAGAATACGCCGGATCAAGTTAATTCTGTAACGCGTTACTCTGCCCCAAAACGCAGGCGCAGGCCGGGCGCTGCTGGCGGCAGGGGACCATCCTGGCTGCGCCCGTACCGGTCCAGCCATCGTTCCGAGGCCGGCAGCAGCGCCCGGTAAACGTCGGCGCACAGCCGCCGCGCCGCCGTGCCCGGCCAGTCATCCGGCAACAGGGCGAGCGGCAGGCAAGGGTCGCGCAGCACGATGCGCCGGTACCCATGGATCAGCAGGGTCCGCGCGACCAGCGCGTCCAGATCCCCGGTGTCCGCAAGGCCATGCTGCAGGGCGGCAACCGTGCCAAGAAAGCGGCGGTATGCGTCCGCCGTCCCGCGCAGCGGCCAGGCCCGCGCCGCAAGCTCCCGCGCATCGTCCGGGTGCGCCGTGCTGGTCATCCGCAGCAGGCCCGCGGCCTCGGGCGGAATGGGCGCATGGCTGGGGGCGATCCAGACGCCGGGCGCGGCGGTGCCGAACCCGCTCCGCTGCAGGGCATCCCTGGCGCCGTCCCGCTCGGCGGCGCTGCCGGCGAGCAACAGGTGGAACCGGCCGTCCCACCCCGGCGCCGGCCCGCCATAAATCCGCCCGGCTGCGGCGGCCGAGGCGGCGTCCCCCAGGCCGGTCAGGCGGTAGAAGCTGTTGCGCCCGATGCGGGTCCGCTCCACCCACCCATCGGTGGCCAGGCGCGACATCGCGGTGCGGACCACCCCGGCGCCGATGCCCATGCCGGCAAACACCTCCAGCAGCGTGCCGAGCCATACCGAGCCGCCGCGCGGCACCACCGCATCGCCGAACACGGTGACCACGATGGACCAGGTGCGCGACGGCTCGCTGCGCAGGTGCTGCAGGACCGGGGCGAGGGCCGGAGCTTCTATCGGATCACGCCCGCGTCGATCCGGCGACGGCCGGGGCTTGCAACACTCAGGGACGGGCCGGGTCGAAGTGCTTCTGCAGGTCGCCCCAGCAGGCCATGTAGTCCTGCTGCAGCTCTGCCAGCCCGGCGGCATAGGCGGTCACGCGCTGGGCATATCGGGTCTCGAACATGAAGGCCAAGGTGCCCTCCAGCTTGTGCGGCTGCAGCGCGGCGGTGCTGGCGCGCTCGAAGGCGGCCCTGTCGGGGCCGTGCGGCAGCATGGTGTTGTGCAGGCTGATGCCGCCGGGCACGAAGCCGCCGCCGGTCTTGGCGTCGTAGATGCCGTAGATCAGGCCCATGAACTCGCTCATGACGTTCATGTGGTACCAGGGCGGCCGGAAGGTGTCCTCCGCCACCAGCCAGCGGTCGGGGAAGATGACGAAGTCCAGGTTGGCGGTCCCGGCGGTCTCGGACGGCGAGGTCAGCACGGTGAAGATCGACGGGTCCGCATGGTCGAACAGCAGCGGTCCCACCGGGGAGAACCGCCGCAGGTCGTACTTATAGGGCGCGTAGTTGCCGTGCCACGCCACAACGTCCAGCGGCGAGTGCCGCAGCTCCGTCGCCCACAGCGCGCCGCCCCACTTCACCTGCATGAGCGCCGGGCCGTCGCTGTCCTGGTAGGCGGCGTGCGGCGTCTGGAAGTCGCGCGGGTTGGCGAGGCAGTTGGCGCCGACCGGCCCGCGCTCCGGCAGGGTCAGCCCGCCGCCGTAGTTCTCGCACACGTAGCCGCGGGCGGGGCCGTCCGGCAGCTCGACGCTGATCTTCACGCCGCGGGGGATCACGACGATCTCGCCGGGCGCCGCGTCGATGGCGCCGAACTCGGTGCGCACCCGCAGCGCGCCGTGCTGCGGCACGACCAGCATCTCGCCGTCGGCGTTGTAGAAGTACTCGTCCTGCATGGACCGCGTCGCCACATAGACGTGGGTGGCAATGCCGGCGTGGGTGGCCGCGTCGCCGGCGGTGGTGATGGTCCGCATGCCCTGAATGAACGACAGGCTCTCACCCGGCAGCGGGATCGGGTCCCAGCGCAGCGGGGCCGGCGGCATCTCATGCTCGGTGCAGGGGGCGGTGCGCCACAGCCCGGCATCGGCCTTCTTGAACCGCCCCCAGTGCCGCACGGTGGGACGGATGCGGTACAGCCAACTGCGCTCGTTGCTGGCGCGCGGCGCGGTGAAGGGCGAGCCGCTGAGCTGCTCGGCATACAGCCCATAGGGGCAGCGCTGGGGGGAGTTGCGGCCTATGGGCAGGGCGCCGGGCAGCGCCTCGGTCTCGAAGCCGTTGCCGAAGCCGGACATGTAGCCGGCGGCCTGGGTGGGCAGGGTCTGGGGGGGCGAGGTCCTCAGCGTCACGTTCATGGCGTGGAGTCCTTCCGGGCGGGGCTGGCAGCCTAGCCCGGCGACATTACGGGCAGCGGCCGGGCTTATCCATCCTGGTTTGCCGGCCCAGGGCAACGCACGTGGGGTGACGACGCGTGCGGCCTGCTCCCTCTCCCTCCGGGAGAGGGCCGGGGTGAGGGAGGCCGCAAGCACCGAGTTCGGCATGCTTGGGGGCGGGTTTCGTCCTTGAAGCGGGCAAATTAGGCGTTTGCCGCTTCCCTCACCCCGGCCCTCTCCCGAAGGGAGAGGGAGCAGGCAGGCAGCAATCGCCCTGGATCTTCGACGCTGGAGACCACCCTCGAACATCACGCGTCCCAAAGCCAACCAATCGGATTTCGCGATCAGCGCCATCTGGATTTCAACCTGGATGTTGCGCAAGCAAACCGTGCATGACTGCGCTCCACCTTGAGGCGCCCCATGCCCAACGCCCGCTCGGCCGTCCGCATCCTGCCCGGCGTCGTCCTTTGCGCCGGCGTCACCCTGGCCGCCGTCGCCGTGCAACTCGTCGAGGAACGCATCGTCGGCCAGCCCTACCTGGAGGCCCTGGTCATCGCCATCCTGCTCGGCGTGGCCATCCGCACGTCCTGGACGCCCGGACCGCGCTGGCGCCCCGGCATCGCGTTCAGCGCCAAGATGCTGCTGGAGATCGCCGTCGTGCTGCTGGGTGCTGCGGTCAGCGTGCAGACCGTGCTGGCGCTCGGCCCGGCGCTGCTGCTCGGCATCGTCGCGGTCGTCGTGGTGGCCATCGCGAGCAGCTACGGCATCTGCCGGGCATTCGGGCTGCCGCAGCGCATGGCGATCCTGGTGGCGTGCGGCAACTCGATCTGCGGCAACTCCGCCATCGCCGCCGTGGCGCCGGTGATCGGGGCGGACGGGGACGACATCGCCGCCTCGATCGCCTTCACCGCGGTGCTGGGCGTCGTCGTGGTGCTGCTGCTGCCGCTGCTGGTGCCGGTCCTGCAACTGTCGCTGACGCAGTATGGCGTGATCGCCGGGCTGACGGTGTATGCGGTGCCGCAGGTGCTGGCGGCGACGCTGCCCATCGGCGCGCTGGCCAACCAAGTGGGCACGGTGATCAAGCTGGTGCGGGTGCTGATGCTCGGCCCGGTGGTGCTGGCGATGTCGCTGGTCACCAGCCGCCTGCGTGAGAAGCCGGACGTGGCCGCCCCGGGTGTCACGGCGGGGGACCGGCCAAGGCCGGGGCGGGTGCCGCTGCACCAGCTTGTGCCGTGGTTCATCGTGGGTTTCCTGGTGGTGGCCGCAATCCGCTCGTTCGGGCTGATCCCGGAGGTGATGCTGACGCCGCTCAAGACCATCGCGGCCGTGCTGACGACGGTGTCGATGGCGGCGCTGGGCTTGGGGGTGGACGTGCGGGTGGTGGCGCAGGCCGGGCTGCGGGTGACGGGCGCGGTCACCCTGTCGCTGGTGGTGCTGGGCGTGATCAGCGTGGGGCTGATCCGCTTTTTAGGGGTGGCGTAGCGGCGTCCGGACCGGCATGCCTGCGTGACCGGCGATGCGGCGACCCCGTGCCAAGCACGGAGCCAATCGGCCGGACGCGAGGAGGCTGCGATGCGAGACATGGTTCCGGCACATGGCCTGATCGTCCGGCCCGCGCCGGCCGGGGCGGCGCGGGGCAACATCCCCAACCGGCTCGAACGGCTGCCGATGACGGGCTACCAGCGGCGCATCTTCGCCATCATCGCCTCGGCGTGGCTGGTCGATCAGGTGGACGTGGCGTTGCTGACGTTCCTGTTGGGCACCATCGTGGTGGCGTTCGGGCTGACGCCGGTCCAGGCGGGGCTGCTGGCGTCGATGACCTTCGCCGGGCAGCTTGTCGGCAACGTCGCCGCGGGATTGGCGGCGGACCGGTATGGGCGGCGCACCGTGTTCCAGGTGACGATGCTGGTGTGGGGTGTGGCGAGCTTCATGGCCGCGGGCGCCTGGAGCGTCGGCGTGCTGATGTTCTGCCGCTTCCTGATCGGCGTCGGCGTGGGGGGAGAGGCGCCGGTGGCGCAGGCGATGGTGTCCGAGTTGGTGCCCGCCGGGGTGCGGGGGAGGTACATCGCGATCATGGAGGGGTTCTGGGCGGTCGGCTACGTGCTGTCGGGCGCGATCACCTGGCTGCTGCTGCCCTACCTGGGCTGGCGATGGGTGTTCGTCGTCGTCGGGTGCTTGTCGCTGGTTGTGCTGCTGGTAAGGCGCGGGATGCCGGAGTCGCCGCGGTGGCTCGCCGAGCGCGGGCGGGCCGAGGAGGCCGACGTGGTGATGCGCCACATGGAGACCGAGGTGGAGCGCCGCCTCGGCCGTCCGCTGCCGCCGCCGGCGCCGTTCGTGGCGGCGCCGCAGGCCGGGCGTGCGAACCCGCTCGCCACGGTGTTCTCCCGCGAGTACGCAACGCGCACGGCTATGGCGTTCGGCCTATGGTTCTTTGCGCTGATCGGGTTCTTCGGCCTAAACTCATGGATCGCCGTGCTGCTGCGTGAGCATGGGTTCTCGATCATCGGGTCAGTAGGGTTCGTGACGCTGATCACCTTGGGCGGCATCCCCGGCTTCATCACCGCGGCGTGGCTGCTGGAGCGGGTGGGCCGCAAGCCGACCACGGCGCTGTTCCTGCTGGCGTCAGCGGTGGCGGCCTGGGTGTATGGTAACTCGATTGACCAGACGGCCCTGTTCCTCAGCGGCTTCATCATGCAGTTCTTCATGTTCGGCATGTGGAGCTGCTTGTATGCCTACACGCCGGAGCTTTATCCGACGCGGGCACGCTCGACCGGGGCCGGGCTGGCGTCGGCGGCGGGGCGGCTGGGGGCCATCTTGGGGCCGGTCGTGGTGCCGGTGCTGGTGCGGGCCAACGGCCAGGCGGCGGCGTTCGAGGTCGGCGCGGCCGGCTTCGTGATCGCGGCGGTGCTGGTGCTGGCTCTCGGGGTGGAAACGCGCGGCCAGCGGCTGGAGGTGCTGTCGGCGTGACTCTGCCCCCTCTTCCTCCGGGAGAGGGCCGGGGTGAGGGAGGCCGTGAGGACCGAACCCCACCCGATCCGGAGCAGGCTTCGCGCTACTTTGAGCAAACCAGGCACTTGCCCGCTCCCTAACCCCGGCCCTCTCCCGAAGGGAGAGGGAGCAGCAGCAGGCCACGCATATGGAGCCGATCCCATGCCCATCATCGACATGCGCAACCGCCCCACCTTCCTGCACGCCTTCTTCGGCGCCGAGCCGGGCACCCCGTCCTATGACGTGGTCGGCTGGCTCAACCGCCGGGTCGGCTCACGCAGCACCGACCACTTCACCCGCACGCCGGACTTGCCGGCCTACCTGCGCGAGATCGCCGCCGCCGGCATCGGCCACGCCGTGATGGTGGGCCGCAGCACGCCGGCCGTCCGCATCAGCAACGACGTTTTGGCCAATCTGGCAGCGCAGTCCGGCGGCGTGCTGATCGGCGTGGCCTCGGTCGATCCGCTGGAGCTGGGGCGGGATGGCGCAGTGGCGGAGGCCAGGCGGGCCGTCACGGAGCTGGGCCTGCGGGCGGTCAACCTCGACGCCGGGTTCTACGCCGAGCCGATGCTGGCCGACGACGCCCGCCTGCTGCCGCTGTACGAGGCCTGCGAGCAGCTCGGCGTGCCGGCCTTCGTGATGTCCGGCCCGACCACGCCGGACCTGCAATTCAATGATCCCCTTGCGGTGGACCGCCTGGCCCGGCTGTTCCCGAAGCTGCCGATCGTGTGCTGCCACGGCTTCTACCCCAATATCGACGCGATCCTCACCGTCGCATTCCGGAATGAGAACGTCTTCGTGTCGCCCGACATGTACACCTTCGCCCCTGGCGGCGGCCGCTACGTCGAGGCGGCGAACGGCTACCTGCGCGACCAGTTCCTGTTCGGATCGTCTTATCCGTTCCGGCCGATGCAGCAGGGCGTCGAGGATTTCCGCAGGCTCGGCCTGAACGAGGCATCGCTGCAGGCGGCGCTTTATGGCAATGCCGCTCGGCTGTTCGGGATCGCATGACCCTCGACCGGATCGCATCTTCGTCGCCGTAGGGGGTCTTCCCGACCCGGCCCTTAAAGGGGAAGAGCAGGGAGTGCGCGCACGCCATCCACCCTGGAGGTCAGGTTTGGGCAGCACCCTCGTCGAGCCGTTCCGCCACTGCCGCCGCCAGCCGGTCCACCGCCCGCCGCGCCGCCGGCACCACCCCGGCGAAGTCGGCGAACCCATGCACCAGCCCCTCCTCCTCCAGCAGCCACGCCGGCCGCCCAGCCGCTTGCAGCGCGGCCACCCAGGCACGGCCCTGGTCACGCAGCGGGTCGAACCCGGCCGTCATCACCAGGCTCGGCGCGGCATGCGACAGGTCCGCGCGCAGCGGCGACAGCCGTGGGTCCGCGCGGTCGGCGCCGGGCGGCAGTAACATCCGCGCGCAGTCCTCCAGGCCGGAGGCCGTCAGCAGGTAGCCCTCCCGGAACAGCTCGATGCTGGGGTAAAGCCCGTCCTGGTGCAGCATGTCGGTGACGGGGTACAGCAGAACCGTCAACCCCGCGCGCTCCCCGGACCCGCTGCCCAGGCCAAGGCCGGCGGCCAGGTTGGCCCCCGCGCTGTCCCCGGCCAGGATGTAGGGACCGGGGCGGTTGGCGCGCACCCAGTCCCAGGCGGCAGCAGCGGCGTCGTGCGCGGCGGGAAACGGGTGCTCGGGCGCAAGTGGATATGGCGCGTTGATGACACGGACCCCGGCGCGCCGGGCCAGGCGGCGGCACAGGGCGTCATGGGTGGCCGGGCTGCCGATGATGAAGCCGCCGCCATGGAAGAACAGCATCGTGGCGCGCGGCTCGGCAGCCGGCACGTACTCGCGCGCACCGGGAAGGCCAGGGACCGGCTGCGGCGGCGCCAGGGGGTCCGGGTGCAGGCCGGTCAGGCCAGGGGCGGCCTCATACTGCTTGCGAAAGGCGAGCAGGCCGTGCAGCCCGCCGTCGGAGGCCGGAGCGCCCCCCTGCGGCAGCTTGCGGATGAAGCGGATCAGCGCGGACATCGTGGGGTCCATGCGCTGCCCCGCCGCCTCGATCGGCCGGCCTGCCAGGGCGCCGAAGGCCAGCCCCGCCCGCACCCCGGCGCGGTGCCAGAACTGCGCGGGCAACCGGGCGGCAGGCTTGGGCGCGGGTTGAGGCTCGGCGAGGCGGGCGGGGGTGCTGTCCATGCGGGGATACATCGGCCTGGTGCGTCGGGCTGCAACCGGCCTACACGGACGCGTCTTGGCATCGTGACCATAGCAGGCCGCCGCAACTTGGCGCCTCGGCGCGGGTTCTCCCCGCCCCATTCGCCAGGACACCTTCGGTCGATGCCCGATGCCATGCCGGTCGCCACGCTTGCCGCCTCTGAGGCAGCCCTCCCTGCGCCTGCTGGACCAAGCCCGCCAGGCGGCCAGCCCCGTCCTCGCCATCCTCCGCAGCGCCCCCTGCCTGGCCCGCATCGCCGCCCTGGCCCACGCCATGGCGGGCGGCGTCGAGGTCCTGGCGCTGCCGCCCTGGGACGTGCTGCCCTATGACCGCATCCTGCCCAGCGCCGCCGTTGCCGGCCAGCGGATGCGCGCCCTGACCGCCCTCACCCGGCCGGCCCACGCAAGGCCCCTGCCTGCTGCTGACCAGCGCCGCCGTCCTGCAGCGGGTCCGCCTGGCCCGGAACCTGCGGCACGACCGGGTGCTGCGCCCCGGCGATCCCCTGGAACCGCAAGCCCTGGCCACCCTGATCGCCGAGCGTGGCTACCACGCCGAGAAACGGGTGGACGAACCCGGCACCGTCGCGCTGCACGGCCAGAGACGGTCGAGCTGTTCCCCGCTGGCGCTCCCTGCCCTGTCCGGCTGGAGGTCGCCAATTGCCGCATCGCCGCCATCCACCTGTTCGACCCCGCCACCCTCCGCAGCACGGGAGCTGCGGAGCAGGTCGCGCTGACCCCAGCGACCGAGTTCCCCCTCGATCCCACGGAGGTCGAGGACGTCGCCGAGCCGCTCGCCCGTCCCGGCGCCGCGCCCGAAGCGGAG
>CAXTFY010000082.1:12245-16098 GCA_964243265.1 uncultured Acetobacteraceae bacterium | reverse complement strand
CAGGAGGGACGCCGGTTCCGGAACCGACGTTGGCAGGTCCGCGACGGCATTCACTGCAACGCTCGATTGACCGATCAGAATGCTGCCGCTCAGCAAATTAACCCGATTTAGAATATCGCCCACGATCGGCTGGGCCACGTTGCTCAGTTGAATATCGATCGCGTCATCCACCAGCGACTCGTTGTTGGTACCAACGCCGAATAGGGTCTGCGCGTTCAATGTCACTGTGAGGCCACCCGCGTTCAGCAGCACCGTGTTCGGTGCAACGCTGGCCGTGGCGATGGCGACATTGTTGAGCCGCAGGTTGGTGATGGTAGTGGTTGCGGTGGGCGTCAGGGAACCGGCGGCACCGCTGATCTGAGCGAAGGATTGCACGGTATCGGCCGTGAGGCCCAGCACCGACAGAATGTTGACAGCCAGGCTACTGACGGTCGCGGTGGCGCTCGTCAGCCGGCTGCCGGCTAGGCCGTCCACGTTCGAAAGGGCATTCGCAGTCAGCAGCCCGGTGCTGAGTACGCCCGTTACTGCCGCGCTGACGGCTGACTGGGTGCTGTTGTATGAGGCAGGCGCAACTCCCGACACGCTGGGCAGCGGTCCGCTTGTGGCCATAACAGAAATGCCGACCGGCGGGGCCGTGGCGAGTGAGACCGACTCACCATACGCGGCGCTGGTCGCACTGATGACGGTCGCTGAAGCCGGGGCGGGCTGTGCTACAATGGCAAAGACAAACAAAGGCGCGATCAAAACCAGGCCGGTCCGGCCGGCGTAGCGTGGGAAAGTGCGATCCGTTTGGGCTTTGGATTGGGCAAGAAATTTTTTCATTGCGTAGTCTCCTGGGTTAATCGGACGCAGCCGGGACTGTTAATCTGGGAGCTTGAAGCTACAGTCCGTCAGCGGAACGATCTTTTGGAGTCATTTTATGTCGTGAAACGGAGGTTTAGGCCGTCATCGGTTTACTCCACAATACAAGACCATGCGGGAAAACTGATCTCTTTGCCTATGTGCATTAAGAAGTCACGGAACGATTTTTTGGCCGTGCTTCCGAGGCGGTAGGCGTGAATGCCTTTTGCACCGAGTTAGGATGGTTTCGCGCGCCGCATCAAGTTAGGCGCGGCTGTGGTCCGGATCTGAGGGAGTAGCGGCTCCTGTAATCGTGCAAGCCTACGATTAGGACGGAAACCTTGCTGAGCCATTAAAACCCTGCCGCTTGGCCGGGACCGACACTTACCCCCGCCGCCCCACCGTCTGCCGCTGATCCAGCGCATCCCACATCGCGCACAGCCAAGCCACCCGGGCATCCAGCACCGGCCAACGCGGCCCCACCGCCGGTCGGGGCGCCGCCGCGACCGCGTCCACCAGGAACCGCGCCCCAGCCACCGTCGGCCGCGCGTCCACCCCTGGCCCCGGCCGCACCGCCCTCGCCAGGCTCCGCACTAGCAGCCGCAGCTTCCGCCGCCCCGGCACCACCGCCCGGCGGCTCACACTGTCGCACCCGTTGCGCGCCACCTCCGCCCCGATCTCCGCATACAGCCGCCGCGCCGCGCCGATCCCCGGCCGGCACGCCAGCGGCAGCCCGGCGATCCCCGCATCCGCCTGCGCATACAGCGCCTCCGCCCCCGCCAGCACCCGCGCCACCACCGCGCCGATTGCTGGCGAGAACACCGGCTCCGCCATCCACGCCACCGGGTCGACCCCGGCCTCCCGCAGCCACCCCAGCGGCAAGTACAGCCGACCCGCCCGGGCATCCTCCCCCACGTCCCGCGCGATGTTGCTGAGCTGCATCGCGATCCCCAGGTCGCACGCCCGCGCCACCCCGGCCGCCGAGCGCTCCCCCATCAGCAGCGCCATCATCGCCCCCACCGTCCCGGCCACCCGGGCGGCATAGGCATGCAGGCCCTCCAGGTCCTCGTAACGGCGCCCGGCGGCGTCCCACTCGAACCCTTCCAGCAGCGCATCCAGCAGTGCCCGCGGGATGGCATGGCGGACGACAACGGCGGCCAGCGCACGGTCGGCCGGCGCCGGGGCAGGGCGGCCGGCATAAACCCCGTCTAAGCGCGCCCGCAGTGCCGCCAGCGCCGTGGCGCCCCCGCCCTCATCCACCAAGTCATCCGCCACCCGGCAGAATGCATACAGCGCCGTCGCCGGCTCATGCACTCGGCGCGGCAGCAGGCGCGCGGCGGCGGCAAACGTGCGCGACCCGCCGCGCAGCATGGCCCGGCAATCGCCCAGGTCGGTCAAATAGCCTGCGTCAGGCCAGAACGGTTGCGGCATCGGGCACCACCTGATCCAAGACCTTCGCCGAGCACAGCACGCCGGGCAGCCCGGCGCCGGGATGGGTGCCGGCACCCACCAAGTATAGCCGGTCCACTTCCTCGCTGCGGTTGTGCGGGCGGAACCAGGCCGATTGCGTCAGCAGCGGCTCCATCCCGAAAGCCGCACCGCGATACGACAGCAGCCGGTCATGGAAGTCCTGCGGCGTCATCACCCGGCTGGTGACGGTCGCGGCCTGCAGCCCCGGCAGGATGGTCCGCTCCAGCTCCTTGGCGATGGCGGCGCGGTACTCCTCCGCCACCACCGCCCAGTCGGTCCCGCTGTCCAGGTGCGGCACCGGGGACAGCACGTAGAACGCATCGCACCCCGGCGGCGCCATCGAGTCGTCCGTCGCAGTCGGGCGATGCAAGTACAAGGAGAAATCGTCCGCCAGGTGGTGCCGCTTGAAGATGTCCCGCAGCAGTTCCTTATACCGCGGCCCCAACAGGATCGTATGGTGCGCCACGTCGTCATACCGGCGGTCGGTGCCGAAGTACCAGACGAACAGGCTCATGCTGTGGCGCGACCACTTGATGCGCCGGTCGGTCCAGCGGCGGCGCTTGTGCCCCTTCGACAGCAGGTGGCGATAGGTCCACGACGCATCGGCATTGCTCACCACCACATGCGCCGGGATGGCGGTCCCATCCTGCAGCCGTACGCCGGTGGCGGCCCCATCAGCCACGGTGATCTCCGCCACGTCGCTGTTCAGCCGCACGCGGCCGCCCTGGCCCCGGATCAGCCCGACCAGCCCCTGTACCAGCGCCCCGGTCCCGCCCATGGCGAAGTGGACGCCCCATCGCCGCTCCAAGAAGGCGATCAGCGCATAGATGCTGCTGGCGCTGAACGGGTTGCCGCCGACCAGCAGCGGATGGAAACTCAAAACCGTCCGCAGCCGCTCGTCCTGGATGTGCTTGCTGACCAGCCCGTGCACGGTCCGTAGGCTGCCCAGCCGCAGCAGGTCCGGCACGGCGCGGGCCATGCTGGTCCAGTGCGCAAACGAGGCGTCGCCCAGTTGCTCGAACCCCACGCGGAAGATAGCCTCGCTGGCGGCCATGAAGCGGGCGTAGCCCTCAACATCGGCCGGGTTGAAGCGCGCGACCTCGGACCGCATGGCCTCGGCGTCCCCGGTGTAGTCGAACTGCGCGCCGTCGTGGAAGCGGATGCGGTAGAACGGCGTGATCGGCCGCAACTCCACGTCGTCGGCCAGGCGGCGGCCGGCCAGCGCCCACAACTCCTCCAGCAGGAACGGCGCCGTGACGATGGTCGGCCCGGCGTCGAAGGTGAAGCCGTCCTGGCGGTGCACGATGGCGCGTCCGCCGGGGCTGTCGAGCCGCTCCAACACCGTCACGCGGTAGCCGCGGGCGCCCAGCCGCACCGCCGCCGCCAACCCGCCGAAGCCGCTGCCGATCACGACGGCATGCGGGCGCGGGTCGGTAGGGGAGGGGGGTCTGTCAAGGGTGATCGACATGCTACGCGGAAGTGTAAACGCGTCCTGACACTAGGGAAAGGGTAGCGGCCGGTTTTAAGGCCTGCGCCGGATAGA
>CAXTFY010000082.1:1945-12145 GCA_964243265.1 uncultured Acetobacteraceae bacterium | reverse complement strand
GGCGGCGCGCAGGTCGAGGTGCAGCTCGGCCTCTCCCGGAACCACCTGCCGCGCCGCCCCGCCGCGCAGGATGCCGACCGAAGCGCCCACGCCGAGCGCCGGGTCGGTCAGCGCCTCCAGCGCCGGCACCAGTGGGGCGAGTGCTGAGAGCGCGGACGCCCTGCCAGCCCGGTTCGCGCCGACATGGACGGTAAGGCCAGTGGCGCGGACGTACAGCGCCCCGACCGCGCCCCGGCCAACGACGACCTTGCCGCCGGGCCGGCAGGGTTCCAGTGTCAGGCAGGCGTCGGCGGCGCGGGCCTCACGCTCCATCCAGGCGCGGCTGCTGGGGCTGCCGATCTCCTCGTCGGGCACGATCAGCATGGTGATCGCGTCAATGCCCGGCATGGGCGCGCGCAGCAGCACGCGCAGGGCGTGCAGCGCCATGACGGCGCACGACTTCATGTCGCCCACGGCCGGCCCGGTCAGCATCGAGCCATCATTGCCGAACGTTCAGCCGGCGACGGCGCCCGCCGGCCAAGACCGTGTCGGCATGGCCCAGCACCAGCAGCCGCTTGCCCTCGCCCAGCACCTGCCGGGCGGTGAGCTGGTCGCCGCGGCCGGGCAACGGCCTACGTTCGATGCCGAAGCCCAGATCGGTCAGGACGGCGGCGAACAGGTCCACCACCCGGTTCACCCCGGCAGCGTCGTAGGTGCCGCTGTCGATGGAAACCGCCTGCTCCGTCAGGGCCAGCATCGCCGGCGACTCGGCCTGCAGCGCGGATGCGAGATGCCTGGGGTCGGTCATGCGAGGCTCCTCAACGGAATGTGGCAGCGGATGCGGTGGCCGGCCGCGGCCTGCTGCCAGGGTGGGTCGCTGGCGTCGCACACCGGGCCGATCCGGACCGGGCAGCGCAGCGCAAAACGGCAGCCCTGGCCGGGGTGCACGGCGCCGACCTCCCCGCGCAGGTGCTGCCGCGCGGGACGAGCGCCCACGGTGGGCACCGCCGATAGCAGCGCCGCGGTATAGGGATGGTGCGGCGGCGCGAGCACCGCTTCCACCCGCCCCTCCTCCAGGATGCGCCCGCCGTACATCACTGCCACACGGTCGGCGAGGTAGGCGATGACGCCGATGTCATGGCTGATGAACAGCAGCGCCAGCCCGAGCCGCGCCCGCAGGTCCCCGAGCAGGTTCAGCACCGCCGCCTGCACGGACACGTCGAGCGCCGACACCGCCTCGTCGCACACGATGAAGTCCGGCTGGCTGGCGAGGGCGCGGGCGATGCCGACGCGCTGCTTCTCCCCGCCGGAGAGCTGATGCGGGCGCCGGGCGGCGTAGGACGCGGGCAGGCGCACCAGGTCCAGCAACCGCGCGATCTCCGCATCGCCAGCTGGCAAGCCGAAATGGCGCAGCGGGCGGCGCAGTATGGCGGAGATGGTCTGCCGCGGGTTCAGCGCGGTGTCCGGGTTCTGGAACACGATCCCTGCCCGGCGATGGAAATCGAGGGCCGGCACCGGCGGCACCACCTGGCCGCCGAACCGCAGCGTCCCGGCCTCGGCACCCTGCAACCGCAGCAGCAGCCGCCCCAGAGTGGACTTGCCGCAGCCGGACTCGCCGACCAAGCCCAGCACCTCTCCCCGCCGGATCAGCAGCGATACGCCATCGACCGCCCGCACGGCACCAAAGCTGCACGCCAGGCCCTCGGCTTGCAGCAGCACCGGTCCGGCGGTCGGTGCGGAGGCCGCGGGCGGCGGCACGGGCCAGGGCAGGCCGGCCACTGTCGCGGCGCGGTGGCAGCGTACGGGATGGTCCGTCCCGGCAACCGCCGGGAGCAGCGATTGCGGCTGCTCGCACCCAGGCGCGGCGAACGGGCAGCGCGGGCGGAAGTTGCAGCCGGGGTCGGGGCGGGCCAGGTCGGGCAGGGCGCCGGGGATAGGCGCCAGCACGCCTCGGCGGTCCAGGCGCGGCAGGGCCGCCAGCAGGCCGCGCGTGTAGGGGTGCCGCGGCGCACGCAGCACGGCGGCAACCGGCCCGGCCTCGGCGACGCGGCCGGCATACAGCACCGCCACCCGGTCGCACAGCCGGTCCACGATGCCGAGGTTATGGCTGACCAGCAGCAGCGACAGCCCGCGCCGGGCGCGCAGGGCGTCCAGCAGGTCGAGGATGCCAGCCTCGACCGTCACGTCCAGCGCCGTCGTCGGCTCGTCGAGCAGCAGTAGGTCCGGCCGGCCGGCGAGCGCCATGGCGATGGCGGCCCGCTGCTTCATGCCGCCGGAGAGCTGGTGCGGGTAGCAGGCCATCAGCGCCGCCGGCCGGGGCAGCCCGGCTTCGGCAAGCAGCGCCTCCGCCTGCGCCCAGGCTTCGCGCCGGGGCAGGCGGGCGTGGACCAGCAGCGGCTCGGCGACCTGCAGGCCGATGGTGAGCGCCGGGTTGAGGGTGCTGGCCGGGTCCTGGAACACGGCGCCGATGCGTCGGCCGCGCAGGGCAGGGGCCTCGCGCAGCAGGTCGTGGCCGGCGTAGGCCATGCGCCGTGCCGAAACCTGCGCCCCGTCCAGCAACCCGAGCAGCGCCAGCACGGCGGTGGACTTGCCGGACCCAGACTCGCCGACCAGGCCGAGGGCGCCGCCGGGCGGGATGGCAAGGTCCACGCCGTCCAGCGCGTGGACCGGGCCGCGCGGGCCGGGAAACGCGATGGACAGGCCCTCAACAAGCAGCGCCCGATCAAGCATGCGACGCGGCGGCTGCTTCTCCCTCTCCCTCCGGGAGAGGGCCGGGGTGAGGGGGCCTTCGCTGCGGCCCGGGGACCCTGCGGTGCCGCAGGAACGCACGATTTTCTGGACCAAGGGTGGCACTCAAAGGCCCCCTCACCCCAACCCTCTCCCGGAGGGAAAGGGAGCCAGCACAGCCCTCATGCATGGCCCGGGTCCAGGCGCGCCCGCAGCCCTTCCCCAGCCACGTTCACCGCGATCAGCAGCCCGCAAAGGCACCCCCCAGGCGCCAGCGCCAGCCAGGGCGCCTGGTCCAGGAACCCCCGGCTTTCCGCGATCATCAGCCCCCATTCGCTGCTGGGCGGCTGCGGCCCCAGTCCTAGGAACGACAGCGACGCCCCGAGCAAGATTGCAAAGGTGACCCGCAACCCACATTCCACGATCAGCGGCGGCCAAGCGTTGGGCAGGATCTCGCGCGCCAGGATCGACACCGCGCCCTCGCCCCGCGCGCGGGCGGCCTGCACGAAGTCCTCCTGCAACAGCCCGAGCGCCACGGCGCGGGACAGGCGCAGCAGGATCGGCACGTACACCAGCCCGACCGCCAGCACGGTCTTGCCCAGGCTGGGCGGCGTCACCGCCAGGATCAGCAGGCCCAGCAGCACCGGCGGCACGGAGATCATCAGGTCCGCCGCCCGCAGCACCAGCGCCCCGCCCCACCCCCGGCTGAACGCCGCAAACAGCCCGAGCGGCACCCCCAGCCCCAAGCTGATCCCCATCGCGCCAAACCCGATAGCCAGCGACAGGTGCGCCCCGGCCAGCACGCGCGACAGCACGTCCCGGCCATACTCGTCGGTGCCGAACGGGTGCAGCAGGCTCGGCCCCATCAGCCTTATCCGGACGGCGAATGCCGTGGGATCGTATGGCGTCGCCCAGATCCCCGCCACCGCCACCGCCGCGATCAGCGCAAGGGCAGCCCCGCCGCCCAGCAGCGCCGGCCCGCCCTGCAAGCCCTTCCTCAAGCCGCCCCATACCGGATGCGCGGGTTGAGCGCGGCGTATCCCAAATCCGCCAGCAGGTTCGCCCCGGCATACACCGCCGTCAGCACCAGCATCCCCGCCTGCAACAGCGGCAGGTCGTGCCGCTCGATGGCGAACACCAGCAGCCGGCCCAGCCCGGGGTAGGCGAACACCGACTCCACCACCACGACGCCGCCGATCAGCAGCCCGAAGTCGATGGCCAGCACCGTGATCGTCGGCAGCATCGCGTTCGGCGCGGCGTGCCGCCACAGCACCCGGCGCGGCGTCAGCCCCTTGGCCCGCGCCATCAGCACGTAACGGCTGCGCAGCGCCTCCAGCATCGCCGCACGCGTCAGGCGGGACACGTGCGCCACCAGCCCCACCGACAGCACCGCGACCGGCAGCACCAGGTGCGACGCCCAGGCCAGCGCCCCCTCCGACCACGGCGCATACCCCGTCGCCGGCAGCCAGCCCAGCCCGGCGGCGAACACCACCACGCCCAGGATGGCCCAGAAGAAGTCCGGCACCCCGATCAGCACGAACTGCGCCAAGGTCAGCACCCGATCCGACAGCCGCCCCTGGTGCGTGGCGGCATGGACGCCCAGCGCGATGCCGCCCGCCGCGACGATGCCGAAGGCGCTCAGCGCCAGCACCGCCGAGCGCCCCAGCGCCTCCAGGATCAGCGGCCCCGCCGGGCGGTCCATCGCCAGGGACGGCCCGAAGTCGCCCCGCAGCACGCCCAGCAGCCAGTGCCAGTACTGCACCGCCAGCGGGTCGTGCAGGCCCAGCCGCGTGCGCAGCGCCTCCAGTGCGGTGGGCGTGGCATACTCGCCCAGCATGGCGTAGGCGGCGTCGCCGGGCAGGATGTGGACGACGGCGAAGATCAGCACCGAGGTCGCCAGCAGCACCCCCAGGATGCCGCCCAGTCGGCGGAGGGCATAGGCGGCCATGGCGGCGCGTCAGGCCACCGTCGCGCCGCGCAGGTCGAACCAGCGCATCGGATGGGTCGAGACGCCGCCGACAGCCGAGCGATAGGCGCAGGCGAAGTTGACCGCATAGGCGAAGAAGCCCGGCGGGTTGGCCTGCACCGCTCCCTGCATGGCGATGTACTGCGCCTTTTGCTCCGCCGGGTCGCCGGACAGCCGGGCAGCCTGCAGGGCGGCGTCCACCTTGGGGTTGCTGTAGTGCCACAGCTTGTCGTTCCAACTGCCGCCGGTGTGCAGGAACGGGTAGGTGCTGGTGTCTACCGTCGGCCGGGCAAAGTAGCCATCGATATACAGCGGCGCCCGCCCCGAAACCTCCGCATCGAACGAGGAGAACGGCACCCGCTGCACCTGCAGGTTGAAGCCGCCGGGCTTGGCGAGCTGCTGCAAGGTCACGCCCAGCCGCTCGCGCACCGGGCGGCCAACGGGGACGATGATCGGCACGCTGATGCCGTCGGGATGCCCGGCCTGCGCCAGCAGGCGGCGCGCGGCGGCCGGGTCGGCGGCGGGAATGGCCAGGTCGCGCGCATAGAACGCGTGCGTCGGCGGGATCGGGCTGATGGTCGGCGTGCCCTGGCCGAACAGCGTCAACTCCACCACGTCGGCCTTGTCCACGGCCAAGTTGAAGGCCAGGCGCACCCGCGGATCGTCGAACGGCGGCGCCAGGTTGTTCATGATCGCCGCATCCCAAGACGCGGTCGGCACGCTGTCCACCCGCAGGCCGGGGCGGGCAGACAGCGGCTTCACCTGCTCCAACGGCAGGTCCCACACCACGTCGATGTCGCCGGCCTGCAGGGCGGCGACCTTGACGCTCATCTCGGGGATGATGCGCAGCTCCACCCCGGCGAGCTTCGGCATGTCCGCCTCGAAGTACTCGGGATTGCGCGCCATCACCAGGCGGTCGCCGGGGGTATAGGACACAAAGCGGAACGGCCCGGTGCCGATGGGCTGCGTGGCAAGCTGCGCCACGGCATTGCGCGGCGTGATCTTCACCTGGCGATCCGACAAGATGTCGGCAAAGCCGCCATACGGGCTGCTCAGCTCGAACAGCACCGTATAGGGGTCGGGCGCGGTGACCGCCTGGATCATGTCGTAGTTGCTGCGCGACGGCGCGGCGGTGGCGGGGTCCAGCAGGCGGCGGTATAGCGCCACCACGTCGTCGGCGGTCATCTCGGCGCCGTCATGGAACTTCACCCCGCGGCGCAGGCGGAAGGTCCAGCGCTTCAGGTCGCCGCTGTAGCTCCAGCTCTCCGCCAGGTCCGGCTGGGTGCTGAGGTCCTCGGCCATGCGGGTCAGGCCGTTGAACAGCAGGTTGCACAGGATGTACTCGTCGCCGATGGTGGTCATCAACGGGTCGAGCCGGTTGAGCGACGTTCCGATGCCGATCCGCAGCACCCCCGGCGCGGCGTGCGCGGGACGCAGCGCCGGCAGGGCAAGGCCGGCGCCAAGGATGGTCCGTCGCGTCAGGTTCATGCTGCCTCCCCGGCCTGGTCCGCGGGACGGTGGCACCCAATGCTGCACTGCGTCCAGCGCATCATGCCGCAACGCCCCACCTGCTCCCTCTCCCGCTTCGGGAGAGGGCCGGGGTGAGGGGGTCTTGCTTGCAGCGCCGGCGCTGCCGACAGCCCTGGATTTACGTGCCGCGCCGGGAGTCACCGGGGCTACCGGAGCCATGCTGCCAGGAAACCGCACGAAGATCCCCTCACCCCAGCCCTCTCCCGAACAGGGAGAGGGAGCAGCGCGGTCAGAGGGTGTAGAAGTCGTCCATTTCGATGCGGATGCCGGGTGGGTCCAGCGCAATGGCTCCCATGGCAATCAGCCGGGTCTCTATGCCGCCGTCCCTGGCGCGCCGGTGATGGATCGCCGCTTGCCGGTCTGCGCGCACAATCAGGTAATGGCGGACCGACGGCAGAGAGAGATAGTCGGTCAGCTTCGCGCCAGTATCCACGGACCGCGTTGAGGGGGACAGCACCTCGACGACGACAACCGGGTTGGGCGCGGCGATCGCGCTGCCGCTGAGACGCTCGCCGCAGTTTACCAGGACATCCGGCTCGTAATCGGTATCGTCGCCGACCTCGATCGTCACGCCATCGCCCAGCGCCTCGCAGGGCAGCCCCGCAGCCCGGATCGCCTGATCGAGCGCCCGCCACACGCGTAGCTTGACGCGGATGTGCTCTACACGCTCGGCCGCCATCGTCACGATCACCCCGGCGATCCGCTCATACCGGCCGCGGGGCTGGTCCGCAGTCCAGCGGCGATACTCCTTGCGGTCGGTGATGGTGTGCGGTGTAGCCGGCTGTCCCATTTCTGATCGTCCCGCACTGCTGTAGCCTTGATCCAGACCGCCGCTCCTTGACTTCTAACATAGCATAGCCGCGCCATGCTTTAGGCAAAGGTGCCTGCCTGCGCCCGCCATCAGCCAAGGTGCCCGGCGCGCACCGCCGCCCCCAGCAGGTTCACGATCAGCCGTCCCGCCGTGATGCAGGTCAGCGCGTTCACGTCGGTGCGCGGCGTGATCTCCACCACGTCCAGCCCCACCACGCGCCCCTTGCCGACCAGGCCGCGCAGCAGCGCCCGCGCCTGGACGAAGCCAACCCCGCCCGGGCAAGGCGCCGCGACGCCCGGGGCGCAGGACGGGTCCATGCCGTCCATGTCGATGGTCACATAATAACATCCGCCGTCTGGGATGCGGGCCAGCACCGCCTCCATGCCAACGTCATGCAGCTCGTAGGCCGTGACCAGGTGCGCGCCGTAGGCCAGGGCGGCGTCCACCTCCTCCTGCCGGGCGCTGCCGGTGGCGCGCAGGCCGATCTGGAAGATCTCGCCGACATGCGGCATCTCGGACGCCCGGCGCATCGGGCTGGACAGGCCGTCGCGCACGCCGTTCACCTCGTCCCGCCAGTCGATGTGCTGGTCGATCTGCACCAGCGTCACCGGCGGCTGGCCCGCGAAGGCGCGCAGCACGGGAATGGGCACCGCATGGTCGCCGCCCAGCACCACCGGCAGCGCCCCCGCAGCCAGGATGCGCCGCACCGCCTGCTCGGCACGCAAGACGTGGCCCGAGGGATCGCGCACGTCCGCCCGCACGTCGCCGCAATCGACGGCGCGCACCGGGCGGTCCCACAGCGGGCCGCCCAGGTCGAAGTCGTAGCGTTCGGGACCCCGCAGGATGCGGTCCGTCGCGCGCCGCAGGGCGGCCGGGGCGTTGGCCTGGTCCGGCGCCTGCGCGGCGAAGCTGTAGGCGCTGCCGTACGGGATGCCGAGGAACGCGACCGCCGCACCCTCTAGCGCCATCGCGAAGTCCGGCTCGCTGTACAAGAAGGTCGCGTGATCGCGGCGGGGCGGCGTGGTCAGCATCGGCACCTCTGCGGACGGCGGACCCGCAGCATTGCCGGTGCGGGGAGGCCTGTATAGCGTCCGCATCGCACTGGATGGGAACCGCGATGACCTTCTCGTTGGCCGGGCGTTGCCGGGACACCGGCATGATGGGCGGGGCCGTCGCCACCTCCAGCCCGGCGGTCGGCAGCCGCTGCCTGTTCGCCCGCGCCGGGGTGGGCGTGGTGCTGACGCAGTTCTGGACCGATCCGCGGCTGGGACCGCGCGGCCTGGCGCTGCTGACCGAGGGCGTGGGCGCCCCCGAAGCCGTCGCCGCGCTGGCCGCCAGCACGCCGGACCGCGACTGGCGGCAGTTGGCGGTTTTGGATGCCCACGGCGGCATGGGCCACTTCACCGGCGCCCAGACCAAGCCGGAACTGGCGGCGGCCACCGGGCCGGACTGCGTGGCCATCGGCAACATCCTGGCCAGCGACCGGGTGCCGCAGGCGATGGTGGACGCCTTTGCGGCGCCGGGCAGCCTGCCGGACCGGCTGCTGGCCGCGCTGGATGCCGGGCTGCAGGCGGGTGGCGAAGCCCGGCCCCTGCTGTCCGCCGCGCTGGTGGTGGTGCGGGAGGCCGCATTCCCCTGGGTGGACCTGCGTGTGGACGCCGCGGATGCACCGCTGGCGGAGTTGCGCCGGCTATGGGCGGTGTACGCCCCCGAAGCCGACACCTACGCCCGCCGCGCGCTCGATCCCTGGGGCATCGCGGCCGAGACGGAGTAGGCCCGCCGTGCTGCTGACCGACGCGCTGGTCGTGACCTGCGACGATGCCCGCCGCATCCTGCCCCATGCGGCGGTCGCCATCCGCGGCAACCGCATCGCCGCGGTCGGCCCAACGGCGGCCTTGGAAGCCGACCCGGCCCATGCCGACCTGCCACGCCATCCCTGCCGCGGCCTGATGCTGCTGCCCGGCCTGATCAACGCCCACACCCATACGGTGCTGCTGGCCCTGCGCGGCACGGTGGAGGACTGGGAGGGCGAGGCGATCTACCGCTACATGTCGCCGGTCTCCTACGCCATGTCGGACGCCGAGCGCGGGGTGCTGGCGGCGCTGGGCTGCCTGGAGGCGATCCGCAGCGGCAGCACCGCCCTGGTCGATCCGTTCCGGCATGTCATGGGCTATGCCGGGGCAATGGCGGCGACGGGGATGCGGCTGTGGCTGTCGGAGTCCTGCGCCGACATCGACACCCGGCGCATCCGGCATGGCGATTATTCCGTCGATGCGGCGTTCGGGGCGGCGTTCTTGGACCGCGCCGCCGGGCTGATCGAGGGCTGGCACGGCGGCCATGGCGGACGGGTGCGCTGCCAGGTGGCGGCCCACGCGCCGGACAACTGCTCCCCGGCGATGCTGGCGGCGCTGCGGGAGCTGGCGGGGCGGCACGGGCTGACGCGCACGGTCCACATGGCGCAGAGCCTGGGCGAGGTGGCCGCGGTGCAGCGCGCCCATGGCCTGACGCCGGCGGCCTACCTGGAGCGCGAGGGCTTCCTCGGCCCGGACCTGGTGGGGGCGCACTGGACGTTCTGCACCCGCGAGGACATCGCGCTGCTGGCGGAACGCGGGGTGGGGATGGCGCACTGCCCGGCCAGCATCAGCCGCCGCGGGCTGCACCGGGCACTGATCGGGCCGATCCGCGACGCCGGGGTGCGGATCGTGCTGGGCACGGACAACATGAGCGAGGACATGTTCCAGGCGATGGCGGTCGGCTGCATGCTGCATCGGACCGGGCGCGGACGGGACGGGGAGGGCGGCGTGGTCCCGACGCCGCAGGACGTGCTGGACATGGTGACGCGCAACGCCGCCGAGAGCGTGGGCGCCGAGGACGACACCGGCCGCATCGAGGCCGGCAAGCTGGCGGACCTGACCCTCATCGACATGGACACCCCGGCGATGCGTCCGTCGATCCGGCCGCTGTCCAACCTGGTGCATTACGGGCACCCCGGCGTGGTCCACTCGGTGATGACGGACGGCGTGTTCCTGATGCGTGACCGCCGGATGCTGACCATCGACGAGCCGGCGCTGCTGGCCGAGGCGCAGGAGGTGACCCGGCGCGTGTGGGAGCGCATGATCGCCGCCAACCCTGACATCGCCCGCCCCGACGGCGAACTGCCCTGGGCCGACGCATGACTCCCTCTCCC
>CAXTFY010000082.1:0-1845 GCA_964243265.1 uncultured Acetobacteraceae bacterium | reverse complement strand
CCCTCTCCCGGAGGAGAAGGGAGCAGAAGGAGCGTTCCATGCATCGCCGCACCCTGCTGACCGCCGCCGCCGCGCTCGCCGCCCCCGCCATCGGCCGCGCCGCCGAGGCATCCGCCCTGCGCTTCGTGCCGGTGATCGACCTGTCCTACCTCGACCCGGTGTTCTCCACCGCGCAGGTCACCCGCAACCACGCCTACATGGTGTTCGACACCCTGTATGGCTGGGACGCCAACCTGGCCATCCACCCGCAGATGGCGCAGGGCCACCAGGTCGAGCAGGACGGCCGGCTGTGGACCATCACCCTGCGCGACGGGCTGCAATGGCATGACGGAACGCCGGTCCTGGCGCGCGACTGCACCGCCAGCATCCGCCGCTGGGCGGTGCGGGACGCCATGGGGGTGGCGCTGCTGGACGCCACCGACGCGCTCGATGCGCCGGATGACCGCACCCTCCGCTTCCGGCTGAAGCGCCCGTTCCCCATGCTGCCTTATGCGCTCGGTAAGGGCGCGGTCAGCATGTGTGCCATGATGCCGGAGCGCCTGGCCGCCACCGACGCTTTCAAGCAAGTCCCCGAGGTCATCGGCAGCGGCCCCTACCGCTATCTGGCGTCCGAGCGGGTATCTGGCGCCCACAACGCCTACGCCCGGTTCGAGGGCTACCAGCCGCGGCCGGACGGGTTGGCCAGCGGGACCAGCGGCCCCAAGGTCGCCCACTTCGACCGGGTGGAGTGGACGACGATGCCGGACCTGGCCACCGGGGCCGCCGCGCTGATGGCCGGCGAGCAGGACTGGCTGGAGGGAGCACCGCACGACCTGGTGCCGCAACTGCGGCGGCGCGGCCTGGCGACCCGCATCCTCGACCCGCTCGGCTATGCCTGCGCCTTGCGGGTCAACCACCTGCAGGCGCCGTTCGACAACCCGGCCCTGCGCCGAGCGCTGCTGGGGGCCATCGACCAGGCGGCGTTCATGGATGCGGTGGTGGGCGCCGACCCGGCTTATCAGCACACGCCGCTGGGCTTCTTCACGCCGGGCACGCCGATGGCGTCGGATGTCGGCTTGGAGGCGTTCACCGCCCCGCGCGATTATGCCCGAGTGCAGCAGGAGGTGAGGGCGGCAGGCTATGCCGGCGAGCGCGTGGTGCTGATGGTGCCCGCCAACTCGCTGGCGCAGAAGCCGCTGGGCGACGTGGCGGCGGACTGCCTGCAGAAGGCCGGGCTGAACGTCGAGTATGCCGCGATGGAGTTCGGTGCCGTCCAGACCCGGCAACTGCTACGTGGCCCGGTGGCGGAGGGCGGCTGGAGCGCCTACGTCGCCAACTTCCAGGGCATGGACTGGCTCAACCCGACCGGCCATGCCGGCCTGCGCGCCACCGGCCCGGCCAGCTACCCCGGGTGGTACGGCAGCTCGCGGATGGAGGCACTGCGCCGCGCCTGGCTGGATGCGGCGGACGAACCGGCGCAGCAACGCATCGCGCGGGACATCCAGGCACTGGCGTTCGAGGAGGTTCCGTACTACCCGGTTGGGCAGTATTTCCAACCCACCGCTCACCGCGCGGGCCTCACCGGCGTGCTGAACGGGTTCGCGACATTCTGGAGCGTGCAGGCGGCCTAGCGCCGGGTTCTCCTGGCCGGTCGTTGCTCTGCCCAGCCCTCGTCCGTCACTGCGGGAGGCGCTTGCGACGCGGCTATCCAGGGGCTGTACCCAAGTCGCCGCGGACGGCCAGGGACGCGAACGGCATGCCCTCCCTCGGCGTAGGCTCAGCAGCCCGCGGTGACCACCTGCAGCGCCTGGTCCAGCAGTTGGAGCGCCTCGTCATTGATCTCCCGCCGCCCTGCCCGGTGCGCCG
>CAXTFY010000081.1:14840-16177 GCA_964243265.1 uncultured Acetobacteraceae bacterium | reverse complement strand
CCGCTCGTTTTCCTTGTGGGCCGCAGCCTCAGCAGGTCACGGCGCCAGCCCCGCCCCCGGTCGATAGCGCCCGTCTCGATGACCGTGCAACACCGCCGCCGACACGGCGGCCTGACCCCAATGGCAATGTCGATGACGCCCTTGTCCGAAATCGCCGGAACAGGCGTCCGGTCAGGACCAGCGGCAAGCCGATGCTTGCCATCGTCGCGCCGGCGGTCCATTTTCTGTCGCAATGCTAACCGAGGCCATCGGTTGCGGCCGCATCAGAATGGCCGTGGCGCCGCCTCAAAAAGGGGGAACGCCATGTCTTACGTCACGCGCAATCGGCTTCTGTCGGCTACGATCCTTGCAGGGCTGCTCGCACTCGCGCCGCCGATGGCCTGGGGGCAGACCGCGCCGGCGCCGGCATCAGTCGCCATTGGCGCCACGGACATCGGCGGCACCGTGACCAGCCCGCACGGGCCGGAAGCTGGCGTTTGGGTCATCGCGGAAACAACCGACCTGCCCACGAAATTTGCCAAGATCGTCGTGACCGACGATGCCGGGCGATACGTGATCCCGGCCCTGCCCGCCGCGAAATACAAGGTGTGGGTGCGGGGCTACGGCCTCGTCGACTCGCCCCGGGTCGATGGCCAGCCCGGCAAGACGCTCGATCTCGCCGCCACGCCTGCACCCACGCCGGCTGCCGCCGCGAAGTACTATCCGGGCATGTATTGGTACTCGATGCTCCACATCCCGGCCGCCGACCAGTTCCCTGGCACTGGCGACGAGGGCAACGGCATCCCGCCCATCCTGCGGACACAGGGCAATTGGATCGATACGGTCAAGAACTCCTGCCAGTCCTGCCATGCGCTGGGCAGCGAGAACATCCGCTCGCCGCACGTGAAAGAACTGGGCGAGTTCCCGAACTCGACCGAGATGTGGGCCCGGCGCATCCAGTCGGGTCAGGCGATGATCGGCATGGCGTTGGCGATCACCCAGCTCGGTCCCGATAAGGGCCTGTCGCTGTATGCCGATTGGACGGATCGGATCGCGGCGGGCGAGTTGCCGGCCTCCCATCCGGACCGGCCGGCAGGGCTGGAGCGCAACATGGTCGTCAGCCTGTGGGATTGGAGCGCGCCCACGGCCTACATGCACGACGCGATCTCGACCGATAAGCGGCATCCCACGGTCAACGCCAACGGCTACATCTATGGCTCGCCGGAGGAGTCGACCGACAACGTGCCGGTGCTCGACCCGGTCGCCAACAAGACGTGGACGGTCACGCACCCCTACCGGCCGGGCACGCCCAGTTCGCTGGACGAGCCGAAGGGCACCTCGGTGTTCTGGGGCGACGA
>CAXTFY010000081.1:0-14740 GCA_964243265.1 uncultured Acetobacteraceae bacterium | reverse complement strand
ACGCAGCACCTGTACTTCGGCCACGATGCGGACAACACGCTGTGGACCAGCGCCGGGTCGCCGTCCGCCCCGGCGATCGGTTGGCTGGACACCAAGAAGTTCCTGGCCAGCCACGATGCCGAGGCGTCGCAGGGCTGGTCGCCGATGATCGTGGACGTGCCGGGCTGGGGCAAGCGTGGCGAGTATGTCGAGACCGACCAACCCGTCGACCCGGCGAAGCAGAAGCGCGTGCTGGCCGGCATCTACGGCGTGCAGCCAAGCCCGGTGGACGACACGGTCTGGGGCCAGTCGATGGATGTCGGGTTCTCCCGCATGGACCAGCCCGGCTACCTCGTGCACTTCATCCCCGGGGCTGACCCGGTGCATACCGGGCTGACGGAGTTGTTCCAGCCGCCGCCGGGTTCATATGGGCTGCGCGGTACGGACGTGGACACCAAGGGGATCGTATGGGCCGCCCTGTCCAGCGGGCATCTGGCGAGCTTCGACCGGTCCAAGTGCCAGGCGCCGCTGACCGGCCCGAACGCCGCGACGGGGCTGCAATGCGTCGAGGGGTGGACGCTGTACCGCTTCCCCGGCCCGCAGTTCGCGGGCGTCGATCCGTCGGGCAGCGCCAACCACGCCTATTACGTGTGGGTGGACCGCTACAACACGTTCGGCCTGGGTGAGAACGTGCCCATGGCGATGACCAATGGCGGCGAGGCGATCACTGCCCTGGTCGATGGCAAGTTCCTGCAGTTCCATGTGCCCTACCCGGCCGGCTTCTTCAGCAAGAACGTTGACGGCCGTATCGACGATCCGAACACTGGCTGGAAGGGCCGTGGGCTGTGGACGACCAACGGCACCCGCGCGATGTTCCACAACGAAACCGGCAAGGGCGAGCGCCCGCGGGTGTTCCACATCCAGCTCCGGCCCGATCCGCTGGCGCACTGAGTGCGCGAGCGGGCTTCGTGCCAGTAAGCTGCAGGTTCGTGTTCGGGCGGGCATCGACATCCCGCCACGCGGCTTCCAGGGTGGCCGACGCGGCCGTGGAGCGTCGGAGGCGGCCGCGGTCGGCAGGGATGCGTTGGTTGTGGCGGGATCGGAGACAGCGGCGCAGTTGGTCATAACCTCGATAAGACCAGGAAGCTGAGCTGGGGCAACTAAAGCTGCGTATAGGCCGGATTGGCCTTTGATGCCTTGGTGAGGTTGCTCCGACCTGTTGTTGAAGGAGTGGCTGGGTCCGGTGCCGCGGTGCCATGCCCAGCCCGGGGCGGATCGCCCGGGAGTTTAGCCATCATGGCTGAACACGATGCCGTGCACGGCAACCATCCCGGACAGGCCATACAGGCTTAGCGTGCGCCGTTGGAGCCAGAGCACCACAAGGGCGATGACCTCAAAGGGATACTAGATCGAGGCGTGATGCTTGGCATCATGCTGACCCGTCCGGTTCCCAGCTTGGTGACCGGTCTGTAATCCTGGCAAGCGATCTTGCGGGTTTCTCGGGGTCAGGCTACCCGGGCGGCCCTAGCCAACGCCGGAAACATGCATAAACGCTGACCCTACTCCCGCTTCGGCAGGTCAGCCGGGGAAGCGGTTTGGGCCGGGGTAGCCAATTGACTCTCAATCGACTGCCGCAAGGAGGCTAGTCTTGCTTCAGCATCCGCAGCCTCGCTGCGCGCCTGCGCCACCTGTTGCTGGATTTGCAGCAGGTCGCCCTGGGCCTTGACGCGATCCGACGCCGCTGCATCCGCCCCAGCTTTTGCGTCTGCCACCTGCCGCTGCATCGCCTTGAGCTGCTGCTCGGCGGCCGTCACCTGCTGCGCCGCGTGGTCGAGCTGAGCGGCCGCGTCAGCCTGCTGCTTCTGCACCGCCTCGGCCTCGGCCTGGGCGGCGGGTAGTCGCTGCTGCAGCGAGGCCAACTGCTGCTGTGCGTCGGCCTGCTGCGCCGTCAGGCGGTCGGCCTGCGTCCGCGTCTCGACGATCCCGGCCTCCGCCTGGACAGCGGCCTCCTGGGTTTGCCGCAGCGCCGCTTCGGCCTTGGCGATGTCGGCAGAACGGCCGGCCGCCTCCTGCGTGAGCTGCGCCAGCGATTGCCGCGTTTCGGCCTCTTGCGCGTGGGCGGCGTCGATCCGCTTGCTCACGTCGGCCAGTTCCTGGCTGCGGGCGGCCGCGTCGCTGTCGAGCTTGCCGGCCGCGTCCTTGCTCTGCGCCAGCTTGGCCGCCGCGTCGGTGCCGGCGGCACGCTGCTGCGCGAGCTGTTCCGTCGCTGCCTTCAGGTCGGCCTGAGTCGCGGAGAGGCTGGTCTTGGCGGCTTCGGCCGCCTTGTTCGTCTCCGCAAGCTGGGTCGCCGCAGTGTCGCGGCCCTGCGTGGCCGCACTGGCTGCCGCGTTCGCCTCGGCAGTCTTGTTCTGCAGGTCTGCGAGGGTGCCGGAGGCCTTCTGCTGCTGGTCGAGTTCCGTGGCAAGCTGCTGCCGCGATGCCGTGAGGTCACCCACCTGCGCCGAGGTGCTGGCGCGTAGCGACGACATCGACGATATCTGCGCGACCGCAACGATCCAGCCCACGAGGGCCAGGGCAGCCAGCGCGAGCGTCACCGGACGTTTGGCCTCGGCTTTCCAATCAATGTTCACGGTGCGACCTCTCCCTGGTTGATCACCTGGGCCGCACGATAGCCGTGCCACTATGGCTGTGGAAGGTCCGCATGGAGGTTAGGCTGGCAACCAGCCGCGCCGGAAACCGGGCCGGCCTGGGCGCCGTCGCCAGCGTCATTGCCGGCTGACTTCGCCCGGCTGACGCCGCAGCAAGGGCGCGAGCGGTGCCGCTATCCATGCCCAGGCGCCTGCATGCTTCGCTGACAAGCCTGCCGTGCGGTGCCGCGGCCGGGAGCCTTCCTCGGCGTGACTCGTGCTACAGTTTTGCACATGGAAACCAAACCGCCTGTGCCGCGTGCGATCCTTGTCGGCATCCAGGCCCCAGGCATCGATGATGCGGCCTACGCGGCGAGCCTGGAGGAGCTGGGCCGCCTGGTCGAGACACTTGGCTATGAGGTCGTCGGCACGCTGTCGCAGCGCCGCGACGGGAGCGGCGGCGGAGCCGTGCTCGGCAAGGGCAAGTTAGAGGAGCTTGCGGCGATGACCGGCGGAACGGGCGTCGTCAGGTCCCTGGCCACCCCGCAGAAGTCGAAGGCGCGCGAACGCTTCGAGGGTGCCGGCGAGACGCCGCAGGCCCGGCAGGCCGAACCCAATCCAGACGCGCCGGCGAAGCCGGAGTTCGTGATCGTGGATCACGAGATCTCCCCCAGCCAGGCACGCAACCTGGAGATGGCGACCGGCGCCCAGGTGCTGGACCGGACCGGCGTGATCGTGGAGATCTTCCATCGCCATGCGCACAGCCAGGAGGCGAAGCTGCAGGTGGAGATGGCCCGGTTGCGCTACGTCTCGCCGCGCCTGCGGGAGTCCGTGGCGGGCGGCGGGCGGCAGCGCGGCTCCGGTGCGGGCGAAACCAACCTCGACCTTGATCGCCGCAAAGTCCGCGACCGTCTCGCGGAGATCAAGGGGCAGTTGGAGGACATCCAGCGGGACAACGACCAGCGCCGGTCGGCGCGCCGCGATCAGCTTCGGGTCGCGCTGGTCGGTTATACCAATGCCGGGAAGTCGTCGCTCATGCGCGCGCTCACCGGCAGCGAGGTGCTGGTCGAGGACAAGCTGTTTGCGACGCTCGACACCACGGTGCGCGCGTTGCAGCCGGAAACCCGGCCGCGCGTGCTGGTTTCGGACACCGTCGGCTTCATTAAGCACCTGCCGCACGACCTCGTCGCGTCGTTCCGGTCCACGATCGCCGAGGCGCTCGAAGCGTCGCTGCTGCTGTTCGTCGTCGATGCGTCGGACCCGACGTATGAGGCGCAGCTCGAGGTGAGCCGCAACGTCCTGAGCGAGGTCGGCGGCGAGGTGGTCGCCTCGCGCCTGCTGCTTAACAAGATCGACCGCGTGAGCGAGGCCGCCCGCGCCGCCCTGCGCGAAAAGCATCCCGAGGCCATCCTCCTCTCCGCGAAGTCACCCGAGGACGTCGCCGCCCTGCGTGAGGCGATCATCGGATTCTTCGAAGCCTCGATGGTGGAGGAGCAGATCGTGCTGCCGTATGCGAAGCAGGGCTTGCTTGGTGATGTATACGAAGCCGGGCGCGTGCTGTTTGAGGACTACGACGCCAACGGCCGGGTCATGCAGGTGCGCGGCATGCCTGGCGCGATTGCGCGTTTGCAAAGGATGCTTGCCGCTTCGTGAGTTCCCTTGCCCGGCAGGCAGCGGCAACCCTGGCACTCAGGCGCACATGCCCGTCCTGCTCGACTTGCTGCGGCGCCCAGACCCGTCGCGGCGTCCGCACCGATGCTGGCCCGCCCGCATGGGTTTGCTGGATCAGGCACGAAAACCATAGTCTATGAGGCTGTCTGGACAGGGACCGCCTTTTCAGCCGCAGGCGTCCGGCCCCTTGCGTGGTCAGTTCTGCTGCAGGCCGCGACGATTGCAGCCGGTGCTGTCGTCGGCATTGGCTTGCCGGCCATTGCTCGGCTGCGATGCGGCCCTGTGAGCACGCCGTCCCTTGTGAAAGGACGAAGATCGCGCTGGTGCTGTAATTGAGGCGAACGCCCACGCCGCCGGTCCGTTAATCGACGACCCGCAGGAGATCCGACATGCAGCCCGTCAGCACCGGCGCAAAGCGCTACGACCCCCTGACCATGTTCTTCCACTGGGCGATCGCCCTGCTGGTCGTCACGCAGTGGCTCGGCGCCCAGACCATCGACTGGTTCCCGCGGGGACCGCTGCGGGTCGATGCGCGCTCGGTCCACATCACGTTCGGGGTCGTGCTGGCGGCGCTGCTGGCCGGGCGGGTCATCTGGCGGCTGACCGGGGGGCGCCGCCTGCCGCTGGCCGACGACACCGCGCTGAAGAACGTGGTCGCCAAGGGCACGCACTGGGGCCTGTATGCCCTGCTCGGGGCCATGGTGCTGGCCGGCATGTTCCTGACCTGGACGCGGGGAGACAGCATCTTCAACCTGTTCAGCCTGCCGGCCTACGATCCCGGCAACAAGGAACTGCCAGACCAGGTGCAGGACGTGCACGCCACCATCGGCTGGATGATCCTGGCGCTGGCCGGGCTGCACGCCTCGGCGGCGCTGGTCCACCGCTACCTGTGGCACGACGGCGTGCTCGCCCGGATGCTGCCGCGCGGCTGACGCACCGGGCACTGCGCCCGACCCGGCGGAAGCTGCCACGGCAAGGGCATGGTCTCGACGGGATCAAAGGTCCTACGCAGGTCTGAATACCCACCATGTCAGGGACGGCCCGTGCCGCGGACCCCACCCCTTCAACAGGAGCGCACCCATTGAGCGAGACGAGCCAGAAGACCACCCCCTGGATGCGGCGCGGCCGGCACATCGAGGACCTCAGTGACGCCGAAATCCTCGCCCTGGCAATCAGCAACGAGGAGCAGGCCAGCCTGGCCTACACCGGGTTTGCCGAGACCCTGCGCGCCGACTACCCCGACACCGCCCGCATGTTCACCGAGATGGCGCAGGAGGAGACCGGCCACCGCCGCCAGTTGATCGAGCTGTTCCAGGCGAAGTTCGGCGAGGCCATCCCCAAGATCGACGCCGCCGACGTGCGCGGCCTGCTGCAGGAGCGCCCGTCCAGCCTGATGAAGCCCTTGGGTCCCGAGGCGATGCGCCGCCAGGCCCGGCAGATGGAGGCCAACGCCAGCCGCTTCTACCACCAGGCCGCCAGCCGCACCCTGGATGCGACGATCCGCAACGTGCTCGGCGACCTGGCCGTGGCCGAGGCCGCGCACGAGCAGACCGCCGACCAGATCGACGAGACCACGCCGCCGACTGAGGGCCGGATCAAGGAGGACGACAACGCCCGCCGCCGCTTCGTGCTGCAGATCGTGCAGCCCGGCCTGGTCGGCTTGATGGACGGCTCGGTGTCCACCTTGGCACCGGTGTTCGCGGCGGCGTTCGCCACGCACAATTCGTGGAACGCCTTCCTGGTGGGCATGGCGGCCTCGATCGGCGCGGGGGTGTCGATGGGCTTCGCCGAGGCGCTGGCCGACGACGGCAAGCTGTCGGGGCGCGGCACGCCGTATCTGCGCGGGTTGGTATGCGGGCTGATGACCATCGCCGGCGGCATCGGCCACACCCTGCCCTACCTGATCCCGGACTTCTGGACCGCCACGGGCGTTGCCGGCGTCGTCGTGGTGTTCGAGCTGCTGACGATCGCCTGGATCCAGTGGCGCTACATGGACACGTCCCCGTTGTCGGCGGCGGCCAAGGTCATGCTGGGCGGCGCCATCGTGCTGGGGATCGGCATCCTGATCGGCAGCAGCTAGGATGGGCTTATACCACCGGCCCTCCGCTCTGGCCCTTATGATGCTGCATCGGATCAGCCGGCGTCCAGGCACCGTCATTGCGAGCCGGCTTCGGCACGGCATAGGCTGCACTGTGGTCTAATGGCCCCGGGATCGCCGCGTTGCAAGCGTTCCTCGCAATGACGGACGGGAGGCGGGCAAACCAGTCAGAGCAGAAGCCATTGGTATCATGCGGCTGGATGATGCAGTACCACTCGGCATGGAACGGGTCGCGGTAGATGTTGGGGGCCACCATGTCCGCACCGAAGACGCGAGTGCCCTTGAGGTAAGACCTGGTATCCAGTTCGCACCGGACAGCCAGGCCCGTCTAGGTGATGACACCAATCAGGCCCACGATCACGCAGGTGCCGACCAGCGGTTCGGCCCGCCAGTTGACGACCGGCCTGATGTGGCCCGTCGCGGCGCATCATGTTCCAGGCCGGCGCCGCTCAGGTCCCCGGCGGCATCCAGACAATCTGACGGACGTCGATGTGGGCCGGGATGATCCGCAGCCGCGCGAAGGTGTCCGCAACTCCCTGTTGCTGGGCGATGATCCCGGCGTCCATCGGCTGCACCCCGTATACCCCGCGCGGAGCGGCGACCCGCTGCACGGCCAGTGGCACGCCCGTCACCTCCGCCATCATCCCGGCCAGCTCGTCCGGGTGAGCGCCCGCCCAGGCGGCAGCACCGTTGATGGCATCCAGCAAAGCCAGGACCTGGTCCGGCGACTGCACGGCCCAGGCGCGGCGGGCCAAGAAGAAGCTGCTGCTGGGCGCAACGTCAGCGGCTTGCACCAATACCCGGGTGTCCGGGTCCGCCTGGGCTATGGCCAGGAATGGGTCCCAGATGGCCCAGGCGTCCACAGCGCCCGCCCGGAACGCCGCCGATGCGTCGGACGGCTGCAACGGCACGGATTGGATATCGGCCGGCACCATCCCAGCCTGCGCCAGCGCCTGCACGACCATGTTATGCGCGCTGGACCCACGGGTGTAGGCCACCCGGCGTCCACGCAGGCCCGCCAGGTCATGCACTGGCCCACCCTCGCGCACGATAATGGCCTGGTTGTCCACCCGCACTGGCTGCGCACCGACGTAGAGCAGGTCCGCCCCGGCAGCCTGCGCGAAGATCGGCGGCGTGTCACCCGTGGCTCCGAAATCGATGACCCCGGCGTTCAGCGCCTCCAGCAAGGGCGGCCCCGCCGGGAACTCGACCCACGAGACCGCGACGCCGCGTGGGGCGAACACCGCCTCCAGGGTGCCCTGGCGGCGCAGGATCACCAGGGAGCCGCTCTTCTGATAGCCGATCCGCAGCACCCCGGCTGCGACAGCCGGCCGTGCCGCCGCCGTTGCCGCCAGGCCCAATACCGCCGCGCGCCGCCCCAGCGCGACGCCTGTCACGCGACTTCCTCGCCGACCCCCAGGGCGCCCAGCAACTGCCGCCGCAGGCCGGCGCGGACCGGCGAAGCCTCCCGGGGGCGGGGTAGATCGACCGGTAGGTCGGCGGCGATGCGGCCGTTCTCCAGCACGAGCACGCGGTCGGCCAGGGCGAGGGCCTCGTCCACGTCGTGCGTCACCAGCAGAACCGCCGGGCCATGACGGCGCCACAGATCCAGCACCAGGGTATGCATCCGCAGGCGGGTCAAGGCGTCGAGCGCCGCGAACGGCTCGTCGAGCA
Source organism: uncultured Acetobacteraceae bacterium (assembly GCA_964243265.1). Lineage (GTDB taxonomy): Bacteria > Pseudomonadota > Alphaproteobacteria > Acetobacterales > Acetobacteraceae > DASWOJ01. The sequence goes on along the minus strand of CAXTFY010000081.1, from coordinate 6,691 downwards.
GCAACAGCCGCGGCGCGCGTACGAGGGCGCGTGCGAGCGCGACCCGTGCGGCCTCGCCACCCGACAGCGTCAGCGGCCAGGCGTCGGCATGCCGGGCCAGGCCGACCTCCTGCAAGGCGTTCGCCGCCCGGCTGCGCGCATCAGGGCCGTCCAGGCCGAGCATCACGTTCTGCCACACCGGCGCCCAGGGCAGCAGCCGAGGCTCTTGGAACACGACCGTGGTGGGGCGTGGGACGGTGACGCCCTCGGCCGGATCAAGGCCGGCCAAGGTGCGCAACAGGGTCGTCTTGCCGGAGCCGCTGCGGCCAAGCAACGCGGTGAAGCTGCCCGGCGCCAGGTCCAGGTCCAACTGGTCCAGCACCGCGCGTTCGCCAAACCGCCGAGTCAGGCCGCGGATATGCACGCCGGAGGGGGTCATCGTGCGCCCTGCTTCACCAGGCTTCTACCCTGCACGCCCCGACTTGCCGAGCCGCCCTGTGCCAACCCTGGCCGCCAGCGCAATGCCCGGCGTTCGACCATGCGCACAAGGGCGTCGGCGCCCAATCCCAGCAAGGCATAGACCAGCAGCCCCACCACGATCACATCAGTCTGCAGGAAATCCCGCGCGTCGTTGATCATGTGGCCGATCCCCGCGTTGGCGTTGATCTGCTCGGCAACCACCAGGCTGAGCCACGACACCCCAAGTGCATAACGCAGGCCGGTCAGCAAGGACGGCAGCGCGCCGGGCAGCATCACCCGGCGGATCAGCGCCAGCCGGCCCAGGCCGAACACCTGCGCCGCCTCCACCAGCTTCGGATCGACGCCGCGTAGGCCGGCGAACAGGTTGAGGTACACGGGGAACACCGTCCCGAGCGCCACCAACGCGATCTTCGGCAGCTCGCCGATGCCGAACCAAAGGATGAACAGCGGCACCAGCGCCAGGAACGGCAGGGTGCGTAGCATCTGCATCGGCGCATCCACCACGTCCTCGCCCAGGCGGGACAGGCCGGCGAGGGTCGCGAGCACTATTCCTGCCACCGCCCCAATGGCGAACCCGGCAGCGACACGGGCCAAGGACACCAGCAGGTTCGCCGGCAGCTCCCCGGTGATGGTCAAATCCCAGGCGCTGCCGAGGATGGCGCTTGGAGCGGCGATGGTGCGGGGTGAGATGACGCCGGCGCGCGACAGCGCCTCCCAGGCGAGCAGGAGCGCGATGGCCGAGGCATAGCGTCGTAGCGCCATGCCGTTGAACCGCCACGCGTGGAGCGGACGCCGCAGGGGTGCGGCGAAGCCGAGGGCCTGGCTCATGCGACCGACCCTAGCGTGCCGCCACGGGCGGAGCGAAGCCGTCGTGCATGATTTCCCCAGGCTTAGGGGCAGCGGGACTTGGCCCGGTGGTCATGAAGGAACCGCCACCAGTCAACAGCGTCGGGCCACCGTAGGTCGCGCCGGGACGCTGAACGCCCAGCACGGGGAACAGCAGCTCGGCCACACGGTAGGCCTCGTCCAGATGCGGGTAGCCGGAGGCGATCACGGTATCTATGCCCAGCGCCTGGTACTCGCGGATGCGCTCGGCCACTGTTTCTGGGTCGCCGACCAGCGCGGTGCCGGCGCCGCCGCGTACCAGGCCGACGCCGGCCCACAGGTTCGGCGCGACCTCCAGCCGCTCGCGGGAGCCGCCGTGCAGGGCGAGCATGCGGCGCTGGCCCTCGCTATCGCTCTCGGTCGCGAGCTTGCGCTGGGCGGTGGCGATGGTGTCGTCGGACAGGTGGCGGATCAGGTGGCGGGCGGCGTCCCAGGCCTCGCCCTCGGTCTCGCGCACGATCAGGTGCAGGCGGATGCCATAGCGCAGCGTGCGGCCATGCGCGGCGGCACGGGTGCGGACGTCGGCGATCTTTTCGGCGACCGCGGCGGGGGGTTCGCCCCAGGTCAGGTAGCCGTCGGCCTGCGCCGCCGCCAGCGCATGGGCGGCGGGCGAGGAACCGCCGAAGAACAGCGGCGGATGCGGCGCCTGCACGGGCGGGAACATCAACCTGCCGCCGTTGGAGGACAGGTGCTTGCCTTTAAACTGCACGGTGTCGCCGGCCATCAGGCCGCGCCAGATGTGCAGGAAGTCCGAGGCCTGGTCGTAGCGCTCATCGTGGCCAAGGCTCAGGCCGTCGCCGGCGAGGTCGGCCGGGTTGCCGCCGCAAACGACGTTGACCAACAGGCGGCCACCGGTCAGTCGGTCCAGCGCGGCATACTGGCGTGCGGCCTCCCCAGGGGTAACCTGGCCGGGGCGCATGGCGACGAGGAAGCGCAGGCGCTCGGTAAAGGGGGCGATGCTGGCGGCGGTGACCAGCGCGTCCTCGCAGCCGTTGCCGGTGGGGAGCAGGATACCATGAAAGCCGAGCTGGTCGGCCGCCTGGGCAACGCCGCGGAGGTAGCGGTTGTCGGCCACCCGCTGACCTGCGGCAGAGCCGAGGTAGCGGCCGTCGCCCCCGGTGGGCAGGAACCAGAGCATGTCGGGCGGGGGTATGGCGGCAGGGCGGGCGGGGATGGCGTTCATGCTACGGGTCCGGTCCAGTGTTCGCGGCGGTTGGGCCGTGGGTTGAGAGCAAGGTCCACAGGAAAAGGGAGACCTCGGCAAGCCGAAACAGGGGTGGGACGGCAATAAGAAGGGATCAGCTAATTATCGGCGGCGTCATGGAAGACCTGTGCTGCGTTGGGTGTCAGGCGGGAAATTGTTGCCTATGCCCCTGATGCGGCCTGGCGGCTGCAGACGGCGCGGGCCTGATGCCAACCGCCGCCTGCTTATCCTTGACGTCGTTGCGCCGGGTTGGCCGCCGTCATTGCGAGCCGCGCTTGCGGCGTGGCAATCCAGGGCGGCACGGGCTGGGGTTCTGGCTTTGCGCCCTCCTGGAGCGCCACGTCGCAAACGCTCCTTGCAATGACGGGTGAGCGGGAGGGGACGGGCGAGAGGGCGGCAAACCGGGCACACCAAGGGAGGCGGAGTTGCTTTGCCGGGCGGAGCGGCCAAGGCGAGGCGGCATGCCCGTCATGGGACTCCCTGCCGGCGCAGCCCGGCGCCGGAATGCGCCCGCCGTGCCGCCGCGCCAGCCCGCCAGTTCAGGGCCGCCCCCGCGATCATCAGGACGGACGTGCACAGGAACACCGCGCGCATCCCGAACCGGCCGCCGACGAAGCCGCCGAGCAGCGGTCCGATGACCTGCCCCGCATACTGCGCCGAGACCGAGTAGCCCAGCACCTGCCCCGCGATCCCGTCCGGCACGCTCTGCCGGATCACCACGGCGATGCACGGCAGCAGGCCGCCCAGCGACAGCCCCATCAGGAAGCGCAGGCCCACAAGCTGCCAACTCGCGGTGACGAAGGCTTGGGGCAGCAGCAACACGCCGGACACCAGCAGTCCGACGACCACCACGTTCCAATGCCCGACCCGGTCCGCCAGCCGCCCCAGGCGGGATGCCGACAGGATGCTGCCCAGGGCGCCCGTCGCCATCACCACGCCGGATACGGCGGTCACCTGGTCCGCCTGGCGCACGAGCTGCTGCACATAAACCGTGATAATCGGCTCGATCGACATGTTGGCCACCAGGAGCAGCAGCCCGGTGATCAGCATGGCGATGACCGGGCGCTTGTCGGGGACCGCCGCCCAGCCGCCGCCGCCCGCCGCCCGGGCCTTCGGCGGACGCCGGCGCTCTTTCACCAGGAACACCGTGGCCAGGAACGCGGTGAAGATCACGGCACCGGCGAGGAAGAACGTGTTGCGGATGCCGATCAGCGGCGGCAGCAGCCCGCCGATCAGCGGCCCCGCCAGGTTGCCCGCCATGATGCCGGCCGACAGCGTGCCAAGCGCCCAGCCCGAGCGCTCCCGTGGCGTCTGCGTCGCCACCAGCACCATCGATCCCGACGCATACCCGCCCAGCAGCCCCGCCAGCAGCCGCAGCAGCACGAGGTGCCACACGCTGTCCGACAGCCCGATCAGCGACATCGACACCGCCATGCCAAGGCTGGCGCGGATCAGCATCAGCTTGCGCCCATACCGGTCGGCGAGGTGGCCCCACAGCGGCGCCACCAGCCCGGCGCTGAGGAACGTCGCGCCATAGGCCACGCCGGACCACTGCACGATGGCGGCCGGGTCCTTGACGCCGAGTTCCTCGACATACAGCGGCAGGAACGGCTGCAACTGAGTCATCGCCGCGATGGTGGTGAACGAGCCGAATGCGCAGACCCAAAGGTTCCGCTGCCAATGCGGATCGTGGGTGAGGTTCTCCTCGGGCAGCGTGGCGCTGGTCATGGGTCAAGCTGGATGCTGAAGCCCGGCGCCCTCGCGGTCTCGTTCCAATCTCGTCTCAAAGCTGAATGCCCCCCTCTATGCGACCGACTAGCCAGGGTGAGTGTGCGAGGCAGCGCCGCGTCCTAGCAGCGCAAAGCTTCTCGACAAAGCTGCGCTGAGAAGCACGGCCTGGGCAGGATCGGCGTTATGGTCCAGGTTGACCCCCGAGCAGCGATCCTGCAACAGCGCCTGGATGACATCAACCGCCGATGGTTTCGACCTGTGCATTCCTAGCGGCGCCCGTCATCGCAAGCCGGCTTCGGCGCGGCAATCCAGAGCAGCACGGACGGTCCTGGCGGTCCCTGGATTGTCACGCCGCAATCGTGGATCGTAATGACGGCGCCACATCACCGGTCCGGATTTACGGCGGTTGTCATAGGGCGACCAGCGGCGGCTGTGTGCGTTGCCGGGCAACCCAGCCCTCCACCGTCAGGCGGAGAGGCTGCCGAACTGCAGCGGATGGGTGGAGGAGCCGAGGGAGTCGAACTCCTGACCTCCTAAATGCCATTCAGATAGGAACCTCCGCAGTGGTATGCCGCAAGCTGCCACCAGCACCGCTAAAATACTGATATCAAATATTTTTCCGATTACCTACTGCCGTAAGTCGCCGTCAAACGCCATGAACCGACGCCGCAAAGGGTCCGCGGATGTTGCGAAAGTGGATTGATAAAGCTGACTGAGAAAGCCATAGGCGCCCTGACATGCTAGCCGGGCAAAGGACCGACTGGTGTTCGATGATACCCTGCCCGGCCTGGCGCTACGAATCACGGCCGGGGAGGCAAGTTCTTCCGGAGGCAGTACACCGCTGCCGCGTGCCCATCGGCCGCTGGGTCGCTATTAGCTTGAAGGCAGCCCGGCAGGCAGCGCGCGGCATCCTGGGGGACGATGAAGGGGCAGGACGTGGCTGCCATTTGCAACACGGAGCGCAAGCGCGTTGCAACCGAGGCCGCTGCCGACAAACTGCCCCTCTTGTCGCTGCTGGACTATTGGGAACGCCTGGCGCTTGCGCCGCACCGGGACAGATACCGCAAGGATGCCGTGCGCACCGTCAAGGTAGCGTTTCCCGGGTACCTGGACAGGGCGCTGCATCATTTGGACGGAAAGCGGGGTCTCGCAGTGAGTGGCGTCCTGCAGCCCTGTTAGCCCAACTTGCTGCTGACGTTGCTGAACGAGTTGCCCACCTTGGAGCCGATGGTCTTAGCCAAAGTCGCGATAGCAATGATAACAGCACTCGCGATCACTGCATACTCCATGGCGGTGACGCCCCTCTTGGAAGCGCGAATTTGGTTGATCAACGCAAAGAGTTCGATGAGGGACAACGTTCTGTCTCCAGGTTCACTGTTCTGCCACTAACTCAAACGGGCGTGTAGATAAATAGTTTCTTCTCCACAAAATACATGGCGCGGGCAGATTTTGTTCTGTTAGGAATTGGCCATTTTTGAAGGTGGGTTTCAACTACGATATCGCAGCGCCTTTGCTTGGCTTGGTCACGCCGGCCCGAGGCGAATAGGCCGTTGCCCAACCATTCGCCCTAACAAATCCGAAAGACTCCGAGATAGCTCTAGGCTACCCACGTGACGGATACTGTTAAGGTGGTCTTAAGTTCTGGGCCACAATCGCGGCGCAGCCGCAACCTAGCGGCGAAAGGTCAGTCATGGATCAACTCGAAATGTCCGCCTTAGACCAGAAAATCCAGGCTCTTAGAGATCGTCTCCAAGGCGAGGATGACGAGCTCCAGCGCCAGGAGCAGGAGCGCCGACGCCCAGGGCGGACATCTGAACTTAACCCAGACTTGGTTGCACTCATGCGAGAATTTGGCAGCGCCTATGCAAAGCGAGGCATCCCCCTACCGCCTGCTGAGCGATGAGGCAGGCTCGCCCTATGGTCTGAAACATATGACGCTTGTGCTCGGGATCGCGGTCAGCGGGATCCCGCGAGCATCCCGCTGTGGGGCGTCCTCGGCCTTGTGGCTTAGGCCATTCTACGCAGGGGTCCGCAGCGTTCCCGGTTAGGTCCGCTACAGCCCTCATTTATGTGCTAAACTATTGAAAATATGGTGGAGCCGAGGGGAATCGAACCCCTGACCTCCTGAATGCCATTCAGGGTTGAACACCTGCCAAGGCACGCCACCAGCCGCCACAAGCACCGCTAACAGACTGATTTTGCCTGCCTCTGTCGATTGCTAGTTGCTGTAAGCCGCCACGAGATGCCATGAACCGACGCGCCGCGGGGTCCGCATGGGGTCCGCAGATGTTGCGAAGGTGGATCGGTGAAGCTGACTGAGGAAGCGATAGAAGCCCTGGCGTCCGAGCCGGGGCAGAAGGATCGGCTGATATTCGATGACACCCTGCCCGGCTTGGCTGTGCGGGTCACAGC
>CAXTFY010000080.1:0-16347 GCA_964243265.1 uncultured Acetobacteraceae bacterium | reverse complement strand
TGATCGGCATGGAACATACCTCCTGCAAAAGCATGAAAGGCTCCATGAGGGCGGGTCAACTTCAGACCACCAGTTCGCCCGCGCTGGCGAGCTGCTCGACCGCGCCGGGCACCTGACGCCGGGCCACCCCGGCCTGCGCCTGGCGCGGGCGGTGCTGCTGGGGCGGCAGGGCGACACGCAAGGCGCGCTGGCGACGCTCGATGGCGCGGAGATGCTGGCCGAGGAGTGGATGGAGCGGGGCCGGCTACTCGACCGCGCCGGCCGCCACAACGAGGCGTTCGCCGCCTTCGACGCCGGCCGCGCCGCCTGGCGGGCAGAGGGCAAGCCGCAATACGCCGCGCAGACCGCCACGCGGCTGGCCGCCCGGCTGCGCGGCTTCTTTACCGCACCGCGGCTCGCCACCCTGCCACGCGCCAGGGTGCGGCACGACCTGCCGCAACCGGTGTTCATCCTGGGCTTCCCGCGCTCCGGCACCACGCTGGTCGAGCAGACGCTGACCGCGACCCCGGCCATCGCCGCCGGGGGCGAGCTGCCGCTGGTCTGGGAGGTGACGCACGCCATGTCCCGCCTGCTCGACAGCCCGCTCACCTATCCCGACGCGCTGGCCGAGCTGTGGCTGGACGACCGCTCTGAGGGGCTGGAGGCATTGCGCGACCACTACCTGCGCCGCGCCCAGCAGTTCGGCATCCCGCCAACGGCGAAGTTGTTCACCGACAAGATGCCGCTGAACGAAATGCACCTGGGGCTGATCGGGCTGATCTTCCCCGCCGCCCCGCTGATCCATGTGCTCAGGCACCCGCTGGACGTCGTGCTGTCGGCCTACTCCAACAACCTCACCCACGGCTTCAACTGCGCCGCCACCTTGGAGACGGCGGCGCGGCATTACGCCCTGGTCGCCGACCTGGTCGAGCACTATCGCGCCCAGGCGGCGCCGCGCGTCCTGGCCGTGCGCTACGAGGATTTGGTGCGCGACCAGGAGCGCCAGGTGCGGCGCATGCTCGACTTCGTGGGCGTGCCATTCGAGCCGGCCCACCTGCGCTTCCACGAGAACAGCCGACACGCGCCGACCGCCAGCTACGCCCAGGTCACCGAGCCGTTGTACGACCGCTCGCTGGAGCGCTGGCGGCGCCACCGCGCGCATCTGGCGCCGGTGATCCCGATCCTGCGCCCCGCCATCGAGCGGCTCGGCTACAGCGTCGATTGAGGCAGCCTCGATCATCAACCTGACACCGCCGCCAGCAGCTATCTTTGATTAGAACTCTCCGCTTGGTCAGGTGCGTCCAGCCAGCAAGCGTTGCAGGAGAAGCGGCCGGGCCGTAAACAGGACGACGCCGGGCTTGCAACCCTTATGCGGTTGCCCAGCGTGTTTCGGGCGACACGCCCGCGTAATGCTTTAGCAGCGGCCGTAGCCAGGACCGTCCGATCACCTGGCAGGGCTGATGGAGAACGATGACCCATGCCTGCTTTTGACGTGTCCCGGTCCCTTGACGCGCCCCTAGCTCAGGGCGACGAGGCCAACGACGCCAAGGCCAGGTCGGAGGAGGTTCGGATGCGTCTGGCCCTGGAGAAGCTGGGCACCAGGAGCACGCCGCCAGTCCGCAGCCGGCCCGGCGCGGCGGCTGGAACCGCCCACACCGCCCCGCAGCGCCGGAACCGGTTCGTGCGCGAGGGCGAGGTGCCGGTCGAGCGCATGCCAGTCTCGGTCCGCAGCCCCATCGACCTGCAGCGGGAGCTGACCGAGGAACGCGGCGCACGGCAGCGGGCCGAGCAGGCCCTGGCCGATGCCCAGGCGAGAGTCGGCAGCCTCCAGGCGGCCCTGTCCCGGGCCGAGCAGTCGGCGCGGTTGGCCCGTGAAGCCATCGAGGAGCGGGAGGCTGCGATGGCGGGGCTGCGTGCCGAGCTGCAGCGTGCCGCGGCCGAAGCCGCGCCGACCGGCGAGCCGCCGACGCGCGCGGAAGCCGGGGGACGGGCCAGCACGGCACGAGCCAAGCCGAACCAGGTGCAGGATGCGCCCGAGGTCGAGGGGCCGCAGCCGGTGAAGTGGTGGCTGCCCCTCACGCGGCCGCGCGGCTGAGGGGCTGCACTTACTGACGGGCTGTCGGCTAGTCCTCCGCAGCGCGGCTGGCATCGTGGCCTCCGGGGTTTGGGCTTGCCTGCCTGATGCAATCCTTTGTGCCTGTCCCTTATGATCCCCGGCGTTAAAGATACCGACGTTGAAGATGGAGAGGGGATCGAGCACGGTGGAGCCTCGGATCGCTGTCGTCACAGGCGCAACCGGGGGTATCGGCCGCTGGATTGCGCTCCGGCTGGCGCAGGCGGGCCGTCGCGTCGTGCTGGTCGGCCGCGACCGCAGCCGGGGCGAGGCGGCACAGGCCTGGATAGCCAAGCAATCCGAGATCACGCCTGAGCTGATGCTGGCCGACCTGTCCTCCCTGGCCGCCACGCGGGCGCTCGGCCGGGGGATCGCTGCACGGCATCCCCGCGTGTCCCTGCTCGTGAACAACGCCGGCGTGTTCCGCGCACGCCGCGAGCGGACGGCCGAGGGGCACGACATGGTGCTGGCGGTCAACCACCTGTCGCCCTTCGTGCTGACGCGCGAGCTTCAAGGGGCGCTGCGGGCCGGCACCCCGTCCCGCATCGTCACGGTGGGGTCATCGACCTCCGACCGCGCCCGCATCGACCCGCAGGACCTTGAGCTGGAACGGCGGTGGGGCATGGTGCGCGCCTATGGCGGGTCCAAGCTGGCGGTGATGATGGCGACGTTCGAGTGGGCGCGGCGCCTGGACGGCAGCGGCGTCGTGGCGAACGTCGTGCATCCCGGCACCGTCGCGACGGGGCTGGTACGGACGCCGGGGGTCATCGGCCTGGCGTGGCGGCTGATGGCGCCATGGGTGCTGAGCGAGGAGCAGGGCGCCGACACGCCGTCATACGTGGCGCTGGCGCCGGAGCTGGCGGGCACGACAGGCAAGTACTTCAGGGACCGCGGGATCGTCGAGCCGAACCACTTGGCGCGGGACCCGGCGCTGGCCGGACAGGTATGGCGTGCGACCGAACGCCTGGTGGGCGACGGCTAGAGCGCGTTTGCGAAGGCGTGAACGCCGCCGGAAGCAGGGATCAGGCACGCCACCTCCCCGTCTTGCCTCGCTGGCCGGTCAGCTCACCAGCACCGCCTGGATGTCCCCGGTGCGGCGGGTCACGTTCATCGCCACCTCGTCGCCGATCCGCCGCAGCCGGACGCTGATGCAGGCGCCGCCGACCTCCAGGTTCAGCAGCGACACCTCGTCCAGGCTCTCGGGCAGGATCGGCCGGGTGAAGCGCACCAGGCGGCGCGCCGGGTCGAAGCTCAGGCCCAGGCAGGCCTGCAGCATCGCCAGCAGCGCGGTTGCGGACCAGGCCTGCGGCGAGCACGCGACCGGGTAGTCCGTCGGCGCCTGCGCCCGGCGGCGGAGGAAGCCGCAGAACAACTCCGGCAGGCGACGCAGGTCGGTGGCCTGGCAGGCGTCGAACATCGCGCCGAACAGCCGCGCCGCCTCCACCCGGCAGCCGTAGCGCGCCAGGCCCAGCGCGATCAGCGCGTTGTCGTGCGGCCAGATGGAGCCGTTGTGGTAGCTCATGGGGTTGTAGCGCGCCTCCCCCGCCGCCAGCGTCCGTATGCCCCAGCCGCTGAAGAATGGCCGGGACAGCAGTTGCGCCGCGACCTGCCGGCCATGCTCGGGCGCTGCGATGCCGGTCAGCAGCAGGTGCCCGGCGTTGGACGCCCGCACCCGGCAGGGCCGCTTCATGCCGTCGAGCGCAATGGCGTAGGTGCCGATGTCCCCGCACCAGAACGCCGCCTCGAATGCCGCCTGCAGCGCGGCCGCCTGCACGTCCAGGGCGTCCGCCTGCGCGCCATGGCCAAGCCGCCGGGCGATGCCGGCTGCGGCGCGGCGCGCGGCATAGACGTAGCCCTGCACCTCCGCCAGCGCGATCGGCCCGGTGGCCAAGACGCCATCGGCATGGAAGATGGAGTCGTAGCTGTCTTTCCAGCCTTGGTTGGCCAGGCCGTCCGAGGTCTGCCGATGATATTCGACGAAGCCGTCGCGGTCGCGGTCGCCGGGTCCGTCCATCCAGCCCAGGGCGGCCAGGATGTTGGGCCACAGCCCGGCGACGGTCGCCAGGTCGCCGGTGCGGTCCAGGTAGGCGCCGGCCAGCATGACGAACAACGGCGTGCTATCGACGCTGCCGTAGTAGCGGCGGAACGGCACCTCGCGCAGTTCCGCCATCTCGCCGTGGCGGACCTCGTGCAGGATCTTGCCGGGTTCGGCATCGGCGGCAGGGTCGGTCGCGGTGGCCTGGTTCTTCGCCAGGTAGGCCAGCACGCCGCGGGGGATGGAGGGGTCGATCCACAGGGTCTGCAGCGCCGTGATCAGCGCGTCGCGCCCGAAGGCGGCGCAGAACCAGGGTACGCCGGCATAGGGATAGGCGCCGGTCTCCTTGTCGGTCACCAGCATGTACAGGTCGCTGACCGAGCGGCGCATGGCCTCGTTGAACACCTCGTTGGAGGTCACGACCGCCGCGGCGCGGGAGCTTTCCCGCCGCAGCCGGCGGCGGGACTGATACAGCGCCCGCCGGAAGGCGTACCGGGGCGGCTCGGCCGCGGGTCCGGCGTCGCAGGCGACCTCGATGAACATGCGCCGCGTTTCACCGGGCGCGATGCTGAACTCGAACACGGCGCGCTGGGCGCTGAGCGAGGCGGGCGCGGGATCGAAGCGCAGCCGGGTCGTGCGGCGGCGCCCGTCCAGGCCGCCATAGGCCAGCGTCACGCTGTCCGGGCCGCTTGGCGCCCCATGGCGCGGCGCTGCGAACCCTGATGACGTGAACTCGGGCGCCAAGTGCTCGCCGTGGCTGGGCCGCTTCATGCCGCGGGCCTCGAACAGGTCGGTGAAGTCGGCGCCGAAGTGCAGCTCGATCCGCACCTGCGCGGGGAGCTGGGCGAAGCTGCTTACGGACAGGCGTTCATGCAGCACGGCGTTCCACAGGAAGCGGGAGCGCCGCAGGTGCAGCACGTCCTGCTCCAGGACGAGCCGCCTGTTGCGCTGCCCACCCAAAGTTTGGCCACCCAAAGTTTGGCCACCCAAAGCCTGGCCACCCACAGGCGGATCTGGCGCATACAGGTCGGGGTTGGCGAGGTCGCAGGTCAGTTCGGCGTTGTCGTCGCCCAAGGTGGAGCTGAGCAGCACCGGCCGTTGCCCACCCACCAGCAACACGAGCTTGGACAGGTAGCGGGTGTCGCGGAAATAAAGCCCGTCCGTGCTGCCGGGGATGCCGGGCACGTCGCCGTCTGCGTCGAAGACCCCGAAGGCGTCGCCGCTTTTCAGCGTGCGCATGCGGCCCGGCTGCAACGACGCGGCAGCGGGGATGTGGAACTCGCTCGGCATGGCCGCTTGCTGGGTCATGGGCGGCGGACCCGGCGCCTGCTCATGCCGCCCCGCTCATTCCGCGGCGTCCGCAAGCAGAAAGCGCGGCGCAGCCTGCCGGGCGGCAAGGTCCCCGTAGATCGCCACGTAGTCCTCCGCCATGCGCCGGGCGGTGAAGCGCGCCTCGAACGCGGCGCGTACCACCGCGCGCGGCAGCCGGTCCAGGTGCGCGAACGCGGCGACTGCGCCGGCCTCGTCCTCCACGATGAAGCCCGTGCGGCCGTGCTCGATGATCTCGGGCGCCGCACCGCGGTTGAACGCGATGACGGGCGTGCCGCAGGCCATCGCCTCGATCATCACCAGGCCGAACGGCTCGGGCCAGCCGATGGGCATCAGCAGCGCCAGCGCGCCGGACAGGAAGGCGGGCTTCTCGGCGTCGGTGATCTCGCCCACCAGCTCGACGCCGCCGCCGGCCAGCATGGGTTGGATGACCTGCTCGTAGTACGGCCGGTCGGCATCGTCCACCTTGGCCGCCATGCGCAGCGGGATGCCGCAGGCCCGTGCGATGCGGATGGCGCGGTCCGGCCCCTTCTCCGGCGCGATGCGGCCCAGGAAAGCCAGGTATTCCGGACGCACTCCGGCCTGCGGCATGAGCAGCCCCGGCGGCAGGCCGTGCGGCACCGTGCCCATCCAGCGCGCCTGCGGCAGCGGCTCGCGCTGGCTGTCCGAGATGCTGATGACGGGCAAGCGGGGGAAGGCGTCGAACACCGGCTGCAGCTCGCCCAGGTCCAGCCGCCCATGCATGGTGGTCACGAACGGCGTACGCTGGCGCGAGAACAGGCTGAACGGCCAGTAGTCCATGTGGAAGTGCATGATGTCGAACTCGTCCGCACGCCGCCGTACGGCTTCCATCAGCAGCATGTGCGGCGCGATGGGGTCGCGGATCGTGGGATCAAGCCGCAGCGCCTGCGGCCATACGGCGTCCAGCTCGGCCGCGGTCACGCTGTCGCCGCTGGCGAACAGGGTCACGTCGTGGCCCATCGCCACCAGCTCCTCGGTCAGGAACGACACGACCCGCTCGGTGCCGCCATACAGGCGGGGCGGGACGGCTTCGTGCAGCGGGGCGATCTGGGCGATGCGCATCGGGCGGCCTTCCATGACAGGTCCGGACGGGCGTCCAGCACGTCCGGCGTTCTAGCAATATCGGGGCCGCGCGGGACAGGTTCGGCTTCTACCTACACAGGACGGTCCAGGCAGGCTGTCGCGCGGGGTCAGTTGAGCTGGAAGCCGTGCGCCAACGGGTCCCGGTCATCGACGTAGATCGTGTTGTGCCCGGTGACCCTGGCCCAGCCGGACACGCTCGGCAGGATGGCGGCGTGGCTGCCGACCCGTGCCGCCCCCTCGACCCGGCAGTCGAACATGGAACCGATGATGCTTTCGTGGACGAACTCGTCACCGACGGCCAGTCGTCCCTTGGCGACCAACTGGGCCATGCGTGCCGAGGAGCCGGTCCCGCAAGGCGAGCGGTCGATGGCCCTATCGCCGTAGAACACGGCGTTCCGCGCCGTTGCCTGCGGGTTGCGGGCCTTGTCGCACCACATGACATGGCTGACGCCGCCAATGCGCCCGTCCTTGGGATGCACCGGCGCTACCAAGTCCTGGGCCGCCCGCCGCACCAGCGGACTGAGCCGCAGGATCAGGTCGGCCGGCATCGAGTCCAGTCCGGTCCAGTTCCGCTGCGGTTCGATGATGACGTAGTAGTTGCCGCCGTATGCCACATCGACCGTCAGCCGGCCCATCCCCGGCACGTCGATCTCCACCTCAGCGGCGTGCAAGTAGCTTGCAACGTTGAACAGTCGCACCTGCTCGACGTATTGGCCGGCTTTGGTGTACTCGACTGCGATCCGGCCCGCCGGGGCGTCGATGGCAAGCCGCCCCTCCTGGCGAGGCGCCACCAGGCCCGCCTCGATGGCGGCCGTCACCGTGCCGATGGTGCCGTGCCCGCACATCGGCAGGCAGCCGCTCACCTCGATATACAGCACTCCGAGGTCGCAATCCTCGCGAAACGGTGGATACAGGATCGAACCCGACATGACGTCGTGGCCGCGCGGCTCGAACATGAGGGCACGCCGCACCCAGTCATGGTCACGCACGAAAAGCGTGCGCCGGTCGGCCATGCTCATGTGGGGGAGGATGGGGCCGCCGCCGGCTACGACCCGGACCGGGTTTCCGCAGGTGTGGGCGTCGATGCAGAAGAACGTGTGACGGGCCATCGGGTGTCCTGACCGGAGCTAATGGAAGCGGGTGATTGCGTAGGGCGTGAGGTCGATTGGCGCAGGCCGCCGCCGAACCAGGTCCGCGATCAACCGGCCCGTTGTCGCCGCCTGCGTCAGGCCCAGATGGCCGTGGCCGAACGCGTAGAACACGTTGGCATTGGCAGGTGATGCACCGATCACGGGCAGGCTGTCCGGGGTTGCCGGGCGATGCCCCGCCCATTCAACACCGCCCGCTGCGTGCAGCCCGGGAAGGTAAAGCGAGGCAAGCTTCACCAATGCCTTGGAGCGCTTGTGGTCGGCGATGGCGTCCAGCCCGCCGAACTCGGCCGTCCCGCCGATGCGCAGGCCGCAGCTTAAAGGGGTCGCCACGAAGTTCCGCTCGGCGAAGATGATCTGCCGTCCGAGGGTGATGCCGGGTTCGGGGATCGTCGTGTTGTAGCCGCGCTCGCTCTCGAGCAGAACCCGGTCGCCGAGTCCCTTGGCCAAGTGCCCCGACCAGGCGCCAGCGGCCACTACGACCCGAGGGGTGGTGAAGGAGCGGCCGTCCATCAGCCTGACGGTCACCGGGTCCGTGCCGTCGATGGCTGAGACCTCGCCGGGCATGACCACGACGCCCTGAGCTTGCAGCCAGGTCCTCAGAACGGTGACGAGGTGCTTGGGGTCGTTGATGTGGGACCACTGGGGCGTGAAGACGCCGCACTCGACGACCGGACCCAGGGAGGGCTCCAATGCGAGGACTTCGGACCTGCCGAGAACCTCCGTCTCGATCCCGTGACGCCGCTTCAAGTTCCACCCGGCGCTGTCGTCCTCGAAGCTTTTGCGGCTCTCGTAAACCGTCAAGGCTCCGTGCCGGTTCAGCTCCCCCATCAGGCCGGTTGCCGTCAGCATCGGGATCAGATCGTCATAGACGCGGCTGTTCAGGGCTGACAGCGCGGTGGCGATGCGCTCGATTTCGGCAGGACGCCCCGCGCGGGAGAAGTGCCACAGCCAGCGGGCAAGCCTGGGGGCGTGGCGCGGCCGGATGGCCAGTGGTCCCAGTGGATCGAGCAGCCAGCCAGGGACCTGCCTTGCCAGGCCCGGGACGGAGGCCGGCAGCACCTCGGTGACCGCGATGCCGCCGGCATTGCCGTGCGAGGCACGGTCGCCCTCCGGGTCGCGGTCGATGACCATGACGTCAGCCCCATCCCGCCGGAGATGGTAGGCGATGGCGAGACCGACGATTCCGGCCCCGACAACAATCAACGGACCATCAGTCACGAGCATCTCCACGAGGCCGACCGGGGCGTAGCGCGACGACTGCCCGGGGCGGGAGAGAAGGCCACTCCCGCCCCGGGCAGATTTCAAGCTGCCAGGGCGTGGTGGCTGCGGAGTAGCTCCTAATGCGGCGGATCGTCGGGGTTACGAACTCACGCTCCGCGCTGACCGACGGCATTCAGGTGCGGCACACCGGACCGCGGCTAGGTCTCAGGCCTTGGACATGGCGCGGTAGTCGAGATGGGTGTGGAACCAGTAGATGTAGCCCTTCACGTTGCGCTGCATCGCCACGTCGAACAGCAGCCGGGCCAGCGGGATGCGCGGCAGGTCGCCCATGACGATGTCGTTCATCTGCACGAGGTCTGCGTCGTATTTGGCGGTCTCGCCTTCGAACCGGGCTGCGTCGATGACGGCGTCGAGATGCGGGTTCACGTAGTTCGCGGTGTTGAACACGGCGTTGTTCTTGCCGTCGAAGTTCCAGAAGTAGAAATATTCGGGCGGCACCAGCCAGCCATAGAACTCGGTGATCACCAGCGGCATCGTCTTGGCCGCCATCTGCGCGAACCAGTTGGCGCCGGGCACTTTCTCGATCGAGACCTCGACCCCGATCTTCCCGAGTGACTCCTGCAGCAACAGCGCGATCGGCTCCCGCGTCGTCGCTTGGCTCAGGTCGTAGGACAGGGTGGTCTTGAAGCCGTCCGGAAAACCGGCCTCCGTCAGCATTTGCTTCGCCTTGGCAAGGTCGGTTTCGTAGTGCGACTGCACCGGCCAGGCCGGCGGGTACGGCTTGTCCGCCTCGCCGCCGAACATCGCCACGCCGCGTTTATATAGCGCTGCGTCCATGATCGACTGGTACGGCATCGCCCAGGCAACTGCCTGGCGCACCTTCGGGTTGTCGAACGGCTTGATCTGCACGTTCATGTCCACGAACAGCAGGTCGTTCTGCACCGGCGTGCCGACCACGTTCAGCTTCCCGGCCGCGGCGAGTTCGGCGTAGTCCTTGGGCGGCAGGCCGACCGAGATATCCACGTCGCCGCTCTCCAGCAGCGCCCGGCGCGTGCCCGGCGAGGGGATTTGCCGGTAGATCACCCGGCGCAGCTTTGGCTTCGGCCCCGACACCCAGGCGTCGAAGCGGCTGAACACAATCTCCGTGCCCGGCTTCCAGCTTGCCACGCTGTACGCGCCGCCGCCCGCGTCGTTGTGCTGCACCCAATCGAGCGCCCAGGGGTCGGCCGCCGTCGCATGCTGCTTGGCGAGCTTCGAGTTGATCACGACCGGGATCGGCACCACCAGGTCCGGCATCGTCAGCTTGTTCGGCCGGTCGAAGGTGATCTTGAACGTGTGCGGGTCCACGGCGGAGAACTGCTCGGGTTTGGTCATCGAGCCCGCCGACATCTGCACCGTGGCGAAGCCGCCGACCGAGACGGCACGGTCAAACGACCACTTCACGTCGTCGGCCGTCACCGGGCTGCCGTCGTGGAACGTCGCGTTCTGGCGCAGGTGGAACACAATCGCCTTGCCGTCGGGGCTGATGTCCCAGCTTTCTGCCAGCTCCGGCTGCATGACGCTGACGTCGTAGCCCATGGCGCCGTTGTCGAGCTGCTTCACGCCGTGGGTGACGAGCTTGTCGTACACGTTCCATGCCACCAGGCGGCTGTAGTCGTTCGCGGTCGGCACGTGGGTGTCGAGCGAGTTTGGCCCCTGCTCGCCGACCACGACCAGCACGTCCTCCGGGGTGGCGGCGCGTGCCTCGCGCGGTTGCGACAACGCGACCGGGGCCAGGATCGACCCGGCTAGAAGGGATCGGCGGCTGATGCTCATGCGGGACGGTCTCCGGAAGGGCGGGATCAAAGGCCAAGCTCGCCGAGCAGCGGCGGCCAGCGGTCACGCCAGGGCCGGGCGGCCTCGAAGGCGGCACAGGCTTGCAGCACGGATTGATCGGCCAGGTGCCGGCCGATGATCTGCAGGCCGACCGGCAAGCCGTCCTGGGTGAAGCCCGCCGGCACCGTGGCGGCGGGCTGCCCGGTCATGTTCATCGGGAAGGTGAAGCAGAGCCACTGCGTCGGCGCGACCATGCGCCCGTCGATGATCTCCGGCCCCTGCGTGTAAAGCGGGAAGGGCGGGACTGCGAGCGTCGGCGTCAACAACAGGTCGTAGTTCTGCATGAAGCGCCACATCTTGTTGCATACCGCCTTGCGCGTGGTGATCGCGTCGGTGAACTCCTCGGCGGTCCAGTTGCGGTCGAGGAAGGCAACCAGGTGCGGCGACATCTCATGGCGGTGGTCCCGCGCCATCCTGCGCAGGCCGCGCAGGTCGGTTTCCAGCGCGACCAAGGCCCAGAACGTCTCATACGGGTCGGGCCAGCCGGGATCGGCGGCCTCCACGGTGCAGCCGAGGTCGGTCTCGAACACCCGCACCGCCTCCGCCACCACGCGCCGCACCTCGGGATCGACGGCGGCGTAGCCCCAGTCGGCGCTGTAGGCGATCCGCTTGCCCTTGAGGTCACCGGCACGGGCGGCGTCGAGCCAGTCGAAATCGGCCGCCGGGATCGACAGTCGGTCGCGCGAATCGGGGCCGGCGATCACGCCCAGCATGAGGGCGGCATCGGCCACGGTCCGGCTCATCGGCCCGATATGCTCTAGGCTCTCCCAGCTCGACACGCCGGGATAGCGTTCGTCGCGGCAGCCGGGATAAAGCGGCACGCGGCCCATCGACGCCTTCACCCCCACCAACCCGCAATGCGCCGCCGGGATGCGTACCGAGCCGCCGCCGTCGCTGCCGATGGCGAACGGCGTGACGCCAGCTGCCACCGACGCGCCCGACCCGGCGCTGCTGCCGCCCGGGGTCAGCGCCGGGTTCCACGGGTTGCGGGTGGTGGGCGCAATCGGGCTATGGCCCACGCCGCTGTAGCCGAACTCCGGCACGTTGGTCTTGCCGACGATCACCGCCCCGGCGGCCTTCAGCCGCTCGACCACGATGTCATCCTCGTCGGGGATGAAGTCGCGATACAGCGGGGAACCCATCGCCGTGCGCAGGTCCTTGGTGGCGACCAGGTCCTTGATCCCGACTGGGACGCCGGCCAGCGGGCCGACCTCTTCGCCGGCCATGATCCGCTGCTCGACCGCGCGCGCCGTCTGCCGCGCCAGGTCGGGCGCCGGGGTGCAGAAGGCGTGCAGGTGCGGCTCGGTCGCCTCCATCCGGGCGAGCGCCGCCTCGGTCACCTCCACGGCCGACAGCTCGCGCGTACGGATTTGGCGGGCCAAGGTGACGGCGTCGAGCCGGCTGATTTCCGAGTTGGCGCTCATGCGACGGCTTCTCCGTGGACGGGAACGAGGGGCGCCGTGGTCTCGGCGAAGTGGCACGCGGCACTGTGGCGGGTATCGGGGCCGACCGGCCGAAGCATCGGCATCCTCTCCGTGCACACCGGCTGCTGGCGCGGGCAGCGTCCGGCGAAGCGGCAGGCGTTGGGCGCCGGGTCGATCGGGCTGGTGGCCGAGCCTTCCAGCCGCCACGGGCGCCGGCCGCGGCGGGCCGGGTCAGGGATCGAGGCCAGCAAGGCGGCCGTGTAGGGGTGGCGCGGATTGCGGAACAGCGCATCCGCCGGGGCCTGCTCGACGATGCGGCCGAGGTACATGACGGCGATCCGGTCGCACAGCAGCCGCACCACGTTCAGGTCGTGCGACACGAACAAGTAGCTCATGCCGAGCCGCTGCCGCAGGTCGGCCAGCAGGCGCAGCACGACCGCCTGCACCGAGACATCCAGCGCCGAGGTCGGCTCATCCAGGATCAGCAGCGCCGGCCGCAGCGCCACGGCGCGCGCGATGCCGACGCGCGCCCGCTGGCCGCCGGAAAGCTGGTGCGGGAAGCGCCCGGCCATCTCCGCGGGCAAGCCGACCAGCGAGAGCGCCGCGTGGACCTGCCGGGTCAGCTCGGCCGGGTTGCCGGGGCGGCCGAGCCGGCGGATCGGGTCGGCGACGGCGCCGAACACCGTAAGCGCCGGGTTCAGGCTCTCGGTCGGGTCCTGGAACACGCTCTGGATTTGGGCACGCTGCTTGCTGTGCACGAAGCGGCCGAGCGTGATCTTCGCAATGTCCTGGCCGTCGAACACGATGGCGCCCTCGGTGGGCGCGATCAGCCGGGCCAGCAGGCGCACGAGCGTCGATTTACCGCAGCCAGACTCGCCGACGAGACCGACGCTTTCGCCGCGCCCGATGTCGAGGTCAACGCCGTCCACGGCATGCAGCAGGCCGTGCCGGGTGGGGTAGCGCTTGGCCAGGCCCACCGCCTGCAGCAGGGCGCTCACAGCGGGTTCCAGCAGCGGACGAGGTGGCCCTCCGCGAGCCACCGGGTCGGCAGCGGCTCCGTGGTGCAGCGGGTGTCGCTGCGGGTGCAGCGGTGCAGGAAGCGGCAGGGCGGCAGCGTCCGGCGCAGGTCCGGCAGGTCGCCGGGGATCGCCGTCAGGTCCTCGACACGCGTGACGGCGCCCGGTGTCGCGCCGAGCAGCAGCGCGGAGTACGGGTGAGCGGCGTGCTGCAGCAGCCGCTCGACGGGTGCGACCTCCACCACGTGCCCGGCGTGCATCACCACCATGCGGTCGCAGTACTCGCCAGCCAGCGCCAGGTCGTGGGTGATCAGCAGCACGGCGGTGTTCGCCGCCCGCACCTGGTCCTGCAGCAGATCCATGACAACGGCCTGGGTCGTGACGTCCAGGCCGGTGGTCGGCTCGTCGGCGATCAGCAGGAAGGGTTCGCAGGCGATCGCCATGGCGATCATCACTCGCTGGCACAGCCCGCCCGACAGCTCGAACGGATAGGCGTCGAACCGGCGTTCCGGATCGGGCACCCGCACCTGCGCCAGCGCCGCGACCGCCCGGGCGTGGGCCTGCTGCCGGGTCATGGCGCCGTGGCTCAGCAGCACGTCGGCGATCTGCAGCCCAACCCGGCGGATCGGGTTCAGCGCCGTGCGTGGGCTTTGGAAGATCATCGAGATCTCGCGGCCCAGCGTGTCGGCGAGCTGCGCCGCGGTCTCGCCGAGCATGTCGCGGCCGGCGAACGTGACACGGCCGGAGCGGACCTGGCCGGCGGCGTCCGTCAGCCCCATGATGGCGTAGGCGAGCACCGACTTGCCGGAACCGCTCTCGCCGACCACGCCGACGATCTCGCCGCGGCGCACGTCGAACGACACGCCGTCAAGGGCATGCACGTCGCCCTGCCGGGTGCGGAAGTCGAGCGTCAGGTTGTCCACGCTCAGCAGCGGCGGGGAAGCGACGCTCGGGGGCGACACCCCATCGGCCACAGTGAGCCGGGCGTGCGCCGTCATGTGCGCCGCCGCGGGTCGAGCACGTCGCGCAGCCCGTCGCCCAGCAAGTTGAAGCAGAACACCGCCAGCACCAGCGCGCCGCCGGGGAACACCACCGTCCACCACTCGCCGGAGATGATGTAGCTGGCGCCCTCGGACACCATGATGCCCCACTCCGGCGTCGGCGGCCGCACGCCCAGGCCGATGAACGACAGCCCGGCGGCGTTCAGGATCGCCCAGCCCATGTTCAACGACGCCTGCACCGCCATAGTCGGCAGGATATTGCGCACGATGTGCCCAGACAGGATGCGGATGGCGCCGTTGCCGCCCATCCGCGCCGCCTCGACGTAGGCGAGGTCGCGCCGCACGTTCACCTCGGCGCGCGCGAACCGGCCGTAGAACGGCAGGTTGATCACAGCGGTCGCCAAGATGATGTTGAGCACGCTGTTGCCGAGCGCGGCGACGATCCCCATCGCCAGCACGAACAGCGGGAACGCCATGATGGTGTCCATCAGCCGGCCGAACACGGCGTCCGCGGCGCCGCCCCAATAGCCCGCCATGGCGCCCAGCGCCGTGCCGATCAGGAACGATACCGCGACGGCCGAGACCGCCATGCCGAGATCGAGGCGGGATGCGACCAATACCCGGCTTAGGATGTCGCGGCCCAGGGCATCGGTGCCGAACGGATGTGCGCCGCTTGGCGGTTGCAGGCGCACCGCCATGTCGGTGGCCAACGGATCGTAGGGGGCCAGGGCACCGCCGAACACGGCGCACAGCAGCAATAGGGTGAACAGGCCGAAGGCGATGAAGGTGAGCCGGTTCTCGGCCAGGGTGTACCGGGTCGCTCGGAGCATGGCGGCAGCGGGCATCGTTCAGGCCTCGATCCGCACGCGCGGGTCGGCGGCGATGCTGAGCACGTCCACGAGCAGGTTGAGCAGGATATAGAGGGCCGCCATCATCAGGATGAACCCCTGGACGGCGGCGTAGTCGGACTGGATCACGGCCTTCACCGCGTAGGCGCCGACGCCGGGCCAGCCGTACACGTCCTCGATCAGCACGTTGGCGCCGAGCACGAAGGAGAACACCATGCCGAGCGTGTTGATCACGGGCAGCATGGCGTTGCGCATCGCGTAGGTGACCACGACCTTGCGGCGCGGCAGGCCGCAGGCGCGCGCCGTCCGCGCAAAATCCGCGCCCAGCGCTGCGAGCATCGAGGCGCGGGTGATGCGGGCAATTGGCGCGAGCGCGAACAGGCCGAGCGAGACCGCCGGCAGCACCATCTGCCCCAGCGCGCCGGCAAACGTCGTCCACTGCCCGGCGATGGCGGCGTCAATCAGGTAGAAGCCGGTGACCGTGGCGGGGGCGTCGTAGTAGACGTCGTTCAGCCGGCCCAACGGCTCCGGCGCTACCCGCAGGATGTAGTAGAAGACATAGACCAGCAGCAGCGCGACGAAGAACGTCGGGAAGGCGGCCGCCAGCGTCACCGTGCTGCGGCATAGATGGTCGGCCCAGGACCCCTCGCGCAACGCCGCCACCACGCCTAGCGGCACCGCGACCGCAATGGCCAGCAGGATCGCCGCCAGCGTCAGTTCGAGCGAGGCAGGCAGGCGTTGCACGAGATCGGTCAGCACGGGTTGCCCGGTGGTCAGCGACTGCCCAAGGTGGCCGTGCGCCATCTCGGCCACGTAGCTGAAGAACTGCACCGGCAGGCTCTGGTCGAGGCCAAGATGCTGCCGCACCTGCGCGACCGACTCGGCATTGGCCGCCGGCCCGGCAAACAGCACGGCGGGATCGCCCGGCAGCGCGTGCGACAGCAGGAAGGTGATGATCACCACTCCGGCCAGGCTCGGTATGGCGCCGAGCAGACGCCTTGCCGCCATGCGGATCAGTCTCAAGCGATCAGCCCCCAATCAGTCCGCTCAGCCGATGCGCAACGCCCTGAACGGCGTCGGCGCACTCGGGTTGAAGGGATCATAAGCAAGCATCGTGCCGGTGATGCCGCGATGGGCGTGAAGCCGGCCGCATCGAGCCGTTCTTCTTCATCACCGCGCGATAAAGCGGGTTGGGGAGCATGAGGAATTTTGGGCTGGCCACGCTGGGAGCAGCGCTGCCTGTTTCGTTAC
>CAXTFY010000079.1:10074-16374 GCA_964243265.1 uncultured Acetobacteraceae bacterium | reverse complement strand
ATGCACGCGCGGCGATCCATAGGTCTCGCGCGAGCTGGCGTGGATGGTCCGCACCCGCTTGAGCAGCGCCGCATCAGCCACGGCATGGGCAGACGGGGGGCGCTTGAGCCAGGCGTAGTAGCCGGCCTCTGACACGCCAAGGACGTGCGCCATCGTGGCGATCGGAAAGGCGGCCTGGTTTGCGCTCGTGAACCCGAAGACCCCGACGGCACGGCCCCCTCACGCTGCGCTGCAGCTTGAGCGCGCGCGAACCAGGCCGCGGCTCGAGACAGGCTTGAGCCGCAGAGCGGATCAAGGCGCTCCACCCGCAGCTGCTTGTTCTCGCGCCGCAGCCGGGCCAGCTCGTCGCGCTCGGTCGGGGTCAGGCCGTCGGCGTTCGGGATGGGAGAGTCGCCCTCCTTTCCCCGGTGGCCCTGCTGCTTGTCGGCGAGTGCGACCCACTTGCGGATCGACTCCGCCGTCGGCTCGAACTCCTTGGCAAGCTCCTCCGGCTGGCGGCCGGCACGGAGCAGGCCAACGATCTGCTGCCTGAACTCCGGCGAATACAGGGGACAGGTGATCGGCATGGAACATACCTCCTGCAAAAGCATGAAAGGCTCCATGAGGGCGGGGTCAACTTCAGGTTTACCTTTAACCCGGCAGCAACAAGCCTTCCGAAGTCTGTTTTAGCCCTCGCTAAATCCCGTCGAAACGAACATATGCTGGCAAGATCAGCCCCAAGCAGGACACCATCCCTGTCGTTCTCTACTCGGAACAAGCCACAGCTCGGGGCGAGATGCTGATTATATTATGAGACGAGTTTCGGTTGGGTCCGCAGTGCTGCGTCCTGCTAACCCCTCGCAGCCTAACCCGTCGCAGCTACTTTCCAGGCAGGTGCAGGTGTTAGCATTAATCCATGACTACTAACGATTTAGCTGTTAGGAATTGTTAACGTGCGTTATAGCACCGTTTAGATTGCGTTAAACAACAGTGGAACAAAGCCATGCATCACCTTGCCAAAGCCGCGCTCGCCGCTGCTGCCGTCGCTTGGGCTGGCGCTGCCGGCGCCGCACCGATCACCGGCTCGCTCAGCTTCTCCGATGGCGCCAACGAGACCGGGCAGTCGCTTTTGACCCGGACCAGCTTCACCGTGCTGAACGCGACGACCCAGGGCGGCACCAACGACTTTTCTACGGTGCCGGTCGATCTCCCGGTCACGATCGGCACTTTCACGCTGCCGGGTGACGGCACGCCGAGCACAGCCGTTGGTCCCACTGATTTCCAGTTCAGTTTCCTTGGCGGCAGTTTCGTCGCCACTTCAGCGCAGGAGACAGACCAGTCCATTGCGCCCAGCGGCAACGAGTCGATCACTGCCCTGTTCCTGGGCACGTTCACGCCTGCCGATGGCCTGTCGGGCTTCGATCCGTCGGCAGGGAGCGTGATCGCCAACCTGAACCGCAGCGGTTCGGCTGGCAACTTCTCGGTGGCATCAGCCTTTACCTTGGCCGTGCCGCCGGCCGCCGGGGTCTCGGTGCCGGAGCCTGCCAGCATGGCCCTGCTCGGGATAGGCCTGGCTGCACTTTGCATGATGCGTCGCCGCGCCGGGTAAAACGGCTCAGCTTTTCTCGGACAATAGAAACGGGCACATCGTCAGGCGCCGGCCTTTCCTGCCCTATCCATAATATGACCGGCTCCTGACTCCGCCCAAGTCCTGCCTCTATCCAAGCTTCGGCAGAACCATGCGTTTGCCCGACCTGTACGTGCTTTCATATGAGCCTGTGTGCCAAGCATTCCACATAAGGCCGCGATTTTTTGCTGGAATCTCATTCGTCGATCAGCCTGGCAGCCTGTCCAGGTCCGCACATGACTTGCCGTGCAGATGCCTGGCCTGCTTCAGCCTAACGCTGCATACCGTGCAACATTCGACAGGTGAACAACTATGCGCTGCGTCACTTTGCCGCGCAACACGAACGGTTCGACACCTGCCTCGACCCGAGGGAGGCCACGCCGATTGGCCGACCCGGACGCGGTCATCTCACATCTGACCGGCTGGGTAGAGGCGGCCCGTCGATCCGGACGTGCAGAGCGGGCGTACAGGCTGGAATTGCTGATCTGGAAAGCGTCCGGCAACAAGTTGGCCGGCGCAATCGACAAAGCATCCGTGTTGATTTGAAGCCCTCCGAAGATCGCGCCCATCCGATACCGCGGGACTGCGCCTCCTGTCCTTTCTGAAAGGGGGCAATCATGGAGAGTCTACCTTCACCCAACGATGCGCATCGCAGCCGGAACACTGGCGCAACCAGTCCTGGCGCGACCAGCCCTGGCACGAACAATCCTGGCGCGAACAGTGCAAGGCTGCTGCCTGACGCGCAGCACAGCACGGCGCGCGGTCCTCCGCGATCCCGTCGCGCCGCGGGTTTCATGCTGGCCGCAGTTGGAAGCCTTGCTGTCCTGCTTGCGGGCGCCGGCGCAGCGTGGGCCAGCTGGACACCGTCCAGCAAGCATGGCCGCGCCGTGCAGGCCGGCCACAAGCACACGCACGCGTCCTATTCGAGAAGCGCGGAACGCGGTGAAGCCCGGCAGGCCCGGCCGCGTCCACCCGCAACGTCGGCCATGGTGCCCAAGGTGACGTCCCTGGCGAACGCCGCATGGGACAACCCGGTGCTGTCCCCTTCGGTTCTCGAAGCCATCCTTGATGCCGCCGGGGACTCCCAAATCGCCCCTGATCTGCTGATGTCCCTGGCATGGCGGGAAAGCCGGTTCGCCCCGGACGCCCGGAGCGCCCTGTCCTCGGCAGCCGGGTTGCTGCAGTTCACGTCCAGGACCTGGCTCCAGGCGGTTCATCAGTTTGGCTCCCAACACGGCATCGGCGACTATGCCGCGGCCATTCACCGGGACCGGTCCGGCGAATACACCGGCCAGGCGAGCCAAGCGGCCATCCTTGCGCTGCGGAATGACCCCGGCTTGTCGGCGAGCATGGCTGGCGAGGTGCTGAGACAGCATCGCGCGGCCATGCAGGCGTCCATCGGACGGAGCGCGACGCCGGCGGACCTCTATCTGGCCTACGTCATGGGACCGGCCAGCACGGCCCGGTTCCTCACCGTGTTGCGCCAGAGGCCCTCGGCGCCGGCTCGTGGCGTCATCAGCCGAAGGGTGCTGCGCAACGCCGGGCTGCTCGCCCGTGATGGCCACCCGCTGACGGTCAGGGGAACGTACGACGCCGTCCGCATGATGCTCGACGATTACCACGCCCACTTCGAGCCGCTCATCGCAGCCGAGATCGAGAAGCGGCTGCCCGACGAGTAGAGCCTTCCACACCAACCGGTTGCCGGCGTGGCGCATGAGGCAGGCACGGGTCACCCCCATGGCCCAGCGGCACCCAGCCCGGCGCCATCCAGCCTGCAATCCGGTCCGAGACGCACTGATCCTGATTTCATAGTGGATGGGGCTGTTCGCGATGCACATGATCAACGTCCTGCCGGCATCTATCCCTGCCGCGATATCCCTCGGGATGTTCGCATCGATGATCTTGAGACGGCGGAACTGGCGGCGCGTCGCTGATACGGCTGCTCCCGTGTCAGGTTGGACGGACTTGCCGGCGTCACTGCCTCCCCGGAACCTGTTGGAGGCGGCATGGGGCGGTCAGCCGCTTGCGGTTCACGCGGACAGCGCGGTGGCGATCGAGGCGGATCACGCCTGCATCCCTGCGCAAACCTCGCAGGGCCTGCAGAGGCGCCGACCGGTCGCCGTCTTGGACGCCAGCGGCGCCGTGGTCCCGCGCCAAGCGTCCTCTGCCCCGACCCTTGCGCCGCCGCACCCAACCCGCCGTCATCGCGCGCTGCGCTTGCGGCGTGGCGATCCAGGGATGCACGGGGCCGGGGATGCACAGGTGATGTCGCGCCCGGCGGTCTCCCGCTTGCCGCGCCGCAAGCGCCCCCCGCGCTGACCACCCGAGGGGCGGACCGTTGAGGGCAGAGGACGGTCGGCATCAAGACCATGGTTCGGCTGGCGCGCACGGGATGATGCACGCTAGGCTGCCGCCATGCGCCTCCTTTGCCTCGCTGCCGCTGCTGCCACCCTCCTGGCCGCCCTGCCCCAGGCCGCCGGCGCCGCCGATCCCGCACCCCTCGCGGCGTCCCGCGGTATCGTGGTCACGGCGCAGCACCTGGCGTCGGACGTGGGCGCGCAGGTGCTGCGGGACGGGGGCAACGCCGTTGATGCGGCGGTCGCGGTCGGCTATGCGCTGGCGGTAACCTATCCCGCCGCGGGCAACCTGGGTGGCGGTGGCTTCATGACCATCCGGCTGGCCGATGGGCGCACGACCTTCCTGGACTTCCGCGAGAAGGCGCCGCTGGCCGCGACCCCTGGCATGTTCCTCGACGCCAAGGGCGACGTCGCGCGCCGCCGGTCGCAGGACACCTGGCTGGCCGTCGGCGTCCCCGGCTCGCCGGCCGGGCTGGAGGCAGCGCGCGAGCGTTACGGCACCCGGCCGCGCGCCGCGCTGATCGCCCCGGCCATCCAACTGGCGCGCGACGGCTTTGTGCTCGGCCCCGGCGACATGGCGGTGATCGGCACCGCGACCGAGGCGCTGCGGCGCGACCCGGCGGCGGCGGCGATCTTCCTGCGCGACGGCCAGGCCATGCGCCCCGGCGACCGCCTGCAGCAGCCCGACCTGGCCCGCACCCTGCAACAACTGAGCGACCAGGGGCCAGATGCCTTCTACCACGGACCCATCGGCGCGGCGCTGGTCGAGGCCAGCCGGGCCGGCGGCGGCCTGGTCGCGCAGGCCGACCTGGACGCCTACCGCGTGCGGGAGTTGCGGCCGGTCGAGTGCGACTACCGCGGCTATCACGTCATCTCGGCGCCGCCGCCCAGCTCCGGCGGGGTCATCCTGTGCGAGATGCTGGGCATCCTGGGCGGCTATGACCTGGGCGCGATGGGCTTCCACTCCGCCGCCGAGGTGCACGTGCTGGTCGAGGCAATGCGCCACGCCTACCGCGACCGCAACAACCGCCTGGGCGATCCGGACTTCGTGGACAACCCGGTGGCGCACCTGCTGGACCCCGCCTATCACGCCGCCATCCGCGAGGGGATCGACCCGGAGCGGGCAACGCCGTCCAGCACCCTGCCGGCGGAGGCGCCGGAGGGGACGAACACCACGCAGTACTCGGTGATGGATGGTGCGGGGAACGCGGTCTCGGTGACCTACACGCTGAACGACTGGTTCGGCGTGCGGAAGGTGGTGCCCGGCACCGGCGTCGTGCTGAACGACGAGATGGACGACTTCACGGCCAAGCCAGGCCAGCCCAACGGGTTCGGCCTGGTGCAGGGCGCGGCCAACGCGGTGGCGCCGGGCAAGACGCCGCTGAGCAGCATGAGCCCGAGCATCATCACCCGGGACGGCCGGGTGGCGATGGTGATCGGCAGCCCCGGCGGCGGGCGGATCATCACCATCGTGCTGGAGGCGATCGTCAACGCCGTGGACCATGGCATGACGGTGCAGGAAGCGATCGATGCGCCGCGCATCCATCATCAGTGGCTGCCGGATACGGTGTACCTGGAGCGCTTCGCGCTGTCGCCGGACACGCGGGCAATGCTGGAGGCACGAGGCTACCACTTCACCGACAGCAAGCCGTGGGGCGTGGCGGAGGGCGTCATCACCGGTGGCCCGACGCTGCGGCCGGCCGGCGGCGGCGGCGCGGGGCCGTTGCCTCCGGGCGCCGCACCAGCGGGCGGGACGCTGTTCGGCGGGCACGACGTGCGCGGCGGGGCCGGAGCGGCCAGCAGCGCCGACTGACCTTCCTTCTCCCTCCGGAAGAGGGCCGGGGGAGGCGGCAAGCGCCACAGCACGCCTGGTCGGGCTGCTTGCCGTCCTTGCCTCGGCCAGGTCCGCCCTTGCCGCTTCCCTCACCCCGGCCCTCTCCCGGAAGGAGAGGGCGCAGCCGGCGTTAGGCTTTCTTCAGGTCCTCCGGCTTGTGCACGGCCTCCTTGCCGGTCTTGGCCGACTTCACCACGAACTGCGGCTCCTCCTTTGACGCCTTGGCGACATGACCTTTGATGCGGGTTGTGGACGTTGCCTTCTTCTCGACGGTGCCCTCGATCTCCTTGCCGGACGATCCCCACTTCACCTTGTCGCCGGGCTTCACCTTGTCGGCCATCGCATGCTCCTGGTTGCGTCACCGGGGCAACACGGACCGGTGGGACCGGGTTCCCACCGTGCAACCCGGGACGCGCCGCCGCGTCTTGGGCGGCATTGAACCAAGGATACCGTCATGGCCCAGCTTTCCCGCCGCAGCCTGGTCGCGCTGCTTGCCGCCGCCG
>CAXTFY010000079.1:3031-9974 GCA_964243265.1 uncultured Acetobacteraceae bacterium | reverse complement strand
ACCGTCATGGCCCAGCTTTCCCGCCGCAGCCTGGTCGCGCTGCTTGCCGCCGCCGCCGCCGGACGCGCCCACGCGCAGCCTCCACCCCCCTCTGCAACGCCGGGCGCGCCTGCCCCAGGCACGCTGACGCAGGTCGCCACGTTCCAGCAGCAGGTGACCGGCGTCGCCGTCTCCCCGGGGGGCCGCATCTTCGTCAATTTCCCGCGCTGGGAGAAGGACGTCGAGGTCTCGGTGGCCGAGCTGATGCCGGACGGCAGCCTGAAGCCCTACCCCAACGCGGAGTGGAACGCCTGGCGCAACCTGAAGCCGCTACCGCCGCGCGACCACCTCATCTGCGTGCAGAGCGTGACCGTCGATCCGCGGGGCGCGCTGTGGATCTTGGACCCGGCCGCGCCGGGCAACGAGTTCAACATCGACGCCGGGCCGAAGCTGCTACGGGTGGACCTTAAGACGGACAAGGTGACCCAGGTGATCCACTTCGACCGCGACACCGTGCCGCAGGGCAGCTACTTGAACGACGTGCGGGTCAGCCCGGACGGGCGGTGGGCTTACCTCACCGACAGCGGGCAGCGGGGCGCGCTGCTGGTGGTCGATCTGCGGACCGGCAAGCCGCGCCGGGTGCTGGACGGGCACCCGAGCACGCAGGTCGAGTCCGGCGTGGTGGTGCACGCCGATGGGCACGAGCTGCGGCGGCCGGACAACCGCGGGCCGGCGTTCGCGGCGGACGGCATCGCGCTCGATCCGCGGGGGCAGTTCCTGTACTGGCAGGCGCTGAGCGGGAAGACGCTGTACCGGATGAACACCAACTTCCTGACCAACCCGCGCCTGCCGGCGAACCGCCTGGCTGCGGCGGTGGAGCGCGTGGGGACCACCAACATCGCGGACGGGCTGTGGATGGATCGCCGGGGCCGGCTGTATGTGACCAGCCCGGAGGACAACTCGCTCAAGATGCGGATGCCGGACGGCACGATGCAGGTCGTCGTGCAGGACGACCGGCTGCGCTGGCCCGACAGCCTGGCGGAGGGGCCGGACGGGTCGATCTATGTCACGAGCAGCCACATCCAAGACATGGCGATCTACCACGAGCACGGCAGCACGATGACCGAGCCGTGGGCGCTGTGGAAGGTGGCTGTCGGCTGACGCGACGGCACTCGGCGTTCTGCTCGAACGACCAGGTTGGCGGCACAAGCAGGGCGCACTGATGCATGGGCAGCGGCATCGTCGGCTGGCACGAGGCGAGCAAGACGCCCTTGTGTCTTGGTGCGGTTTGGGCGCGCGGAGGGGGGCCTGCAGGCTCCCCTGCGGCTGGCCAGGGCCGGTCTCCCCTGGGTTCGTAGGCCGTAGGTGAGCAAGGTACCCGGCCAGCCTGTCTTCCAAGCCCGAACCGTTGCCGCGTGACCACCCCCCGTTGCGGTGGACACGGGTTACGGCCTACGCGGCCGCGGCGAGGTGCTCTTTGTTGGCGGGCGTGGTGTAGCCGATGCCCAAAGGTCACCTTCCCCGACGCCTTTGCTGCCGTCCGCCGCCAGCTCTGGATCGCACAGGCCTTCTCAGCGTCGCCGCACGCCCAGACCAGGGCAACAATCCCGCGCGCACTGCTCGACAACCTCACCGAAGCCGCATGCTGCCCAGCCTAAAAAGGCCAAAGTCGAGCTGAGTCAATTGCGCCGTCTAGGCTTCCTGCGCCGCCTGCCGCCGCACCTCGACCAGCGTGTCGGAAAACGTCGGTGCATTGCCGTAATCGGCATAAGCCACCGGGTTGATCGCATTGACTGTCGGCGCACCTGCCTCCGCGTTGCCCCAGTAGCCCATCGGCGCGACCACCACGCCGGCCATCGTGTCGGCGGTCACCTCGGCGACCGCCGCGAACACGCCTCGCTCGTTGAACACATCGACCCGCTCGCCGGCGGCAATGCCACGGCTTGCCGCGTCCGCCGGGTTGAGCAGAACCTTCTGCCTGCCCGCACGCGATAGTTGCGACGGCAGATTGCCATACGACGAGTTCAGAAAGGCATGGCTTTTCGGCGACAACATGTTCAACGGATAGCGCGCCGCCAGCCCGGCATTGGTCCGCGGCGATTCGTTCGGCGGTATGTAGTTCGGCAGCGGATCGAGCGCGCCACCCACTTGGTCGCCCGCATGGCCCTGGCGGAACAGCGGCAGCACCAGGTTGCCGCCGGCGGCGATCGACGACTTGAACTCGCACTTGCCCGATGGCGTCGGAAAGCCGCCCTCGCGGTGCGGCACGAAGCTCTCCGGCGTGCCGACGTTCAGCCGCATGAAGCCCTTGGCCCGCAGCGTCGCCAGGTCGATGCCCTGCAGCGCCGGGCTGTCCCAGTCGAGCGCGTCCTGTGCCATTTGCACGTCGGTGCGCGCCCAGTACGGATCGTCGAAGCCCATGGTGCCCGCCAGCCGGCGGAACAGCTCGGTGTTCGGCACCGCCTCGCCCAACGGCGCAATCGCCGGCTCGTTTGCGGTCAGATACAGATGACCCCAGGAGAACATCACGTCGAACTGTTCCAGTTGCGTCGTTGCCGGCAGGATGATGTCGGCAAACCGCGCCGTGTCGGTGATGAACTGCTCGCTCACCACGGTGAACAGGTCCTCCCGCCGCAGCCCCTCCTCGATCCTCGCCTGATCGGACGCCACCACCATCGGGTTGGAGTTGAACACAAACAGCGAGCGGATCGGTGCAGCCAGATCCAGTCCGCCGGTCAGTGCCGCGCCCAGCTTCCACTGGTTGACGACCGGCGTGCCCGGGCGGATCCAGTCGGGCCGGCTCAGCGCGTCCCACTTCACCGGGAACGCCCAGATCGGCATGTGCATGATGCCGCCGCCGCAGTGCCGCCAGGAGCCGACCAGCGCCGGCAGGCAGGACAGCGCGCGTACCGTGTTGCCGCCGCCGGCGCTGCGCTCGATGGCAACGCCCATGCGGATCACCGACGGTTGTGCGGTGGCGAAGCCGCGCGCCAGGGCACGTATGTCCTCGGCCGGCACGCCGGTGATGTCGGCCACCGCCTCCGGCGTGAACGCCGCCACGCGCTCGCGCAGCTCGTCGTACCCCACGGTGTAATGCGCGACGTAGTCGTGATCGACCAGGTCCTCGGCGATGATCACGTTCGCCATGCCCAGCGCCAGCGCAGCATCGGTGCCCGGCCGGATTTTGATGTGCCAGTCCGCCAGCTTCGCCGTGCGCGTCGCCACCGGGTCGATCACCACGACCTTTGCCCCACGCGACTGCGCCTCGGCGATGAACGGCCAGTGGTGCAGGTTGGTGCTGACGGTGTTGATCGCCCACAGGATGATGTAGCGGGAATGCACGAAGCTTTCCGGGTCGATCGCCGCGGTCGGCCCACAGCTCATGAAGAACGCGGTGATGGCACCGGAGTCGCAGAACGTCCGTTCCGAGACCGCGGCGCCCAGCTTGTTGAAGAAGGCATCGCCGACGCTCAAGCCGTTCAGCGTGCCCTGCGTGCCCAGGTAGCTGTACGGCAGGATCGATGCGGGACCCGTGCTATCGATGATCTCGGTCCAGCGGCGGCCGATCTCCTGCAGGGCGGCGTCCCAGGAAATCCGCTCGAACTCGCCGCTGCCCTTCGGCCCGCTGCGGCGCAGCGGAAACAGCACGCGGTCCTTGCTGTAGACACGCTTTTCATAGTTGTTGACCTTGACGCACAGGCCGCCGCGGGTGAACGGATGATCGGGATTGCCTCGCACCTTGACAGCGACACCGTCCTCCACGGTTGTCAGCATGGCGCAGGTATCCGGGCAGTCATGCGGACAGGCGCTGAGCACGGTGGTGGACATCGGCGGCTCCTTCAGTGGCTGCAGCGTCAGGCAGGCGTACCATCGCATCAGTCAGCCCAGGCGCGTCCCCCGCACTGCGAGACCATCGGCCCGCATGTGGTCGGATGCCGCCAAGGCATTCCAGATC
Source organism: uncultured Acetobacteraceae bacterium (assembly GCA_964243265.1). Taxonomy (GTDB): domain Bacteria; phylum Pseudomonadota; class Alphaproteobacteria; order Acetobacterales; family Acetobacteraceae; genus DASWOJ01. Next base: position 6,040 of record CAXTFY010000079.1, on the reverse strand, counting down.
GGAGGTACGCTACTGCGGAGCGCCATCGGCGTCATCCGTAATATTGCTGTTTTGCGGCAGAAACCTGCGCTCCGGCCGGCCCTGCGTGACCACGCTGAACGGCCACGGCGAGACGAAGTCACTGGGCAAGGCCTGCCCTGGCAGCAGCCGTGGCCGTGCCTGGTCCAGCCTGCGGGCGGAGCGCTGAACGTATAGGCTGGGCGGTCCCGGCGTGCTGGCGCCGCGCGACACCGGGGTGATTGTCCTGCTGCAGGGCAGGCTGACATGTCCAGCACCAGCACGGCGTCGGGCTGCGCCTGGCGCAGCTTGGGCGGCAACGAGCTGCTGTATTATGCACCAACGCTCAGCAGCCGGTGAACCCGAACGACGCGCAGACGGCGCAGGACAACGTCGCCGCCGACTTCCGCGCATCGGTCAGCGGCGACGAGGCGGCGGACGCGTCGCGCGACGGCGCGGTGGACAGCCTGGCGCGCACCGTCGGATCCGGCCGGATGGCGCCTGCGCCCGGCTGCAGCAGGCCGAGACGCAGGCCCGGGGGACCGCCGACCACCTGAAGCAAAGCCGGCGCGGGCATCCTGGGCCTCATCGCGCTGGCCCGGGGCGCCGTTGCGGCCTGTTCCGGCGGCACTAGTCGATCACGCAACAGCCTGACCACGGTCGGCGTCGGAACCCGCCGGGTCTAAGCAGGCTTGCGTGGCCTGCCACACAGATGGTCTGCGGCCGTGCCAGGCCGCGTAAGCCTGCTTAGGTTTCCATCCCTGCGCAAATCTGCAGAGGTTTGCTTAGAGCATGTTTGGTGCGGGTAGAGACACCAAACATGCTTTAGGCTTTGTTTTTGCGAGCATCTGTTCGGCTCAAGCGAAGCCGCTTGAGCCGAACAGATGCCTTAGCCATCCCCGGCTGCCCAGGGACGGCGGCACGCAACAGCGCGCCGCCGTCCTGCGTTCAGTGTCGGCCAACAGCCGCAGCGTATCCCTTTCCGGAAGCCCGATCATGCCAGACACCCCCGCCCCGGCTGCCCGGCCGGTGGCTCAGGTCATTCCTGCGGCCACCCCGGACGCGGCCAGCACGCTTGGCTTGCAGGTCGGCGTGGTCGTCGTCGTGGCGCTCTACTTCGCCCGCGAGGTGCTGATCCCGATCACGCTGGCGATCCTGCTGGCATTCATCCTGGCGCCGGTCGTTGCCCTGTTGCGCCGGACCGGGCTGGGCCGGGTGCCGGCCGTGCTGCTGGCCGTGGTCGCCGCCCTGGCGATCATCCTGGGGCTGGGTGGCGTCATTGGCACCCAGGTCGCGCAGCTCGCGACCGGCATCCCGCAGTACGCTGCCACGGTCGAGTCGAAGATCGACGCCGTACGGGCCTACACGACGGGACGCATGGCCAGCTTCGCCGGCCGGCTCGGCCTGCCCGGGGAGCCTCCCGCAGCCGGGCCGGCCCCAGCGGCCTCAGCACCCGGCATCCCCGGCACGAACCTGGTTCCTGCTCCCCCGGCGGCAGTGCCCGTCGCGGCGGAGCCTGGCTCATCCCCGCTTGCCCTGGCGGAACGCTACTTGTCGCCGGTGCTGTCGCCGCTCGCGACCATGGGGATCGTGTTCGTGGTGGCGATCTTCGCCCTGCTGCAGCAGGAGGACCTGCGCGACCGCCTGATCCGGCTGTTCGGCGCCACCGACCTGCACCGCACCACGGTCGCCCTGGACGACGCGGCCCGGCGGCTGGCCAAGTACCTGCTGACCCAGCTTGCGGTGAACGCGAGCTTCGGCCTGGTGATCGGCGCCGGGCTTTATGCCATCGGCGTGCCCAACCCGGTGCTGTGGGGGATGCTGTCGGCGCTGCTGCGCTTCGTGCCCTACATCGGGTCGTTCATCTCGGCCGGGCTGCCGCTGGCGCTGGCGGCTGCGGTCGATCCCGGCTGGACGATGGCGATCTGGACCGCGGCCCTCTACGTCGTCGTCGAGCTGACGGTCAGCCAAGTCATCGAGCCGCTGCTGTATGGGCACAGCACGGGGCTGTCGCCGTTCGCCGTCGTGGTATCGGCCATCTTCTGGTCCTGGCTGTGGGGGCCGATCGGCCTGATCCTGTCCATGCCGCTGACGCTGTGCCTGGTGGTGCTCGGCCGCTACGTGGACCGGCTGGAGTTCCTCGACGTGCTGCTGGGCGACCGGCCGGCGCTGACCCCGGTCGAGAGCTTCTACCAGCGCATCCTGGCCGGCGACGCCGACGAGGCGCAGGACCATGCGGAGCTGCTGCTGAAGGACCGCTCGCTGTCCAGCTACTACGACGAGGTCGCCTTGAAGGGCCTGCAGCTTGCCGCCAACGATGCGGAACGCGGCGTGCTGCAGCATGGGCAGCTTGAACGGATCAAGGACACCATCAAGGGCCTGGTGGCCGAACTGGACGGCCACGACGACCGGGAGCCGCCCCGTGACAAGGGCACTGGCGAGGATGTGGCGGGCACGACCAGGGACGAGCGCGAGATGCCGAAGGCGCCGCCGCCGGACTGCCCCGATGGCGGCCGGGCCGGGCTGGCGCCGGCGTGGCGGACGGAGGCGCCCGTCCTTTGCCTGGCGGGCAAAGGGCCGCTCGATGAGGCGGCGTCGTCCATGCTGGCGCAACTGCTCGGCAAGCACGGGCTGGGTGCCCGCGTCACGCCGTATCAGGCGGCGTCCCGGGAGGAGATCGGCAAACTGGACGTGACAGGGGTTGCGATGGTGTGCATCTCCTACTTGGACATCACCGGCAGCCCGTCGCACCTGCGCTACCTCATGCAGCGGCTGCACCGCCGCCTGCCGGGGGTGCCGGTCCTCGTGGGCTTGTGGCCGTCCGAGGACGACACGCTCAAGGACGACCGGGTGCGTGCGGTGATCGGTGCCGACTACTACTCCACGTCGCTGCGCGAGGCGGTGAACGCCTGCGTCGAGGCGGCGCACAAGGCAGTGGACGCGGCAGGCAGGGGCGAGTCGGTCCCCACGCGCTCCGGCGACCTTGCCGCCGCCCAAGCCGAAGGCTGATGG
>CAXTFY010000079.1:0-2931 GCA_964243265.1 uncultured Acetobacteraceae bacterium | reverse complement strand
AGCGGCTGGGGCCGCTCAGTATCCGGCTGAACCGCGGCCTGTGATGACCGGCGAGCATGGCCGCGTCCTGAAGCATCGGCTGCGCGTCGCCTAAAACGAAGCCATCATATTGTTATTACCGGCAAAATATTCAGGCTGTGCTGCTGATCCGTGCAATGGCGTCGAACGTGCCCCAGGCGAGCAGTCACTCTGCAGCATCGGCATCCTCAACAGCTTTCTTGAAGCGTTCAAGAAACCTGCTATATCCAGAGCATGACTGAGGCGGGTGCTCAAACCTCTGAGATGCTGATCCGGGCTGTTGGATTACGGGTCACGCGTCAACGTGTCGCCGTATTCGACGCGGTTGAGGCAAAGCCGCACACGACTGCGGCGACCGTGCTCGCCGTCGTTTCGACCGTCCTGCCAGGCGTGTCTCACCAAGCGGTTTACGACTGCCTGGCGCATCTGACGGAGGCCGGGTTGCTGCGCCGCTTGAACATGGACGGCGGACCAGCGATCTATGAGACACGGACGCATGACAACCATCATCACTGCGTCTGCCGGGCATGCGGGCTGGTCGTTGACGTCGATTGCGCGATTGGCGCGGCGCCGTGCCTTGACCCTGCCGGCGCGACGGATTTCGTTATCGACGAGTCTGAAGTGATCCACCGTGGGCTCTGCCGGTCATGTGCTGCGGCGCGATCCGCAGCCTGTCCTGTCCCCAGTGTTCAACCTTTAGGAGAAGATCGTAATGGCTGAAGTGAAGCACGGCGATGCCGTCGAAGCCGAGATGAACACCGATGGTGCCGTCGCCGCCGGACAGGGGTGCCCAATCGCGCACAACCGCGTCGCGCACCCCACCCAGGGTGCCCCGAACCAGGAGTGGTGGCCGAAGCGGCTCAACCTCAAGATCCTGGCGAAGAACCCGGCGGTGGCCAACCCGCTGCCCGAGGACTTCGACTACGTGAAGGCGTTCGAGGCGCTCGACCTCGACGCGGTGAAGGCCGACATTGCGACCATGCTGACGACGTCGCAGCCGTGGTGGCCGGCGGATTTCGGCCATTATGGCCCGTTCATGATCCGCATGGCCTGGCACAGCGCCGGAACCTATCGCGTGGCGGACGGACGCGGCGGCGCCGGTGCGGGGCAGCAGCGCTTTGCCCCGCTTAATAGCTGGCCAGACAATGCCAACCTCGACAAGGCACGGCGCCTGCTGTGGCCGATCAAGCAGAAGTACGGCCAGTCGATCTCCTGGGCGGACCTGATCGTGCTGACGGGCAACGTCGCGTTGGAGTCGATGGGGCTGAAGACGTTCGGCTTCTCGGGTGGCCGGGTCGATATGTGGGAGCCGGACGAGGACGTTTACTGGGGCCCGGAGAACGAGTGGCTCGGCGACGAGCGCTATCAGGGTGACCGTGAACTTGAGACGCCGCTCGCCGCGGTTCAGATGGGCCTGATCTACGTCAATCCGGAAGGCCCGAACGCCAACCCCGATCCGTCTGGCTCGGCGCGCGACATCCGCGAGACCTTCGGCCGGATGGCGATGAACGACGAGGAAACGGTCGCGCTGATCGCCGGTGGCCATACGTTCGGCAAGACGCATGGTGCCGCCAATCCCGCCAACTACGTCGCAGCCGAGCCTGAAGGCGCTGCTCTCGAGGAGATGGGGCTGGGCTGGAAGAACAGCTTCGGCACTGGCAACGCTGGCGACACGATCACCAGCGGCCTGGAGGTGACCTGGACGGCGACGCCGACCAAGTGGGACAACAGCTACTTCGAGACGCTGTTCGGCCATGAGTGGGAGCTGACCAAAAGTCCGGCGGGCGCGCACCAATGGAAGCCGAAGAACGGCGCGGCCGCGGATACCGTGCCCGACGCGCACGATCCATCCAAGCGGCACCCGCCGCAGATGCTGACCACCGACGTCGCGCTCCGCGTGGACCCGGCGTATGAGCAGGTCTCGCGCCGCTTCCTGGCCGATGCCGATGGTTTTGCCGACGCGTTCGCGCGCGCCTGGTTCAAGCTCACGCATCGCGACATGGGACCCAAGGCGCGCTACGTGGGCAAGGAAGTGCCGCAGGAGGTGTTGCTGTGGCAGGACCCGCTGCCGGCGCCGACCGGTCCCGCGATCGATGCAGGTGACATCGCTACCCTCAAGCAGCAGATCGTCGATAGCGGCCTGACTGTCACGCAACTGGTGACGGCCGCTTGGGCGTCGGCCTCGTCCTACCGTCATAGCGACAAGCGCGGCGGCGCCAACGGCGCACGCCTCCGCCTGGAGCCGCAACGTAGTTGGCCGACCAACGATCAGGCGGTGATCGGCCCCGTGCTGACCGCGTTGGAGGGCATTGCCGCCGGGTTCAATGGCAGCGCTGCTGGAGGGAAGGCGGTTTCGCTTGCCGACCTCATCGTGCTGGCCGGCGGAGTCGGAGTCGAGCAGGCGGCGAAGGCGGCGGGACGCACGATCACCGTGCCCTTCACCCCCGGCCGCATGGACGCGACGCAGGAGCAGACGGACGTTGCATCCTTCTCCCATATGGAGCAGCGCGCCGACGCCTTCCGCAACTACAAGAGCCCGGACAGCAGGCTTCCCGCCGAGTATCTGCTGATCGACCGTGCCAATCTGCTCAACCTCAGCGCACCTGAGATGACTGCGCTGGTTGGTGGGCTGCGGGTGCTGGGTGTGACGCACAAGGGCACTAAGCACGGGGTACTGACGGACCGTGTGGGTACGCTGACCAACGATTTCTTCGTGAACCTGCTTTCGCTCGGCACGACTTGGCGGCCGACGGACCGGCAGTCGGAAATGTTCGAGGCTACCGTCGATGGGCAGGCAAAGTGGACGGGCACGCGCGCGGATCTCGTGTTCGGCTCCAACTCGGAGCTGCGCGCATTGGCCGAAGTCTATGCCAGCAACGACGGAGAGGACAGGTTCGTGGACCGGTTCGTCGG
>CAXTFY010000078.1:5957-16400 GCA_964243265.1 uncultured Acetobacteraceae bacterium | reverse complement strand
AGGTCGTGCTCGCCGGCGCTGATGAAGATCTTGGTGCCGGTGATGCGGTAGCTGCCGTCGTCGGCGGGCTCGGCGCGGGTGCGGATCAGGCCTAGGTCGGTGCCGCACTGCGGTTCCGTCAGGCACATCGTGCCGGACCAGGTGCCATCGACCAGGTGGGGTAGGTACTCGGACTTCAGCGCTTCGCTGCCGTGGGCGTGCAGGGCGCGGTAGGCGCCGTGCGACAGGCCCGGGTACATGCCGAAGGCCAGGTTGGCGCTGCTGACCATTTCCTCGAACACCGTGCTGAGCAGCATCGGCATGCCCTGGCCGCCATAGGCCGGGTCGCAGGCCAGCGAGGTCCAGCCGCCTTCGGTGAGCTGGTTGTAGGCGTCCTTGAAGCCGGCAGGGGTGCGGACGACGCCGTTCTCGTAGGTGCAGCCCTCCTTGTCGCCGGACAGGTTGAGGGGGAACAGGACCTCTTGCGCCAGCTTGGCCGCTTCCTCGATGACGGCGTCCATCAGGTCGGGGGTGGCTTGCTCCAGGCCGGGCAGGGCGGAGAGGGCGCTGCTGTCGTGCAGCTCGTGCAGGCAGAAGCGGATGTCGCGGAGGGGGGCGGTGTAGGTGGCCATCTGTTTGGGTCCTTTTGGTGGTGAAGACGGCGCTGGCTGGCTGTCTCCTCTCCGTTTGGGAGAGGGTTGGGGGAGGGGAGCTGGCTTGCGGCGCGGTCTTTGGTGGCGAAGGGGTTGGCTGGACTTGCGCTCTGCCGCTCCGCAGCGAGACCCCCTCGCCCCGGCCCTTTCCCGGAGGGAGAGGGGGAAGGGGGTTAGTTTCTTAGGGGTTTGCCGGTGGCTAGCATGTGCTCGGTGCGGGCGAGCGAGGCCGGGGTGCGGACTAGGGCCATGAAGGCTTGGCGTTCGAGGGTCGTCACGTCGTCCTCGGTCAAGGTGTCCAGCGGGTCGGTGTCGCCGCCGGTCAGCACTCGGGCGACCGCCTTGGACACTACGACGTCGTGCGGCGTTGCCTTGCCCTGGGCCGCGAAGCCGTCCACGGCTAGGTCGAGCGCCACGCGGCCGCCGGGGCCGGGCAGGCGGTACTCGTTGGGCTTTGGAGGTTGGTAGTGCTCGGCCAGGGCTAGTACGCGCGCCTTGGCGTCGAACAGCAGGCGGTCGCGGTTCATCGTCACGCCGTCGGTTGGGCGGAGGAAGCCTAGGCCCTGCGCTTGCGCGGCGGACTTGCTGACCTGGGCGGTGGAGATGATCTCGAACGCCTTGGCGACGGCCGGCATGGGGCCGCGCGGCAGCTTCGGCTCCGCCTGCCAGCGGGCCAGCAGCTCCTTGCAGCCGCCCCAGCCCGGCAGCAGGCCGACGCCTACTTCGACCAGGCCCATGTAGGTCTCGCTGTGCGCCTGCACCGCCGAGCAGTGCAGCAGGATCTCGCAGCCGCCGCCCAGCGCCATGCCGGAGGGGGCGCCGACGACGGGGATGGGGGCGTACTTCAGCGCCTTGTAGGCGGCTTGGCCGCCGGCCACCTGGCCTTCGATCACCGGCCAGGCGGCGACGTTGGCGGCGAACATGGCGATGCCCAGGTTGGCGCCGACCGAGAAGTTGTCGGCCTCGTTGTACACCACCATGCCCTTGTAGGACCTGGCCGCCAGCGCGACGGCACGGCCCAGCAGCGTGAAGGTGGCCTCGTCCAGGGTGTTCATCTTGCTGGTGAACTCGAAGCACAGCACGCCGTCGCCGATGTCCCACACGCTGGCGCTGCCGTTGCGTAGGACGGGCTTTGCGGCGCGCTTCACGTCGGCCAGCAGGATCACGCCGTCGGGGCGCATCACGCGGGCGTACTCGCCGGCCGGGGTCAGGCACTCCAGCACGCCGTTCTCGACGCGGTAGAAGCTGCGTCCGCGCGCCACCGCCAGCAGGGGGGGCACCGGCAGCCCGGCGGCCTCGATGGCGCCGGCCAGCCAGTCGGTGCCGAGACGGTCCATCAGCTCGAACGGCCCGTGCTGCCAGGCGTAGCCGAAGCGCATCGCCTCATCCACCGCCGGGATGTCGTCGGCGATGGCCGGGACCAGGCTGGCGGCGTAGGCTAGGGTCTGCAGCAGAACGGCGTTGGCATACTGGCCGATCGGGCTGGGGTGCCGGGCCAGGGCGCCCAGGTCGCGGCGGCCGGCGTCCACGGCGTCCAGCTTGGGCTTGGTGGATGGGCGGTACTCGCCTGAGGTGAGGTCGATGGCTTCCTTTGCCCGGGCCTTGTTCAGGCGGTAGAAGCCGCCCTTGCCCTTACGGCCGATGTTGCCCTCGGCGATCATGCGGGACAGCAGGGGGTGCGCCTTGAAGATGCGGCGGAAGTCGTCGTCCGGCGGCAGGCTGAACAGCAGCGATGTGGCGACCAGCGGCATCAGGTCCAGGCCCACCAGGTCGATCAGGCCGAATACGCCGGTCTTTGGGATGCCCATGGGACGGTGGGCGGCGTCGGCGTCCTCGACGGGGACGCCGCGCTCGATGGCCTCGTTGACCGCGCAGGTGATCCAGTAGGTGCCGATGCGGTTGGCGATGAAGCCGGGGGTGTCCTTGCAGTGGACCACGCCCTTGCCAAGGCGGACGTCGCAGAGCTGCGTCAGCTCGGCGGCAACCTCGGGGCGGGTGGCGGGGCCGGTGACCAGCTCCAGCAGGCGCATGTAGCGGGGCGGGTTGAAGAAGTGGGTGATGCAGAAGTCGGCCTGGAACTGGGGGGACTGCTTCTTGGCCAGCGAGCGGAGCGGGATGGTGCTGGTGTTGCTGCTGACGATGCTGCCGGGCTTGCGGACGGCGTCGATGCGGTCGTAGAGGGCGCGCTTGGCGTCGAGGTTCTCGACGATGACCTCGATGATCCAGTCGCACCCGGCCAGGCTTGGGAGGTCGTCGTCGAAGTTGCCGGGCATGATAAGCCTGGCGGCGTCCGGGGTCATCAGGGGTTGCGGGTCGGCTTTTTTCAGGCGCTCGATGGCTGCCGCGGCGATGGCGCTGCGCGGGCCGGTCTTGGCCGCGATGTCCAGCAGCAGGACGGGCAGGCCAGCATTGGCCAGGTGCGCGGCGATGCCGCTGCCCATCAGGCCGGCGCCCAAGACGGCGCAACGTTGGATTGCCATGGCGGTCAGGCCCGCGTCAGGACGGTGGCGACGCCCTGGCCGCCGCCGACGCACATGGTCGCCAGCGCGTGGCGGCCTCCGGTGCGGGCCAGCAGGGCGGCGGCCTTGCCGGTGATGCGGGCGCCGCTGGCCCCCAGGGGATGGCCCAGGGCGATGGCGCCGCCGTCCAGGTTCACCTTGGCGTGGTCCATCATCAGGTCGCGCTCGACGGCCAAGGCCTGTGCGGCGAAGGCCTCGTTCAGCTCGATCACGTCCATGGCACCCATTTCCAGTCCGGCACGGGCCAGCGCCTTGCGGGCGGCGGGCACGGGGCCGATGCCCATGATGTCCGGGGCGCAGCCGGCCACGCTCATGGAGGCGATGCGCGCCAGCACCGGCAGGCCATGCTTTTCGGCATAGTCGGCGCTGGCCACCAGAACGGCCGAGGCGCCGTCGGTCAGGGGGGAGCTGGTGCCAGCCGTTACCGTGCCCGTTGCGAGGAACGCAGGCTTTAGGTTGGACAGCCCGGCCTGGTCGGTTTCCGCCCGGATGCAGCCGTCCTGGTCCACGACGCCTGCCTTGGTCTGGATCGGCACGATCTCGTCGGCGAAGTGGCCGCCGGCCTGGGCGGCGGCGGCGCGGTGCTGGCTGGTAACGGCGAAGTCCTGCTGCGCCGCGCGGTCGATCTGGTAGCGCTGCGCCAGGTTCTCCGCGGTCATGCCCATGCCGATGTAGCTGTCGGGCTTTTCCTTCTGCAGGCGGGGGTTCAGCACCGGGTTGAAGCCCAGCATGGGGACGCGGCTCATGCTCTCGACGCCGCCGCAGACGAACAGCTCGCCGGCGCCGGCGGCGATGGCGCCGGCCGCCATGTGCACCGCCGTCATGCTGCTGCCGCACCAGCGGTTGACCTGGCTGCCGGCCGCGGTGATCGGCAGGTCGGCCAGGAAGCCCACGACACGGCCGATGTTGAAGCCCTGCTCGCCCTCGGGGAAGGCGCAGCCGATGATGATGTCCTCGATGTCCTCCGGCCGTGCGCCGGTGCGCTCGATCAGGGCGCGGACCACCTGCGCCATCAGGTCGTCCGGCCGCACCCGGGACAGCGCGCCCTTGCCGGCCGGGGTGAAGGGGCTGCGGGCGTAGCCTGCAATGACGGCTTGGCTCATGCGTCGGTCCTCGCGTCTTGGTTCCGGGGGGCGTCTTGGGGCGTTGGGGCACGGAGCAGGGCGGCGATCTCCGACTCCATGTCGCGCAGCTCGGCCAAGGTGATGGTGATGTCCTCAAGCTGCTGCTCCAGCTCGCGGATGCGGGAACGGGTGCGGGCCAGCGTCATCGCCATCTGCTTGCCGCGGCCGGCGTCGTAGAGGTTCAGGAACTCGCGGATGTCGGCCAGGGAGAAGCCCAGGCGCTTGCCGCGCAGGATCAGTTGCAGCCGGGCGCGGTCGCGCTTGGAGTAGACGCGCTGGACGCCGACGCGCTCGGGGGCGATCAGGCCCTGGTCCTCGTAGAAGCGTATCGCGCGTGGGGATAGGCCGAATGCCGCCGAAAGCTCGCCGATGGTGAACAGCTCCGCCACGCCTACATCTCCGTCACCTGAATGACGCATACGTAAGGTAGGGCGCGGCAGGCGTCAAGCCGTTGGCGTTTGCGGCTGAAGATGGCGCATGTGTCCGGTCTGGCGTCGGCTGCTGCTCCCTCGGGGCTTAGGTCACAACGGGGAGTAAGGCTGGAAGGAGGTGATGGTGACCGGGCGTCGCCGGGTGGAAGCCAAGGTGCCAGGTGGAAGTCAAGGTTTAGCGTTTCGCTGACCGGGGTTGGTTCCCTTGGCTTCGTCTCCGGCGCTTGGTCATGGAGGCCAATCTGGCTCCATCCCTGGACTGCTACAAACCTTGCCGCCGTTGCGAGCCGGTTTCGGCACGATGGTCCGGGGCGTCAGGGGCTGCGCCGGCTGCATTGGGTTGCCGCAGCGCAAGCGTGATCTGCAACGACAAGGCTTGCATGCCTGCGCAGAACACTCCGCAGCCGCCCTAGGTCGGCGTACGCGACGCTGTGCTCTCCGAGATGGAGAACGAGCAGTTCAGCGCCGCGTGCGCCGGACCCGGGGCGTGCCCTGGTCAGCCGCGCGGCTGGCGCATCGGGGCGGTGTTCAAGCCAGGCGGCGGGGTCAAGGCGCTTGGCGGAGTCGGACTCGGCGCCGGGGGGGGCGTGCCGACGGGATAGCGGGGGCCGGTGTAGTTCCGATCAAGCTGCATGTCGTTCAGGCGGTCAACTTGGCTATCGCCGGTGTTGTTGCCCTTGTCGTTGCTGCGGTCGACGTTGCCGTAGGGGTTGCGGGCGTTGGCGGCCTGGGCGGAGGGCGCGGCGAATATGGCTACCGCCAGGACGGCGGCAGAAGCAAACAGGATGGACTTCATGGTAAGGTCTCCTCAAGGTTGGTAAGGCGGTAACGCATCGGCCAGCGAAACGATGCATCCCGTTTACAAAGTCGTCCATGGACGCCAGGGTGGGTCCTTCGTGGACCGCCGGACCCCGCGTCACTCGTTCCACCCTGCCGTGTCGAGTCCCCGTTCTGGCCCGCCGCTCCTGGCCCGCCCGTCCTGGCCCGCCCGTCCTGGCCCAAGGTCGCGACCGTGCTTGGCCTGCTGAGCGGTTGCGCGGCGCTGCGGGATTGGAGAAGGCCTCAAACCTGGAAATGCGCTCGCGGCCCGAGCACCGCCTCCCGCATGCGGGCCTGCAAGACGGCCCCCTCGCGCGGCGGCAGCGCCAGCGGCGCCGGGCCAGCGCCGATCTTGGCGAGGGCGAACAGCAGGCCGGGTTCATGCATCGCCCGGCACAGCCCCGGAACGTCGCCCGGCGCCACCGCCAGCATCGTCCGCCCGAACCCGGCGCCGCGCGCGACCGCCACCAGATCAACGCCATGCGCCGTGTGCGTCTGCTGCATCCCCGTCTCGCCGTATTGCTCGTTGTCCAGCACCAGGAGGCCGAGGTTCGGCGGCTGCTTCACCGCGATGGTCGCCAGCGCCCCCAGGCCCATCAGCATCTCGCCGTCCCCGGTGATCACCAGCACCCGCCGCCGCGGCTGCGCCAAGGCCAGGCCGAGGCCCACCATCGCCGCCCCGCCCATGCCGCCCCATAGCGGCAGGTTCTCCGGCCGGTCCCCCACGGCGGTGATGTCCCAGGCCGGCGCTCCCAGCCCGGCGATCACCAGCGCGTCCCCGCGGTCCGCCAGAACCGAACGGCACAGTTCCCGGCGGTCCAGCCGTTCATTGGTGTGCGGCATGCGGTCAGCCCTTTCCATAGACGCCGGCCTTCTTGGACGTTGCAGGCCAACGGCCCGTCGCTGCGCCGGGTTCGCCGGTCGCCTTATTCGTCGTTGCCTTGCTTGTCATTGCCCTTCCTGTCATCGCCGCTCCTGTCAATGCGAGGAGTGCTTGCGGCACGGCAATCCAGCAACCGTCTTCGGCCCACTTTCCGTCTTCGTTACGGTCCGGCATGCCATGGTGCTGGGTGTTGTCCCTGACGCTTTGCGCCACGGTGGGCGGTGGCCACCGACCCCGGGACGCCTGCGACAGGGCATGGCCTCAAGACACAAGGGGGTGAAGGGACTGGCCTCCCCGCTGGCCTCTCCGTTGGATTGCCGCGTCGCCGTGCTCCTGGCGATGACGGATGCGGGGGGCCTGGCCCGTGGGCCAGGCCGGCTTTTTCGTGCGCGTGCAGCAGCGTGGGTTGACCGCCGTGCAACCCTCCCCACCCTTAGCCCCTTGGGTTCATACATGCTCATGGGCTTGCAGTGCGGGGTGGGTGGTGTAATCCCCATCGCCACTGGGCTCAGCGAGATGGAGAGGGTTGCGTCGCATGGACAATTTGGAGGTCAACAAGGCCGTTGCCGCCGTGCTGATTGCCGGCATCGCATTCATGGGGTCCGGCCTGATCAGCGAGGCGCTGGTGCACCCGCATTTGTTGAATAAGGCCGTGATCAAGATTGACCTGCCCGATGCGGCGGGTCCGAAGGTCGCCGCCGCTGCGCCGGAGGAGCCGATTGCGGCATTGCTGGTCTCGGCCGACGCCGGGCGCGGCGAGGCCGGGGTGAAGGCGCAGGGCTGCGTAAGCTGCCACAGCTTCAACGAGGGCGGCAAGGCGGGCGTTGGCCCCAACCTGTATGGTGTGCTCGGCGCACCGCACGGGCATATGGAGGGGTATTCTTACTCGAACGCCATCAAGGCGAAGGCTGGGCCTTGGACGTATGACGAGTTGAACTCCTGGTTGCTGAAGCCCAGCGCCTACGCGCCCGGCACCAAGATGAGCTATGCCGGCCTGACGGACGAGCACAAGCGGGCGGACATCATCGCCTACCTGCGGTCGCTGTCGCATGATCCGGAGGCGCTGCCGACCCCGCCGGCCAAGGAAGCCAACGCTGCCGCCACGCCGGTTGCGGCCAGTGCCGCTGCTCCGCCGCCGGGTGGGGCTGCTGCGCCTGCCACGGCGGCTCCTGCCAATGACTCCGTGGCGTTGCTTGCGTCGGCCAGTCCGGACGCCGGCAAGACCGACACGATGAAGCTGGGCTGCATCGCCTGCCATAGCTTCAACGAGGGCGGCAGGGCTGGGCTTGGGCCGAATCTTTACAACGTCGTCAATGGGCCGCATGCGCATATGGAGGGTTACTCCTACTCCGCCGCGTTGAAGGCGAAGGAAGGCCCGTGGACCTATGCGGAGCTGGATAAGTGGCTGCTGAAGCCCAGTGCCTATGCGCCCGGCACCAAGATGAGCTTTGCCGGCATTGCCGATCCGAAGGTGCGGGCCGATGTTATCAGCTACCTGCGCTCGCTGTCGTCTGATCCGGCCCCGTTGCCTGCCGCCAACTGACTCTTTCTCGCGGCGGTTGGGGCGATTGCCTGGCTGCGAGGGGGTCCCTCGCTCCCTTTTCCTGTGGGAGAAGGGGGGGATGTTCCAGTTCTCCTGACCTGGGCGATCCGGTTACGGCGGGCGGTGCGTAGCAAAGTCCCCTCACCCCGGCCCTTTCCCGACGTGGGAGAGGGAAAGGGTCTTGTTTTACTTGCCCGATGTGTGTCGCTAATCAGCAGTTGACCTGACGTCAAAGGAAATCCAAGCACGTTTGGATGCAGCCAAGGCTCATCCCGCATGCCGCCGCCGGACCATACCAGACTAGCGCGCCAGTCCTCGACCTGTTCAGCGGCATCGGCGGGTTCAGCCTCGGCCTGCACTGGGCTGGGATGCAAACGGTGGCCTTCTGCGAGGCCGACCCTTTTGCCCGCCAGATACTCGCCCGGCACTGGCCCGGCGTTCCAATCTACCCCGACATCCGCACCCTCGACGCCGCCCGGCTGCACGCCGATGGAGTGCCGCGGCCTTGGCTGGTGTGCGGCGGCTTCCCCTGCCAGGACAGCAGCCTCGCCGGGCGTGGCGGCGGGATCGAGGGGGCGCGCACGGGCCTGTGGTCCCATATGGCGCGCCTCGTCGCCGAGTTGCGACCGCGCTGGGTGGTGGCTGAGAACGTCCCTGGCCTGCGAGGCCGCGGGGCGGACCGGGTGCTGTGTGACCTGGAGGCTGCGGGCTACGCCGGCTGGCCGCTGGTGGTGGGTGCTGTCCATGCCGGCGCCCCGCACCGCCGGTCGCGCGTGTGGCTGGTGGCGCAAGAGGTTGCTGCCGACCCCAGTGGCGCGGGACTGGAAGTGGGGCAGCGCGGCGCAGCGGGGCCGCCGCCGGGCCTGCCAGTTGAGCGACGCGGTGGGTGGCCGGCTCCACCCGGAGTATGCCGAGTGGATGATGGGCTACCCGCCGGGCTGGACCGCGTTGATAGGCTGAAGGCGCTCGGCAATGCTGTGGTGCCCGCGAACGCGACGATGGTGGGACGGGCGTTGCTGGCGGCAGAAGGACCGGTCAGGGCTTGGCGGCATCGTTCCCAGATGCATTGTTCCGAGATGCATCGTTTCCAGGCGTGGGAAGAACGTTAGCTGGTCCGGGTGCGGGTGACAGCGGAGCGAGCATTCCAGGTCGAGCATCCACGCGCGGAACGACGCAAGCAGGCGCCGGTGACCCGCTGGGTTCGGCGGACATCAAGCTGCACCAGGCCTGGGGCGTTCCGGCCGAAGCCGTCGTCCGGGCGGCGCAGGTCTAAGCGGCCCGACCGTCAAAGCCGCAGCAGCGCATCCACCGCCTCGGCCGCCCTAGCCCAACTGAACCGCTCCGCCACCCAGACCCGCGCCACGCCGCCGAGCCGCAGGCAGCCTGCCTGGTTCCGCAATAGTGCTGCGGCCGCGGTCGCGAGGCCTGCAGCATCCGCCGCCATTAGCCCCTCGTGCCCCGGCGGCAGCACCAGGCCATTGGCGGCCAGGGGCGTCAGGACGCAGGGGCGGGCGCTGGCCCAGGTTTCCAGCACCTTGTTCTTCAGCCCTACCCCGGTCCGCATCGGCGCCAGCCCGATCCAGGTGCGGGACAGCACGGCGGGGATGCTCGGCACGTCCGCCAGGACCTCGATGCCGTCCTGCCCGTGCAGCGCCTGGATGGCCCGGCCAGGGCGGTGGCCACTGATCAGCAGGCGGGCGCCGGGGACGGCGGCTCGGATGCGAGGCCAGATGTGGCGGGTTAGGAAGGCTACGGCGTCCATGTTGGGCGGGTAATCCAAGGTGCCGACGAAGGCGGCGGTCGGCGCCGGGTCGGGCTGGCCACTCGTTGCCTCGCCCAGTCCTGCCTCGTTACGTCCTGCCTCGTTCAGTCCTGGCAGGTCCACACCGTTGGCGATGACCGCGACGGGCCGTCCGCCGATGCGCGCCAGGCAGGCGGCGTCATCCCCGCCGACGCAGGCGGTGGCGGTGAAGCCGCGGACGGTGCGACGCGCCCAGAGAAGGCTGGCCGGCAGCTCCCGCACGGCGCGGGCGCGGGCGCGCCAGCCGGGTCCTGCTCCGGGGGTGCCGGTTGCGGTGCGCCAGAACTCCAGCGGGTTGCAGTCGATCATGTCCATGACGGCCGGCGGGGCGCCATGGGGGCCGGCGCCTAGCCAGGCGGCCTCCGCCCCCGGCCAGACCAGGCCGCGGTCATGGGGCCCGGCGTGCAACAGGGCGGCGCGCACCGGCGCCGGGTCGAACCGCCAGGGATAGGCGAGGCCGGCGCCATGCAGCACAATCGGCAGGTGCTGCGCCGTGCCTGGCGGCGGGTCGCCGGGACAGACGAGCGTGATGCGCCACCCCGCCGCCAAGCCGCGCACCAGGCCGGCGACTCGCAGCGCGTAGCCATCCCGCACCGGCCAGGGCGGCAAGGTGCAGACGGCCAGCAAGGTTGGGCGCGCGGAGGGCGGCATCGGGCGAGCTTATACCAACCGCCGTCCGCGATGACCGTTC
>CAXTFY010000078.1:0-5857 GCA_964243265.1 uncultured Acetobacteraceae bacterium | reverse complement strand
GAGGAGCGCTTGCGACGCGGCAGTCCAGGGGCCGCCAGACCGGAGCGCAGTTCACGCACCCCTAGATTTCCGCGCCGAAGCCGGCTCGCAATGACGGCACGGCTCGGGGGCGGCAGCGGCCAGGGGCAAGGGTGGCCGGTATCATGCCAATGGCCCTCCACTCTGACCCTTGCGATGCTGCACCCAATCCGCCGCCGTGATTGCGGGCGGGCTGGGGTTCCGCTCTTGCAAACCCCTGGATCGCCGCGTCGCAATGACAGGCAGGAAAGCGCCATACGAGCAACGACGAACGAGGGCGCGGGCGAACCGGCCAGGGCGAACGGCCGTTGGCGCCGGACCTTGATCCATGCACCTCCCGCAGCGGCCATCGACCCTGGATGCCGCCGCTGGAACCCTGCATAGTGCCCGAGGGAGCAGGCGGCCAACGGACAGGCAGCCTCCGTCCACGGGGTGCTGCATGGCTTCATCGACCGGCATGGCGGGCGTATGATGGATGGGGGTGGGGTGCCGCCCAGCCGCGGCTTGCGGCTGTCGTCCGACCTGTTCCTCAACATCGAGCACGGCGTGCTGATCGCGCTGGGCGTGGTGCTGTCGCTGACGGCGGTGATCGCGCTGGTCGGGGCGGCTTTCTCGCTGTGGGAGGGCTTGGTGAACTGGAGCGGCGGGTCCGGCCTGCTGCTCATCATCGACCGGCTGCTGTTCGTGCTGATGCTGGCCGAGATCCTGCATACCGTGCGGGTGTCGATCCAGTCGGGCACGCTGAACTGCGAGCCGTTCCTGATCGTCGGCCTGATCGCCTCGATCCGCCGGGTGCTGGTGATCACGCTGGAGTCCTCGCAATCGACGCCGGGCAAGCCGACGACGGAGCCGGGGCACGAGGCGGTGTTCCAGGCGTCGATGATCGAGCTGGGGGTGCTGGGCGGGCTGATCCTGGTGATGGTGGTGTCGATCTTCCTGCTGCGGCGCAGCGGCGGAAGCGACGAGGCGATCGGGACGTAGCGGATGCCGGACGGCCCGCCCGCCCTGGGTCCGCCAGCCCTGGGTTCGCCAGCCCTGGGGCCGCCCGCCTTGCGCCCGCTGCCGGCGATGATCTTCGCCTCGCGCTGGCTGCAACTGCCGATGTACTTCGGGCTGATCGTGGCGCAGGGCGTTTACGTGTTCCTGTTCCTCAAGGAGCTGCTGCACCTCGTGACCCACGCGGCGGAGTTCAACGAGCAGCAGATCATGCTGCTGGTGCTCGGCCTGATCGACGTGGTGATGATCAGCAACCTGCTGATCATGGTGATCATCGGCGGCTATGAGACGTTCGTGTCGCGGCTGGGCCTGGACGGCCACCCGGAGGCGCCGGAGTGGCTGGGGCACGTGGATTCCGGGCTGCTGAAGGTGAAGCTGGCGATGGCGATCATCGGCATCAGCAGCATCCACCTGCTGCGCAGCTTCATCGAGCTGGGGACGGCCAGCACCGACAGCACGCTGCACTACGACCAGGTGATGTGGCAGACGATCATCCACGGCATGTTCATCCTGTCCGCCATCGGCCTGGCCTATGTGGACCGGATGGGCAGCACGTCGCATTAAGAAAGGCAGGACATGCAGCTTTACGGCTTCTGGCGGTCGCTGGCGACCTACCGCGTGCGGGTGGCGCTGAACCTCAAGGGGGTGGAGGTGGCCGAGACCGCCATCGACCTGGACCGCGGGGACCAGCACGCGCCGGGGTTCCGGGCGCTGAACCCGATGGGCGGGGTGCCGGCGCTGGTGCTGGACGACGGCACGGCGCTGACGCAGTCGCTGGCGATCCTGGAGTGGATCGAGGAGACCTATCCGACGCCGCCCTTGCTGCCCACCGGCTCCAACGCCCGTGCCCGGGTGCGTGCGCTGTGCGCCATCACGGCGGCCGACACGCATCCGCTGGTGGTGCCGCGGGTGCAGGGCTACTTGGGCCGGGTGTTCGGCGCCGACGACGCGGCGCGGCAGACCTGGGCGGCGCACTGGTTCACCCAGGGCCTGCAGGCGTATGAGGCGCAGGTTGGCGCCGGGCCGTTCTGCGCCGGGGAGGCGCCGGGGATGGCCGACGCTTGCCTGGCCAGCCATGTCGCCGGGGCGGAGCGGTTCAAGGCGGACCTGCAGCCCTTTGCGGCGGTGCGGCGCATCCAGGCGGCGTGCATGGCGCTGCCGGCCTTCGCCGACGCCCATCCGCTGCGCCAGCCCGGCGCCCCGGCGGCCTGACCGGGATGCGGGCCTGGCTGCTTCTGGCTTGCGCGGTGCTGGCTGGCCCCGCGCAGGCCCGCGTCACCGCACGCATGGTCGCGTGGGGGGAGATGGAGGCCGCCGACATCGGCCCGATGTCGCCCGACGCGCACGAGCATGCGCTGACCCGCGGGCGCACCATCGCCGACCCGGTCATCACCCGGCAGACCGACCGCATCGTCGCCCGGCTGTGCCAGCAGTTCGGCGCGACGGCCGCGTTCACCGCCGGGCCGGGCGAGGCGCTGCCGGACCGGGTGCAGGTTCATTCCCGCCATCCCGTGCTGACGCGGCCAGAGGACGGCGCGACCAGCACGGATGACAGCTTCGAGACCTCGGTCGCGGGCGGGCAGGCGACGGTGGGGTTCACGTTCGACCATGGGTGGGAGCTGCAGCCGGGGACGTGGACGATGGAGTTCCAGGTGGACGGCGAGGTGGTGGCGGCGCAGTCGTTCATCGTCACGCTGCCGCCGGCGGGGTCGGCGCAGACGGTTTGCGTGGCGGGGCCGACGTCTTGATGACGGGCATCTTTGAGCCGCCAGCGGAGAGCCGTCCCGGTATCGTACTCCTTGCTGGCCCCCGTTGATGCTGTTCCGCCTCGCCTTGGCCGTCCTGTCCCGCCTTCAAATTTGTCTTTTGCCGCCCTATCTCCTGCACAGCAAGGAGGGCCAACAATGCCAACAACCAACCTAGAGACCGCCACCCTCGGCGGCGGCTGCTTCTGGTGCCTGGAGCCGGTGTTCCTGGGCCTGCGCGGCGTGCAGTCCAGCGTGTCCGGCTACGCCGGCGGCACCGTGCCCAATCCCACCTACGAGCAGGTCTGCGGCAAGCGCACCGGTCATGCCGAGGTGGTGCAGGTCACCTTCGACCCGGCCGAGATCAGCTATGCCGACATCCTGCGCGTGTTCTTCACCCTGCATGACCCGACCACGCCCAACCAGCAGGGCGCCGATGTGGGGCCGCAGTATCGCAGCATCGTCCTGACGCACACCGACGCGCAGGCGGAGACGGCCCGTGCGGTCAAGGCGGAGATGGACGCCAGCGGCGTCTGGGGCCGGCCGATCGTCACCGAGATCGTGCCGCTGACCACGTTCTACCGGGCCGAGGACGAGCATCAGGATTATTACGCCCGCAATCCCTGGTCCGGCTACTGCCGGGCGGTGATCACCCCCAAGGTCGCCAAGCTCCGCAAGCTGTTCAATGACCGCTTGAAGGTGCCGCAGGCCGCTTGAGTGGGCGTGGCTTGAACGCTGGCTTGATCGAGGCTGGGGCGTGACGGAGGCCGAAGCCCGGCAGGCGGTCGCATCCGCTTACCGGGCGTTGGGTGCCGCCGGGCTGATCGCTGGCAACAGCGGCAACGTCAGCATGCGGGTGGCTGACGGCATGGTGATCTCCCCCACCGGCACCACGCCGGACCTTGTGGATGAGGCCGGCCTGGTCCGTACGTCGCTGGATGTCCCGGCGCCGCGGGCGAGCAGCGAGTGGGCGCTGCACGCGGCGCTGTTCCGGGCACGGCCCGAGCTGGGCGCCATCGTCCATACCCACAGCGACGCCTGCACCGCGCTGGCCTGCCTGGGTGAGGCGTTACCGGCGTTCCACTACCTGGTCGCCGGTTTTGGCGGGGACGATGTGCGCTGTGCGCCCTACGCCACCTTTGGCACGCCCGAGCTGGCCGAGGCCGCCGCGGCGGCCATGACCGGGCGAACGGCTTGCCTGCTGGCCAACCATGGGATGATCGCAGCGGGGCCGGGGCTGGCGGCGGCGCTGGCGGCGACGCGGATGCTGGAGACCCTGGCGCGGCAATACCTGCTGGCCCGTGCAGCAGGCCGTGTGCGGCTGCTGACGGCCGGGCAGATGGCCGAGGCGCGGGAGCGGTTCCGGACCTACGGGTAGCCGTTCCCGGCAGCGCCGCAGCTCGGCCGTCTCCCACTATGATGGACACGGGTTGCGACTCATGCGGTTGTGCCAGCCCTCAATGGCCCTGAACAGGCCGGCACCGGGCGCATGACCCGCACGAGGGCCACCGCGCGGTGGCCCTTGATGAACCGGAGCCGAGAGGCTTTCCCGAATGGGCGCCAAGGCTGGTCAGGTGTGCGGCACGCCAGCTTGCGTCCCGCACACCTCGTCCTCGTAACGCAGGCGTCAGTCGAACATGTCGGGCTGGGTCGCCGCAATGTGGCCATACAGGGTCTGGAAGTGCAGCCAGCCGATGTAGTCGCTGCCGACATGCTCGCGGCTGTATTCGGCGGTTTTCTGCGAGATGGCCTGCGGCTTGATCCCCGTTGCCTCGACGAGCAGTTGCTGCTGGCAGGCCCGCTCCAGGGCGATGAACCAGAACGCCGCGTCGTCGATGCTGTGCCGGCTGGTGGTGAGCAGGCCGTGGTTCTGGTGCAGGACGCCGCGGTTGCGGCCGATCTCCTTGGCGACCGACCAGCCGCTCTCCCGCTCGACCGCGACGGCCCCGGCCGATGCGCCGATCACGGCATGGCTGTTGTAGAACGCCGCCGCATCCTGGCTGATCATGTCGAGCGGCCGGCCGGTCGTGCACCAGGCGGTGCCGTAGGTCGTGTGCGCGTGGCACATCGCCATCACGTCGGGGTACTCCTCGTGCACGGCGCCGTGCAGGACGAAGCCGGCGCGGTTGATCGCGTACTCGCCCTCGACGACCGTGCCCTTGTGGTCGGCCAGGATGAGGTTCGACATCCGCACCTGCGAGAAGTGGACGCACATCGGATTGGTCCAGTACAGCTCCGGATGGCCGGGGTCGCGCACCGTGAGGTGGCCGGCGAAGCCGTAGTCGAAGCCGTGCAGGGCGAAGGCGCGGCACGCGGCGACGAGGTGCTCCTTGCGGTACTTGCGCTCTGCCTCGACGTTCTCGAACTCCGGGATTTCCGGGAAGATCAGGCCTTCCTGCTCCGGCTGGTAGATCGAGACGCGTGGCTTCGCCGCGGTTCGGATGGTGTCCATCATCGTGTCGGGCATTTTGGGTTTCCTTGCTTCAGGTGGGTGAACGCGCTCAGCGGTTGACGAGGCGCTTGGGCATCGTCAGGGCGAGAAGGCTGCCGACCAGCAGGCATCCGGCGAGGGTGTAGACGCCCAGGGTGGTCGAGTGGGTGGCATCGATGATCCACCCGACGGCATAGGGACTGACGAAGCCGGCGAGGTTGCCGACCGAGTTGATGACGGCGATGCCGCTCGCGGCCGCGGCGCCGGCCAGAACCGAGGTCGGCAGGCACCAGAACTGCGCCAGGGTGACGAGCACGCCGGTGGTCGCGACGGTGAGGGCGATCTCGGCGACGGCGACATCCTTGGCGAACCAGACGCTGACCAGCCAGCCAGCCGTGCCGAGCATCCCCGGGACGACGATGTGCCAGCGGCGTTCCCGCGCGGCGTCCGACAGGCGGCCGCAGGTCACCATGCCGGCGGCGGCGGCGGCGTAGGGCAGCACGGTCAGCAGCCCGATGACCAGGGGATCGGACACGCCGGCGCCCTTGATCAGCGTGGGCAGCCAGAAGCCGACGCCATACAGGCCCATGATGAAGAAGAAGTAGATGCCGCAGAGCTGCCAGACCCGGGGGTTGGTGAAGCCGTCGCGCAGCGAATGGGACGGCGT
>CAXTFY010000077.1:0-16490 GCA_964243265.1 uncultured Acetobacteraceae bacterium | reverse complement strand
GGACAGCACCGGCGCCAGCAGCCGTTCCGCGACCGCCAGCGGGTTGGGGTCGGGCTGGCGCACCTCGACGGGGATCGGCGCGGGCTGGTTGGACGCGGAAGCCGGCACGGCCGGCGCGGCGGGCTGCATCCCCTGGCCAAGCTGCCCGGTCAGCGCGGTCATGCGGCCAACGGTGTAATCGCGTACCACATCCACCTTGCGCTCGATGGTGCTGGCATAGCGGGGCGCGTCGCCCGCTAACTGAGCCACTTGGGCGCCGATGATGCCGCCCAAGCTAAGGATCACGCCCAGCGCCAGCACGACAGCCGCGACCACGGCCGGCACCCGGCCTAGCCTGAGCCGGCGCAGCAGCGCCACCAGGGGCGCCAACACAAACGACAGCAGCACCGCCAGCGTGATCGGCACCAGCACGTCACGGGCGAAGTACAAGGCTGCGATGGCGACGACGCCGACGGCCAGCGTTGTCAGCCCTTTCAGGCCCGGCACTTCGGCTGGGGTGACATGGGTCTTGAGCCGGGATGCTGCGGCGTCGGACATGGCGGCATGGTCCTTTCCAAGCAAGTAAGAGCCTCTAACGCCGGGAATGCCGAATGGTTGAGCGCCGCCGCGAGCAACCCACATGGCAGGCTGATGCCAAGATCCCCCTCAGAGTTCAACGTGGCCATCCTGGGCGCAGGAGCGGCCGGCATGATGTGCGCCATGACGGCCGGCGCTCGCGGCCGGCGCGTGCTGCTGCTGGACCATGCGGCGCAGGCCGGGGCCAAGATCCTGATCTCCGGCGGCGGGCGCTGCAACTTTACCAACGAGCACGCCCAGCCTGACCGCTTCCTGTCGGCCAACCCGCGGTTCTGCACCTCCGCGCTGCGCCGCTACACGCCGCAGGACTTCATCGCCTTGGTCCAAAAGCACCGCATCGCCTACCATGAGAAGGCGTTGGGCCAGCTTTTCTGCGACGGCTCCGCCCGCGCGGTCGTCGCCATGCTGCTGGCGGAGTGCGCCGCCGCCGGCGTCGAGACCAGGCTCGGCCAGCAGGTGACGGAGGTGTCCCGCTCCGACCGGTTCCGCTTGGAGACCACGGGCGGCACAATAACGGCGGCGGCGCTGGTGCTCGCCACCGGCGGGCTGAGCATCCCCAAGATGGGCGCCACCGGCTTCACCCACGACCTGGCCCGGCGGTTCGGCCTGCCGCTGACCGACCTGCGGCCAGGCCTGGTGCCGCTGACCTTCGGCGACGCCGACCTGGGCCTGATGCAGCCCCTGAGCGGCGTGGCCCTGCCAGTCGCCGCCAGCATCGGCCGCCACCGCTTCGACGAGGCGATGCTGTTCACCCACCGCGGCCTATCAGGCCCGGCCATCCTGCAGGTGTCGTCGCTGTGGCGGGATGGCGAGGCGCTGCGCTTGGACATGCTGCCCGGCACCGACGCCCGCGCCTTCCTGCTAGGCCGCAAGCGCGCCCGGCCCAAGGCGGAGGCGCGGACGGTGCTGGCCGAGGTGCTGCCGGCCCGGCTGGCGCAGGCGCTGGCGGCGGCGCACCTGCCGGCCGGTGCCATGGCCGACTTGCCGGACCGCACGCTGGGCCGGATCGGCGAGATGCTGAACAACTGGCAGCCGCGTCCGCAGGGCACCGAGGGCTATGCGAAGGCCGAGGTCACGCTGGGCGGCGTCGATACGCGGGCATTGTCGTCCAAGACGATGGAGGCGGCAGCGGTGCCCGGCCTGCACGTGATCGGAGAGGCGGCGGACGTCACGGGTTGGCTGGGCGGCTACAACTTCCAGTGGGCCTGGTCGAGCGGATGGTGCGCTGGGCAGGCGGTCTAGCAAGGCTTGACGCCGACTGCCGGGAGGTTTCGCCGGTCACGGATGGCCACGTCGTTGCGGGCCGGCGTCTATGCGGCGATCCACCGCCAGCACATGCGGTCCAGGCCGCCCCTGGATCGCTTCGTCGCAATGACGGGTGCCAGCAGCGGCGAGCGGGTCGATATCGCCCAGGCTTGGCATCATGACGGACCCTGGCGCAACAAGGCCCAAACCGCTGCCGCCGGCACCGCCGTTCCGCCCACGCCATCGACGCGGCCCGTCGCCTGCACCCCGACTGCCTGCCACACCCCGGCCGCATCGCGCGCCAGCACCGGAGCGCCGCTGGTGCCGCGGGTGCCGGCGCAGGTGTGCACCAGCACCGGCCACTTTGTCTCCCCATCGGTGTAGCCGTCGGACTCGCAGGCTGTGTCGGCCAGCACCACCTCGGCCCGGTCCTGCCCATAGCCGCCGAGCATCAACGGCGTGCCCCGGGGCGCGGCGGCAACCGCCAACCTCAAGGTTTGGCCGGGCAAGGCGACCGGGACGGCAAGGTGGACGATCGCCAAGTCCAGTCCCCGTGTGATTGCCCCCTCCTCGGGGTCGTAGCCCGATGCAACCTGAAACGATGCGGCCACCGCGTGCTGGGCAAAGCTGCCGGCCGCATAACCAACCAGCACATGCACAGACTCCGGCAGCACGAAGTGCCCCAGCCGTCGGCTATACAGGCAATGCGCCACGGTGACTGCCGTCTGAGGGTCGATCAGGAATGCGGTGCAGCGGGACACGCCGGGAATTTGCAGGCGGGCCAGCGCGGCCCAGGGCATCTGATGCTGGTCGATCCGCATCCTGCGGTCGTCCGGGCCGATGCCGGGCAACCCGGCGCCGGTGGTCAGCAAGGCAAGCAACGCGACGGCCCGCCAAGGGCCGCCGCGCCGCAGGGGATCAGGCGTTCTCGACGGACACGGCTTCGGGACCACGGCGGCCATCGGCGACCTGCATCTTGACCGTCTGGTTCGGCTCCAGCCCAGACAGCCCGCCGCGGTTCAGCGCCGAGATGTGGACGAACACATCCTTGCCGCCGCCATCGGGCATGACGAAGCCGAAACCCTTCTCCGCGTTGAACCACTTGACGGTCCCACGCATCTCGACGGCAGTGCTTGGATCGACCGGAGCGCGGGCCGCCGGACGCGGACGGTCCTCGCCATAGGGGGACGGGCTACGCGCCATCGGAGCGGCGCCGGCAGTGCTCTCATCGACGCGGGTGACCTCGGCGATCTGCGGCCCCTTCTGGCCCGGCGTCACTAGCACGCGAAGTGTTGCGCCAGGCTGCACCGTCTGGTGTCCGGCACGCGACAGCACGCTGATGTGCAGGAAGGCATCGCCGCCGCCGCCCTCTAGCTCCACGAAGCCGAAGCCCTTTTCCGCATTGAACCACTTCACGACGGCGCCAGTCTCTGGACCGGTGGCGGCAACGGGCCGGGGTCCGCCAAATCCAGCCGGGGCACCGCCGCGGGGGACAAAGGCATCCCGGGGAACATAAGGTTCATCCCGGCCGCGCGATGGCGGAAAATCGTCGTTTCGTTCGCGTCCGCGGGTGCCGCGGCGGGGGCTGTCGAAGGATCGGCGGTCAGGTGTGCGCATATTGGTCTCAAACGTGGAAAGATGGAGTCATATGGGACGCCGACAGTTCGGGCCAACCCACCCCTGCAGCCAAGGGAGCTGCACGATAGCCGTTTCGTGGGCGCGCGACTAGGCGGTTGTCAAGATGTGTTGGCGTTGTCGCTTCAACTCGACGCCAAACGGCACCGCGCACGGGCCGGGGCAGCCAGGTAGGACCCGAGCGCCGCCACAACCTGGCATACGCTCATCCGCCGCGGCCCGCGCAGCGAGGGCTGGCGACGGATGTTGATCCGCAGCACGCCGCCCCCGGCCAGGGCGATCCGCAGGTTGCCCTGCTGGATCGCCCGCACATACAGCGGCACGCCCAGGCTGACCGGCGGGATGCGCCCAGCGGCGATGGCCGCCACGCGGGCGCGATAGTCGGACGCCAGCACCGGCGTGCGGGAATGATAGTAGCCGACCGCTTCGTACCAGTTGCCGCCGGCATCATCGCGCAACTGCCGCAGGAAGCGCGCGCCATAATCGGTGTTGGCGGCCGGGTCGAACGCCTCGTCCAGGTCGCGGAACGCTCTGGGATGCGATTGCAGGTTGACCTGCATGCAGCCGACATCGACCTGCCGCACGCCGCGGGTCAGCGCCAGGCGGGTCCAGGCGACGGCGGCGGGCTTGCTTTCGAAGTACATCGCCGCGCCGTCGGCATTGACCGCCCAGGGCCAGGGCTGCACGCCGGGCAAGGGCGGCACAGGCCGGCCGCTCTCCGCTTTGGCTATCGCCGCGGCCAGACCGGGCGCCGTGCTGTTCCGCGCCTCGGCGGCATCCAGGCCGGTCGTGCACAGCGCGCTCTGCGCCGCATCCCAGCTAGACGCCGCCGGCAGCCCAGGCTCCTCGGCCGCCCATACGGGGGCCAGCCGCAACGAGGTCAACAGCAGACAGGCCAACGCTGCCCCGGGCATCATGCACGACATCCGGCTGCTATAGCCCAATTTGCCCGGCAGCGGTCGAGCATCGCGTGCGAGCGGTGATCCCACGGCCGGCTCGGGCCTGGCTGCGTTCGCCGCCGCTTCAGTAGATCGCCCACAACCCGGGAACGGCGACTTCCAGCGAGTGCCCGTCCGGGTCGCGGAAATACAGGCTGGTGCCGCCGAAGCTCTGCACCACCCGGCTCTCCGTCACGATGTCCAGCGCTGCCAAGTGGCGCTCCCACGCCTGCAGCTCCGCCAAGGGAGTCGCGAAGCAGAGATGCAGGGCACCCTGCCCGTCATGCGGCGGGATGACGCCGCCGGGCACCTGGCTGGGTTCGACCGAGCCGCCGCGGCGGAACAGCAGCAGCACCGACCCGCCCGGCACCGCCAGGCCGATCATCCGGTCCTCCCGCAACAGCTCCTCAAAGCCGAACACGCGCTTGTAGAAGCTGGCCGAGCGGTCGAGGTCCGCAACATACAGCGACGACTCAAGCTGCCGGCTGATCCGGGGCACGTCAGGCATCGGCGGCGGTGCGCTCCGGCGCTGCATCGTGGGTTGCCGGGGCGGTTTCCCCGGGCTGCGCAGCGTGGGTCATGCGATCCACTGGCGTCGCCCCGCCACGGCAGGCGCCCAGGGCACTGCCGCCGCCCAGCACGGCACGCAGCACAGGCTAGAGGCGCCGCAGCAGCCGGGCCCCCTGCATCGCCACCTGCTGCACCGGTCCAGCCGCCGGCCGGGCTGCCAGCAGCGCCAGGGCGATCAGCCCCAAGCCCAGGCCAAGCCCCACCACGCCCTGGTTCTTGTTGGCCCACATCTGCGCGCTGGTGCTGAAGCTTTCAGAGTCGAACGGCCCGTGCGTCGCGCCCGGGGTCTGGCCCGGCTGGTTCAGGTTCGGGTCGAGCGGCGGCGCACCGTCGTCCGACTGCTGCGCCTTGGTGCCGAACTTGCCGCCGAAGAAGTCCAGCAGGCCCGGCGCGAACTTGTTGCCGATAGCGAAGCCGACGGTGGACGCAGTCACCTTCACCTCGCGCCGCCGGCTGGTGGCGGCGAAGTAGATGGCGTCGGCGATGATCTCCGGCTGATAGACCGGCGGCGGCGGGCGGATCGGCTTGGGCAGGTGCGTGGTGGCATGCACGTAGAACGGCGTGTTGACCGCGGGCGGGTGCACCATGGTGACATGGACGCCGCTGTCCTCCTCCAGCAGCTCGGCCCGCAGCGCCTCGGTGAAGCCGCGCAGCGCATACTTGCTGCCGGAGTAAGGCGTCTGCAGCGGCACGCCGCGGTAGCTGATCGCCGACAGCACCTGGACGATGACGCCCTTGTTGCGCGGCTTCATGCGGGCGAGCGCGATGCGGGTGCCGTTGACGGTGCCAAGGTAGTTCACCTCGGTCACCCGGCGGAACTCGTCCTCGGTGATGTCGAGGAACTTGCCGAGCACGCTGACGCCGGCGTTGTTGACCCACACGTCGATGGGGCCAAGCTCGGCTTCGATGTGGTCGGCGGCGGCGGCAAGCTGCGCGCTGTCGGACACGTCCGCCACGGCGACGGAGGCGGTGCCGCCGTTGGTAATGACAGCCTTGCGCGCGAGGTCCAGGTTGGGCTCGGACCGGGCAATCAGGCCGACGCGCCAGCCCTTCTGCGCGAAGTACTCGGCGGCGGCGCGGCCAATGCCTGACGATGCGCCGGTGATGGCGACGACGCGGGCGTCTGCGGACATGGGGGACCTCGGGTTGTTCTTGCGGTAGGCGCGCAACGCCGTCCCATGCCGAACGTTCCCCAAGGGGGCGTACCAAGGCTGGCGTCACGAAGGCCGGCGCTGCCCCGGTGAACCCGCCGCCGCGCCTCCCTATCTGCTGCGGCGCCACAACGGAAGATCGACCATGCCCTCTGCACTGATTCTCGGCGCGTCGCGCGGCCTCGGCCTCGGCCTGGCGCGGGAGTTCGCCTCCCGCGGCTGGAGCGTCGCCGGCACCGTGCGCCGGGACGCTGACCGGGCCGCGCTGGAGGCGGCGGGCGCCCAGGCCCTGCTGTGCGACATCACCGACCCGGCCGCCGTCGCCGCGCTGCACGGCCAGGTCGGCCCCGGGCTGGACCTGCTGTTCATCAATGCCGGCGTGAGCGGCCCCCGCCACCAGGACGCCGCCGAGGCCACCGCGGCCGAGGCGGGCCTGCTATTCCTGACCAACGCGATCGCGCCGGTCCAGGCGGCGCGGGCGCTGCTGGACCGGCTGGCGCCCGATGGCACGCTGGCCTTCATGACATCCCGCATGGGCAGCGTTGAGGGCAACACACGCGGCGACATGGAGTTGTATCGCGCCAGCAAGGCCGCGCTGAACTCGATGACGCGCAGCCTGGCGGCCAAGCTGGACCACCCGCGCGCCGTGCTGTCGCTGCATCCCGGCTGGGTGCAGACCGACATGGGCGGCCAGGGCGCCGACCTGGACGTGCCGACCAGCGTGCGGGGGCTGGCAGACGTCATCATCGCCCGGCACGGCACGCCCGGCTCGGCCTTCTTGGACTACAGCGGGGCAGAGTTGCCCTGGTAGGCGGGGTTGCCCTGGCAGGCCGGATGCGCAGCGCCGGGCTGATCGACCTGCAGGTCAACGGCTATGCCGGCGTGGACTTCAACGACGTGGGGATCACCGCCGATGCGGTGGACCATGCGCTGCGAGCGATGCTGGCGGGGGGCGTGACAGCCTGCCTGCCCACGGTGATCACCGCCGGTTCCGAGGTGCTGGAGGCGCGGCTGCGGGCGTTGGACGCCGCCGTGGCCCGCAGCCGGCTGGGGCCGTTGATGGTGCCGGGCTACCACGTCGAGGGTCCGTTCCTGAACCCGGCGCCGGGCTTCGCCGGCTGCCACCCGCCCGCCGCCATGCTGCCGCCCGATCCCGATCTGGTGAAGCGGTGGGGCAACGGCCTGGCCCGGCCGATCTTGCTGATGACCCTGGCCGCCGAGCTGCCGGGGGCGGAGGCGCTGATCCGCTGGCTCGCAGGGCGAGGCAAGATCGCCGCCATCGGCCACTCCGATGCCGGTGCGGCGGTGGTGGCGCAGGCGGCGGAGGCTGGCGCTCGGATGTCCACCCATCTCGGCAACGGGCTACCGGGGATGTTGCCTAAGCTGGACAACCCGATCATGGCGCAACTGGCGGAGGACCGGCTGGCGGCGGGGTTCATCGCCGACGGCATCCACCTGCCGCGCCCGGCGCTGCAGGCGATGATCCGGGCCAAGGGGCCGGGGCGGGCAATCCTGGTGACCGACGCCGTGGCCGCCGCCGCAGCACCGCCGGGCCGCTACAGCTTTGCAGGCATGGAGATCGAGGGCGGCGAGGATAGCAGCGTGCGCCTGCCGGGACCGCGCACCCTGGCCGGGTCGGCCCTGACACTAGAGCGGGCGGTGCAGAACCTGGTCCGATGGAGGATCGCGACGCTGCACGAGGCAGTTGCCATGGCGTCCGCCGCGCCGGCTGCGCTGCTCGGCCCGGCGGCGGCGGCGCATGGCATCAGGCTTCCGGCGGGTGAGGTGCACTGGCATGCGCCCGCATCAACCAGCGTGCACGGGCCACGCATCCTCAGGGTCAGCGGCGCAGGCCACATGGTCGTCAATCACGTCCGTGACCCCCATCCCGTCCAATAGGCTCGATGCCGCACCACCCCGCGATGGTGAGCGCGAGCACCTTCGTCACGTCCATCATGCAGGCCAGCCCGACGCTCTCGTTGATGCCGTGGATGTTCTCGGCGTCCGGGCCGTAGCAGGCGGCCTGCGTGCCGCCGGTCAGGACGTAGTGCCGGGCGTCTGTCAGGCCGGTCGCGTTGTAGTGGCGCAGCGCCTCCCCCGTCACGGCACGGTGAGCCGTGCTGACCGCCTGCGAGATCGGCTGCTCCGGCGGGAACACGCAGCCATCGGCCATGAAGCCCTGGAAGGCCACCGACACCCCGGCCCCGCGCAGCCGCGGGTCGGTGCCAAGCTCGGCCACGACCGCCTCGATCTCGGCCCGCACCGCCTGGCAGGAGTGGCCCGGCATGACGCCGACGCGGATGCCCAGCCGGGCGCGGGTGGCGACGCTGCTGTTCCACTCGCCGCCCGTGAAGGTGCCCATGTTGACGTTGATCGGGTGGTTCTCCGCAGCGAACGCCGGGTGGCGGAGTTCGGCGCGGTTCATCTCGCCCTCATAGGCGCGGAAGCGTTCCATGACGACGTATGCGGCCTCAATGGCGTTCACCCCGGCGTGCATCTCGCGCACGTGGGCGGGGCGGCCGGTGACGGTGACCCAGGCCCAGACCACGCCGACCTCGGCGACATACAGGGCGGGAAAGCCGGGACCAGGCTCCGGGATCAGGCAGGCGTCCGGGCGCGGCAGGGTGTGCATGACGGCCAGGGCGCCGTTGCCGGTGCATTCCTCCTCGATCACGGCGGCGAGGTGCAGCTCGGCCGCAGGCTGCAGGCCGGCGCGGCGCAGCGCCTCGACGGCCATCACCATGCTGACCAGGCCGGCCTTCATGTCCCCGGCACCGCGGCCGTACATGCGGCCGTCGCGCACGCTCGGCTCGAAGGGCGGGGTGGTCCACAGGTCGGCGGCGCCCTCCGGCACGACATCAACATGGCCCTGCAGGATCAGGCTGCGGCCGCCTGCCGCCTGTGCCGCCGACCGCGGGCGGTGCACTGCGACCACGTTGTCGCGCCCGGCATAGGGGATCAGCGGCGGCGACCATCCGGGCACGCCGGCCAGCACGTCCGGATCGACCGGCACCCGCCGGGTCGGCAGGCCGAGGCCGGCGAACGCGCCCTCCATCTCCACCAGGCAGCCCGCTTCTTCGCCGAGCAGGCTGCGATGCCGCACCAGCCGGGCCAGCAGCGCCGTCGAGTCGTCCTGCAGCGATCCCACCGCATCCAGGATGGCGCGGCGTGCGCCGGGATCGAGGGCCGGATCGGTGGGCCGGTTGATCGGGGTCAGGTCGGGCATGGCAGCTCCTGGGTCTTCTGGTCTGCGTATTCCGGCGCGATCCAGCATAACGCTATGCCGAGGCGGATGCGCCGCCTTATGATCATGCCATGCAGACGGCCGCCCCGCACGCCCCACCGCGCATCCGGCTCCTGCCGACCGGGCTGGTGAACCGCATCGCCGCCGGCGAGGTGATCGAGCGCCCGGCCGCGGTGGTCAAGGAACTGGTGGAGAACGCCCTCGACGCCGGGGCACGTCGCATTGCCGTGTCGCTGCTGGGCGGCGGCACCGACCGGATTGAGGTCGTGGACGACGGCTGCGGCATGGACGCCGCCGACCTGCTGCTGGCGGTGCAGCGCCACTGCACCAGCAAGCTGCTCGACGAGGCGCTGGTGCGGATCACCACCCTGGGCTTCCGCGGCGAGGCATTGCCCAGCATCGGCGCGGCGGCCCGGCTGCACATCACCAGCCGTCCGCACGGCGCGCCGCACGCCCACCTGGTCCGCGTCGAGGGCGGCGTGCTGGCCGAACCGGCGCCGGCCCCCGGCGCCCCGGGCACCCGCGTGGTGGTGGCCGACCTGTTCTACGCCACGCCGGCCCGGCGCAAGTTCCTGAAGCACCCCCGCACCGAGGGCGAGCACGCCGAGCAGGCGGTGCGCCGCCTGGCGCTCGCCGCCCCTGGTGTCGCCTTCCGCTGCGAGGTGGACGGACGCGCTGCGTTCGACCTGCCGGCGCAGGACCTCGCCGCCCGCGTCGCCGCGCTGCTGGGGCCGGAGGCTGCCGCGGCGCTGCTGCCGGTCGAGGAGACGCGCGGCGCGATGCGGCTGAGCGGCTTCGCCTGCGCGCCGACCGTCAACCGCGCGACCGGAGGGGCGCAGGGCCTGGTGGTGAACGGCCGGCCAGTTGCCGACCCGGTGCTGAAGGTGGCGCTGCGGGTGGCCTACCGCGACGTGATCGCCAACGGCCGGCATCCGGTGGTGGCGCTTTACCTGGACCTGCCGGCGGACGAGCTGGACGTGAACGTGCATCCCGCCAAGACCGAGCTGCGCTTCCGCGACCCGGCCGGGGTACGGAGCCTGGTCATCGGCGCCCTGTCCCGTGCCTTGGCAGGTGGGGTGTTGCCGGGCGGGGTGTTGGCTGGCGGGACCGTGGCAGGCGAGACGGCTGGGCCGGAGGGCGGCATGCGCCCGCCTCTGCGCCTGGTGTCCAGCCAGTTGCAGGGCCGGCCCGGACGCGGCGGCCCGCGCTTCACAGGGTTTGCCGAGGCGCAACTCCCGCTGGGCGCGGCGCCGGCTGCCCGCTCCCTGCCCGCCCCTCCGGAAAACGCGCATCCGGGAACTGCGCATCCGCTGGGCGCCGCGGTGGCGCAGGTGCTGGATACGTACATCCTGGCCGTCGCCGCCGATGGCGGGCTGGTGCTGGTCGATCAGCATGCCGCCCATGAGCGCCTGACGCATGAGGCGTTGCGCACGCAGCACCTGGCCGGCGGGGTCCGCCGACAGCCGCTGCTGCTGCCCGCCGTGGTCGATCTGCCGCCCGCCGACGCCGCCCGGCTACTGGGCCACGCCGACGCCCTGGCCCGGCTCGGCCTGGAGCTGGAGGGGTTCGGCCCCGGCGCCGTGCTGGTGCGCGCCCTACCCGCCGCGCTGGGCAGCCCCGACCCGGCGCCGCTGCTGCGCGACATGGCGGACGAGCTGGCCGAGGCCGGGGAGGCTACTGCGCTGGACGCCCGGATGGACGCCGTGCTCGCCCGGCTGGCGTGCCATGGCAGCATCCGCGCCGGCCGCCGCCTGCTGCAGCCGGAGATGGACGCGCTGCTGCGCCAGATGGAGGCCACGCCGCGTGCCGCGACATGCAGCCACGGGCGGCCAACGTTCCTGAAGCTGTCCCGCGCCGAGATCGAGCGGATGTTCGGTCGGCGGTGAACCTGCTGGGAGATGCGGCGGGGACGGACGGTATGCTCCGGGCGGGGGTGGCGTTCCGGCAAGCGCCGGGACTGAACGCGGCGCTGGCGACCCCTCAGGCGGAGTTGTTCATCGCTGGGGCCAGGGTGAAGTTCGACGCTACGGACGGCGTGACCGGCGCAGACACCTGGGGGTTTCTGGCGCGGCACATGCACGCGTTTGCGGACGGGACCAGCAGCTTCGGCCCAGCCGGCGTGGCATCCGGGCCTGGCAGTTAGGTGGGGCAACCCCGCCAACATCGCCTAGAGCCGCCAGGCCACCACCCGGGCAGCGCCCTGGCGGCGGTCGTCCAGCAGGTCCGCGACGGGTGGCGGATCGTCCCGGCCCAGCTCCGCCACCACCAGCATGCCCGGTCCGGCCCAGCCGGCCGCGGTCAAGCAGGCAACGGCTCGTGGTACCAGTCCGGCGCCGTAGGGCGGGTCCAGGAACCACAGGGTTTGCGCCGGCCCCGGCGGCGGGCGCAGGGCGTCGGCGGCCAGGACGGTGCACTGCGCCTCGGCCCGGCAGGCGGCGATGTTGGCACGCAGGGTGGCCAGGGCGGTGCGGTCGCGCTCGAGGAAGGTGGCATGGGCGGCGCCGCGGGACAGCGCCTCCAGCCCCAACGCGCCGGTGCCGGCGAAGGCGTCGAGGACGCGGGCGCCCTCGATCACGGCGCGGCCAGCCCAGGGGGCGTGCATCAGGCGGTCGAACAGCGCCTGGCGCACCCGGTCGGCGGTCGGGCGGGTGGCGTCGCCCGGCGGCGCGGCCAGGGTGCGGCCACGCCAGGCGCCTGCAACGATCCGCACTACGCTGCCTGCGCCCCTTGGAAGAGGGCTGGGGTGGGAGAGGCCGCGAGCGCCGAACCTGGTCCTGTAGCAGCGGTGCTCACTAGGCCGGGGTTCGCGCTTGCCGCTTCCCTCACCCCGGCCCTTTCCCGGAGGGAGAGGGGGACGTGGAGAGCTGTTCGCGCAGCACCTTGCCGGTGATCTCGTCCACTGCGCCGCGTTCCAGGTTGCCCAACTGGAAAGGGCCGTAGGCCACGCGGATCAGCCGGGTCACCTGCAGGTTGAGGTGCGCCATCACCTTGCGGACCTCGCGGTTGCGGCCCTCCTTCAGGGCGACGCTCAGCCAGGAGTTGGCCGTCGTGCGCACCTCCAGCGCGGCCTCGATCGCGCCGTAGCGGACGCCCTCCACCGTGACGCCGCCGGCCAGCCGGGCCAGGGCGGCGGGATCGACGTTGCCATAGACGCGCACGCGGTAGCGGCGGAGCCAGCCATTGGCGGGCAGCTCCAGCCGCCGGGCCAGGGCGCCGTCGTTGGTCAGCAGCAGCAGGCCCTCGCTGTTGAGGTCGAGGCGTCCGATGCTGACGACGCGCGGCAGGCTTGCCGGCAGCTTTTGGAACACCGTCGGGCGGTCCTGCGGGTCCTTGTGGGTGGTGACCAGGCCCTCTGGCTTGTGATAGCGCCATAGGCGGGTGCGGTCGGGGGTGTCCACGACGGCGCCGCGGACCTGCACGATGTCCGAGGGGACGATGAAGGTGGCGGGGTGGGTGACGGGCTGGCCGTTCAGGCGGACCAGGCCCTCGGCGAGCAGCTTCTCCGCATCGCGGCGGCTGGCGATGCCGGCGCGGGCGAGCCACTTGGCGATGCGCTCGCCGCGCTCGGCGGGGGCTGCTTCACCTGACGCGTTCTTACTGGGCGTGTTCTTACTGGGTGCGTCTTCGCCGAGCCTGTCTTCTCCGGGCAAGGGTTTACCGGGCGTGTCTTCGCTGGGCATGTCTTCGCTGGGCGCGTCCGTCACCCTAATGGCCTGCCCCGAGCACCATGTCATGGCGAGCCGTGCAGCGGTGCGGCGATCCAGGGCCGCAGGCGCCGTGCCGGCCACCCTGGATCGCGGCGCCGCAAGCGCGGCTCGCGGTGACGGCGCGGGCGGGCGTCATCCGCCGGCGGCCTCCACCAGCGCCTTGAAGATCAGGCGGTCGCCGGGGTCGATCAGGAACTCCGGATGCCACTGCACGCCCAGGCAGAAGCCGTAGCGCGGGTCCTCGATGCCCTCGATCACGCCGTCCGGCGCCGTCGCGTTCACCCGGGCCCAGCGGCCGGGGTCGCGGATCGCCTGGTGGTGCGCGCTGTTCACCTGCATCGTGTCCCTGCCGACGATCCCGTGCAGCAGCGTGCCCGGCGCGATCCCGACCGTGTGGCCCGGCTGGTCGCGCGGGTTGGTCTGCTCGTGCTCCAGGGCGTCGTGCACGCTGTCGGGGATGTGCTGCAGCAGGGAGCCGCCGAGGGCGACGACCAGGAGTTGCTCGCCGCCGCAGATGCCTAGCACCGGCATGTCGCGGGCCAGGGCGCCGCGCACCAGGGCCAGCTCGGAGGTGGTGCGGTCCTCCTTGAGGATGACGGTGGCGTGGCGGTCGCCGTCGCCATACAGCGTGGGGTCGATGTCGAAGGCGCCGCCGGTGACGACCAGGGCGTCGATGCGGTCGAGGTAGGCGGGGGCTAGCGCCGGGTCGTGCGGCAGGGCCATGGGGAGGCCGCCGTGCTCGGCGATGGCGGTGGCGTAGTTGGCGCGCAGGGCGTACCAGGGGTATTTCGAGTAGCCGCCGGGCGGCTCGGCATCCAGGGTGACGCCGATCAGGGGGGGGATGCGTGCCGTCATGGCGCGTGGTTAGACCTCCTGGGGCGGGCAGGGCAAGCATTCGGGCAAGCATTCGGGTGGGCGGGATGATGAAGCTGGCCTTGGCGGAAGCTCGGGCGGCGGCGGCGCGGGGCGAGGTGCCGGTGGGGGCTGTGCTGCTGGGGCCGGATGGGGCGGTGCTGGCGCTGGCGGGCAACCAGGTGGAGGCGGACCGGGATGCCAGCGCGCATGCGGAAATGCTGGTGCTGCGGGCGGGGGCGCGGGTGCTGGGGGGTCCTCGGTTGCTGGGCTGTACGCTGGTGGTGACGTTGGAGCCTTGTCCGATGTGCGCCGCTGCCGCAGTGCATTTCCGGGTGGGGCGGGTGGTGTTCGGGGCCTATGACCCGAAGGGCGGCGGCGTCGAGCACGGGCCGCGGGTGCTCGACGCGCCGGGTTGCCTGCACCGGCCCGAGGTGGTGGGCGGGGTGCGGGAGGCCGAGTGCGGGGGGGTGCTGCGGGACTTCTTTGCTACTTTGCGATAGCGGGTTCGGCGGGGTGGGCTGCGGTGTCTTGGGCGGCCTTGTCGTGTTGCAGGGAGGCCATGTCGATCACGTAGCGGTAGCGCACGTCGCCGCGCTCCATCGATTTGTAGGCGTCGTTGATGTCCTGGATCGGGATGACTTGGATGTCCGGGGCGATACCGTGCTGGGCGCAGAAGTCCAGCACCTCCTGCGTGTCGGCCAGGTTGCCGATCAAGGAGCCGGCGACGCGGTAGCGGTGCGAGGCGACCATCTGGTTGTTCACCGGGGCCATTGGCTCCAGGGCGCCGACGATCACCAGGGTTTTGTCGCGCTTTAGCAGCGGCAGGAAGGGCATTAGGTCGTGCTTCTCCGGCACGGTGGTGAGGATGAAGTCCAGGCTTAGCTTCATTGCCTCCATGGCCTTCTTGTCGCCCTCGATGGCGACGTGCTCGGCGCCTAGGGCCAGGGCGTCGCCGCGCTTGTTGGCGCTGGTGGTGAAGACGGTGACTTGGGCGCCCATGGCGCGGGCGAGCTTCACCGCCATGTGGCCGAGGCCGCCGAGGCCGATGATGCCGATGTGGTCGCCGGGCTTTATGCCCCAGTGCTTCAGGGGGGAGTAGGTGGTGACGCCGGCGCATAGGATGGGGGCGGCCTTGGCGGGGTCCATGCCGGCGGGGATCTTCAGGACGAAGTCCTCGGCGACGGTCAGGGCCTCGGAGTAGCCGCCGTAGGTGTTGTCGCGGCCGTAGTGGTTGGTGCCGTCCGGGCTTTTTGCCTTGGGGAGCATGGGGCCGTTGTAGGTGGCGAGCCAGGAGTTGGGCCCCTCGCAGTAGTTCTGGTCGCCCTCGTTGCAGGGGGTGCAGTGGCGGCAACTGTCGATCATGCAGCCTACGCCGACCAGGTCGCCGACCTTGTGCCGGGTTACGGCGGCGCCGGTGCGGGTGACGCGGCCGACGACCTCGTGGCCGGGCATGCAGGGGTAGACGGTGTTGCCCCACTCGTTTTTGACCTGGTGCAGGTCGGAGTGGCAGACGCCGCAGAACAGGACGTTGATTTCCACTTCGTTGGGGCCGGCTTCGGGACGGTCGTACTCGAAGGGGCGGAGGCGGCCGTAGGAGCGCTTGGTGGCGTAGCCTAGGGTTTTCATGGTGGGGGAGGTCCTTGAGTGATGGGGCGCGGAACGCGGGGAATGGCGGGGTGTTCCCTGGGTAGGGGTTCTGAGGCTGCGGCTTGTTCTGGGACTGGCTGGAACTCCGTGTGGGGGAGTCGATCTGAGGCAGCCAGCCTGCGGCGAGCCTGTCGCCGGACATGACCGCAAACCCTGGTTTGGCGATATCCACTGCCGCGGGGCCACCAGCTTCGGCTGGCCTCGGGCGAGGCTGGGTGGAGCCGCTTGGTTGCGGCCTCGTCGGCGGGGGAGTGACCGCGTGGCCGCGCCGCGCCGTGGGGGGGTGCTGCGGCTCTTGATGGCGTTGGTGGGGTAGATCATGCGCCGGACCGCCACGGGGCCGGCGTAATGCGGAGTTACCTGGTCCCACTGCCAGACGGGTCTGCCTGATGCTTGTCCGTGCGCCGGCATCCCTGCGCCGGGCTGGCAGGGGGATGCTCAGGCCGCGGACGGCGGGCGCCATCGGGCTTGGGCGCGGGTGGGGTGGGGCATAGGCCTGTCGGCCGGGTCGCCCGGCGGGCCGATGGCGGCGTGGAGGGAGCCGGGCTGCGCGCGGGGCATGGGGGCGCGCTTGTCTGGTTGGGGATCGGGGGGGCGCTTGGGGGCGTCGCGCCTGGGGTGCTGCGGTGCTGCGGCGGGCTGGCGGAGGGGGGTTGGGGCGGCGGCGTGGGCGTGGAGCTGGCTGATGTCGTCTGGGGTGCGGCGCTTCCAGGGGCGGGCGCCGGGGAGTGCGGCCAGGCCGAGGTCGCGGCAGAGTTCGGTGATGATGTCGGCGACTGGGCGGGTGGCGATGTCGTCGTCGAGGTCGGGGGCGTCGAAGCGGTCGCGCAGCTCGGCTTGCAGCGCGGCGGCGTCGGTGGGGTCCGAGGTGCGCTGGATGGCGTCCTCGACCTCGCGGATGATGCGGCGGCGGGCGGCGGCG
>CAXTFY010000076.1:14438-16712 GCA_964243265.1 uncultured Acetobacteraceae bacterium | reverse complement strand
TCTCCACCATCCCCTCCCTGCACGGCGAGACCGTGGTGCTGCGCGTGCTGGACCGCAGCACCGTCGCCTTCGACTACGCGCGGCTGGGCCTGGCTGCGCCGGTGGTCGCCAAGGTGGACCGTGCGCTGAACCTGCCCAACGGCATCG
Organism: uncultured Acetobacteraceae bacterium; assembly: GCA_964243265.1. Classification (GTDB taxonomy): domain Bacteria; phylum Pseudomonadota; class Alphaproteobacteria; order Acetobacterales; family Acetobacteraceae; genus DASWOJ01. Next base: position 16,565 of record CAXTFY010000076.1, on the reverse strand, counting down.
TGCTGGTGACCGGCCCGACCGGCAGCGGCAAGACGACGACTCTCTACACCGGATTGCTGTCGCTCAACTCGGTGGCGCGCAAGGTGGTGACCGTCGAGGACCCCATCGAATACCAGCTTGCCGGGGTGAACCAAATCCAGGTGAAGCCCGCCATCGGCCTGACCTTCGCCACCCTGCTGCGCTCCATCCTGCGCCAGGACCCCGACGTGATCATGGTCGGCGAAATCCGCGACCTGGAGACGGCGCAGATCGCGGTGCAGGCGGCGCTGACCGGGCACCTCGTGCTGTCCACCGTGCACACCAACTCGGCCGCCGCCACCATCAGCCGGCTGCGCGACATGGGGCTGGAGGACTACCTGATGACCGCCGTGCTGCGCGGCGTGCTGGCGCAGCGCCTGGTGCGCCGCTTGTGCCCGCATTGTGCGCAGGAGGGCGACGCCGCGCCGGAGCTGGTGCGGCGCTTCGACCTGGAGCGCCGCACCGCGGGCCGCCCGATCCGCCTGTGGCACCCCGTCGGCTGCGAGCGCTGCCGCAGCACCGGTTACCGCGGGCGCCAGGCCATCGCCGAGTTCCTGCAGCCGACGCCCGAGATCGAGCGCCTGATCTTCACCCGCGCCGAGCACACCGAGATCGAGCGCGCCGCCGTGGCCGCGGGCATGGTGACGATGTTCGACGCCGGGCTGGACGCGGCGCTGGCCGGGCAGACCACCATCGAGGAAGTCGTCCGCAGCATCCGCGCCGAGGCCTGATGCAGAGGCGGGTTTTCCAGGCTTCAGACCGCTGTCATTGCGAGCCGCCCTTGCGGCGCGGCGATCCAGGGCGGTCATGACTGCGCGTGCGGCGGCTGGATTACCACGCCGAAGCCGGCTCGCAATGACGGACCACGGCGAGGCGGCTTACTAATGCCGAGCTTCCGCTACACCGCCATCGACCCGGCCGGCCAGACGGTGCGCGGCCTGATGGACGCCGCGACCGAGGCCGAGGTCGTCGCCCACCTGCAGCGCGCCGGCAACATCCCCATGTGCGCCATACCCGCCCGCGGCGGCTGGACCGACCTGCTGCACCGCGAGGTCGGCCGCCGCGGCATCAACCGGCAGGAAGTGACCAACCTGACGCGCGAGCTGTCGATCATGCTCGGCGCCGGGCAGGATTTGGACCGCAGCCTGCGCTTCCTGGTCGATACCGCGCCCAACGCCCGGGTGCGCGCCACTGTCGAGGGCCTGCGCAAGACGGTGCGGGACGGCGGGTCGCTCGCCACCGCGCTGGCCGGGCACCCCGGCAGCTTCCCCAAGCTGTATGTCGGCCTGGTCCGCGCCGGGGAGGCCGGCGGCACCCTGGCCGCAACGCTGGAACGCCTGGCCGCGCTGCTGGAGCGCGAGCGCGCCCTGGCCTCCACCGTGGTGTCCGCGCTGATCTACCCGGCGCTGCTGCTGGTGGCCGCGGTCGGCTCCATCGTGCTGCTGCTGACCCAGGTGCTGCCGCAGTTCATCCCGTTGTTCGAGCAGAACGGCGCCACCCTGCCCGGCCCAACGCAGGTTCTGGTCACCGCCGGCGACCTGGTGTCCGCCTATGGGGTGTATGCGCTGATTGCCCTGGCCGTGCTGGGCCTGATCCTGCGGGAGGCGTTGCGCCGGCCCGGCCCTCGCCTGGCGCTGGATCGGCTGCTGCTGCGCCTGCCGGTGGTGGGCCCGCTGTCGAAGGAGGTGATGGCGGCGCGCTTCACCCGCACGCTTGGCACGCTGCTGACCAACGGCGTGCCGCTGATCGCCGCGCTGGGCATCGTGCAGGACGCGATTGGCAACCTAGCGGGCGTGGCGGCGGTGGAGCGCGCGACCCTGAGCGCCAAGGGCGGTGCCGGCCTGTCCCGTCCCTTGGATGCGTCCGGGGTATTCCCTGCACGCACCATCCACCTGCTGCGCCTGGGCGAGGAGACGGCGCAGTTGGGCGCCATGTCCCTGCGCGCGGCGGACATCCACGAGGAGAAGACCCGGCTGGGCGTGCAGCGTCTGGTGGCGCTGCTAGTGCCGGCGATCACGGTGGTGATGGGCGCCGCCATCGCCGGCATCGTCTCCGCGCTGCTGCTGGCGATGCTGGGCCTGAACGACCTTGCCCAGTAACGTCTCCCTC
>CAXTFY010000076.1:10225-14338 GCA_964243265.1 uncultured Acetobacteraceae bacterium | reverse complement strand
GCACCGCCCCGCCCGGCAGCCGGGACGCCGGGTTCACCATGATCGAGATGATCGTGGTGCTCGTCATTCTCGGCTTGGTCGCCGGCCTCGTGCTGTCGCGCGGCCCGGCGCATAGCGCCGCACTGGACATGCGTCTGGCATCGGTGTCGGTGGCGCAGGCGCTGCGGCTGGCGCGGACCCGGGCGATTGCGTCCAACCAAGGCGTCAGCGTGGTGTTCGACACCCAGGCCGGCACCCTGCAGGTCGGCGCCGCCCCGCCGCGCAGCCTGCCGCCCGGCCTGGAGATGGCCGTGACCGCCACCGCCGACCAGTCGCGCGGCCCGCGCGCCGCCATCCGGTTCCTGCCGGACGGCAGCTCGACCGGCGGCCGGGTCGAGCTGGCCGGCAATGGCCGCATCGTTCAGGTCGGCGTGGACTGGCTGACCGGCCGCGTGTCCACCGCCGATGGGTCATAACCGCGCCGGAGCCGACCGCGGCTTCACGCTGCTGGAGGTGCTGATCGCATTCGCCATCGCGGCGCTGGCGCTGGGCGCCCTGACGCAGGGCGCCGCGGGCGGGCTGCAATCGTCGCGCGTGGCGGGCCATGTGCAGGAGGCGCTGTCCCGCGCCCGGTCCCACCTGGCCGCGTCGGCGCTGGCCCCGGCGCCGGGGGAGCAGCAGGGCGACGACAGCGGCGGCTACGCCTGGCAGGTGTCCACGACTCTCCTCCGCACCGCTGCGCCTGGCAAGGAGGGCGTGGACCCGCCGCGGATTGGCCGGGCCGTGCTGTATTCCGTGCGGGTCCAGGTGTCCTGGTCGCTGGACGGCAGCCCGCGCGACGTGGTGCTGACGACCCAGGCGCTCGGCACCGCGCCGCTGGAGCCGCGATGAGGACGCCGTGGTGAGCCGCCACGACGCCGGGTTCACGCTTCTGGAGTTGCTGGTGGGGTTGGTGGTGCTGGGCTTCATCCTGGCCGGGCTGAGCCAGGGCACCCGGTTCGGCCTGCAAGCCATCGGGGCGCAGACCCGCGACATCGCCGGCCGAGGCGACCTGGACGCGGTGGACCGTGCGCTGCACCGGCTGATCGAGGCGGCCTACCCCGGCCTGCCGCGCGAGCCGCCGACCTTCCGCGGCAGCGGCAACAGCCTAAGCTTCGTGTCCACCCTGCCCGCCGCCGCCCTGCTGCCGACCCGGGAGGTTCAGGTGGCGCTCGGCGTCGATGGCTCCGGGCGCCTGGTGCTGCGCGCTGTCCCACGCCTGCCGGGCCACCGGTTGGGACCGCCGCCGCCACCGTCCGAAACCGAGCTGCTGCGCGGCGTGGACCACCTGGAGGCCGCGTACTGGACCCGCGGCCCCAACCCGCATTGGGCGACAGGCTGGAGCACGGCGGGGCTGCCGGCGCTGGTTCGCCTGCGCATCGTGTTCCCGCCCGGCGACCGCCGGCACTGGCCCGACATCGTCGCCGCGCCAAGGCGGGAGACGCCGCCGGAAAGTTGATGCATCCAGCCGGTGCCCTGGACGCATCCAGCCGGGCACCTCCGGCCGGGCTGACGCATCTATCCCGATTGGGCGGCAGTATTCCCTTCACGGGCCGGGTCGGCTAGATGACGCCGGCCCGAAGGGATGCGCGCTGGACCGTCATGCTCGATGACTTCCTGACCTGGTGGGCCACGCAGTTGGCGTCGCTGGCGCCAGCGCGGTGGCGTGCCGTGTCCGGCGAGGCGCCGCAGCGCCGGGCGCTGGTCGTGGCCGTGCGCGACCTGCCGCCGTCCGGGACGCCCGTCGTCGAGGTGCTGGCACGCCGCCGCGGTGGCGAGGACCTGCTGGGCCGCTTCGTACTGGACGCCGCCGGCCTGCCGTCCCTGCGCGCCATCGCCGGCACCTGGCGCGCGCCGGTGCTGCTGCAACTGCCGCCGGGCCTGCTGCTCGAACAGCGTGTGACGCTGCCCCTGGCCGCTGAGCGCGAGCCGGAGCGCGTGCTATCCTATGAGATGGACCGCCTGACCCCGTTCGCTGCGGCCGACCTGTTCTGGACCTGGGCGCTGGACCGGCGGGACCGGCCGGCCGGACGCATCTACCTGCGCTTATCCTTGGTGCCGAAGGCCCGGCTGACGCCGCTGCTCGACGCCCTGGCCGCCGCCGGGCTGCGGCCTGTGGCGCTGGATGCTCCCACGCTGGACGGTGGGGTCCGCCGCCTGGCGCTGGCGCAGTCAAGGGCCGGCTGGTGGCGACGCCGCGGCCTGGCGGTGGCTGGCGGCGCCTGCGCCGTGCTCGCCGTGGCCGTTGCTGCCGTGCCGTTCGTCCAGCAATCCCTTGCGGCCAACCGGGTGGAGGCGCGGATTGCCGACCTGCGCCCCCGCGCCAACCAGGCCGAGGCGCTGCGCCGGTCGCTGCTGGACCGCACCGCCGCCACCGACGTCGTCCAGGCCCAGCGCGCCCGCGTCGGGGATGCGCTGAACGTCCTGGCCACCCTGACCACCTTGCTGCCCGACGACACGTACCTTACGGAGCTGACCCTGCGCAGCCGCGCCCTGGTGATCACCGGCCAGTCCGCCGCCGCCGCCCGCCTGATTGCCGCCATGGCAGGCGACCCCGCCTTCCTGAACCCGGCCTTTGCCGCCCCTGTCACCCGCAGCGACGCCGGGCATAACGAGGGCTTCTCCATCCGGGCCGAGGTCGCGCACTAGCATGGCTGCCGGCAACCTTCCCCTGCCGACCGGACGCGCCGGCCAGGCCCTGGCCGTTGCGCTGCTGCTGCTGGTGGCGGCGCTCGTTTGGTCGTCCGTGGCCGCGCCGCTGTTCGATCTGTATGCCAGCCGGGCCGACAGCCTGGCCCAGCGCGCCACCCTGGCCCGGCGCATGGCGCAGGCGGCTGCGGACCTGCCGGCGTTGCAGCAGGCGAGCAGCCAATCCGTCGCCGCCGGGCCGCCGTCTGCCGCCCTGGTCGGCGGCGCCAGCGACTCCGTGGCTGGCGCCACCCTGCAGCAGCTCGTGCAGGACATGGCCGCCCGCGCCGGCGCCACCCTGAGCAGCAGCGAGACCCTGCCCGCCGAACAGGCCGGCGCCTACCGCCGGATCGCCGTCCGGGTGGCGCTGTCGGCGCCCTGGCCGGTGCTGGTGGGCTTGCTACGCTCCATCGCCGAGGCATCGCCGGGGATGCTGGTCGATGACCTGCAACTGCATGGCACCCGGCAGATCGAGGGCACCGGCGAGCTGCCCATGGACGCCTCGATGACGGTGCTCGGCTTCCGCGCCGCCGACGCGAAAAATTCATGAACGGCCAAGCCCGATGAGGACCGTGGCGCTCGCAGCATTGCTCAGCCTGGCCGTCGTGCTGCTGGGCGCGTTGGGCCTTGAACTTGGCGCGGCCTCGGGGGATGACGCGGCGGTGAGCCTGACGCCTAGCACCATCCCGGCCTTGCCAGGCGTCCGCCAATCCGTGCCGCCCCGTCCCAACGCGGCCTGGGAGGCGACGATCCGAGAGCGTCCGCTGTTCAACCGGGACCGTCGCCCGGTGGCGGCGCCGGGCGTTGCCGGCGGGCCAGCGCCGGGCCTGCCGCGCCTAGCTGCGGTCGTGGTCCACCCCACGGGACGGACGGCCACGTTCATGCCGGCGGACGGCGGCAAGCCGGTGGTCGCGCGGGAGGGGACACGGGTGGGCGGCTTCACCGTGCAGGCGATCCAGGCCGGGCAGGTGACGGTGCTCGGGCCGGATGGGGTCCGCGTGCTGCACCCCTCCTTCGACCCGCGCCCTGCGCCGGCCGGCACGGCTGGACTCGCCTTGGCCGCTCCAGGCTTTCCGGGCCTGCCGGCGCCTCCCCCGGCCGGCTTCACCCGATGACCTGCCGCCCGGCTCTGCTGCTGCTGGCCGTGCTCGGCGGGTGCGCGCATGAGGGGCACCCGGCGCTGGAGGCCCTGCCGCCGGTATCCGGCCAGTCCGGCGCGGCCACGGCGCGGATCAACGGCGCGGTGGGAACGACGGACGCCCTGCTGCCGGCCCAGGTGTCCGTTGGCCGGGTCCGGAACGTCGTGGTGCCGGGCAGCCCGGGCGGGGCGGCGGGGAGCAGCGAGGGCGGCGACATCTCGCTGGACTTCGTCGATACCGACATCCGGGAGGTCGTGGCCCAGGTGCT
>CAXTFY010000076.1:0-10125 GCA_964243265.1 uncultured Acetobacteraceae bacterium | reverse complement strand
TTCGTCGGCGCGGGCGGCAGGCTGTCCGCCGACCCCGGCCGCAACGCCCTGCTGGTGAACGGCGACCCGGCGACGCGGACGGCGCTGCTCGCCCTGGTGCAGGCGTTCGACATCGACCTGCTGGCCGGGCAGTCCTATGCGCTGTTCCCGGTCTCCTCCGGCGGCGCCAAGGACTTCGCCACCGCCCTGGGCGACGCCTTCCGCAGCACCGGCGGCGGCGCGCTGGCCGGCGTGGTGCGCGTGGTGCCGATGGAGCGGATCAACTCGGTCCTGCTGGTGTCCAGCCAGGCGCGCTACATCGACGACGCCCGGCGCGTGTTCGCCCTGGTCGAGCGCGGCCGGCGGCAGACCCTGCGCGGCTGGAACGTGTACTACCTGCAGAACAGCCGCAGCAACGACATCGCCTATGTGCTGCAGCAGGCGTTCACGCCCGGCCGGGTGACGGCGGTGCCGAGCGCGCGGGCTATCGGCAGCACTGCGCCGGGCCGGGGCAGCCAGCGCAGCGGCTTCAACAACGGCGGCTCGGGTGGGAGCAGCGGCAGCAGCGGGGGCCTCGGAAGCGCGAGCGGCACGGGGGGCGGCCTGGGCAGCGGCAGCGGCCTTGGATCAGGCGGGGGCCTTGGATCAGGGGGCGGGCTAGGCTCGGGCAGCCAGACCGGCGTGGGTCAGCAGGCCAACGCCGCCCCGGCCGTCGATCCCTCGCAGAACCCCGCAAACCCCTTGCTGGGCGGCCTGGACCCGACTTCCGCCGCCGGCGGTGCACCGACGGGCGCCGAGGCGAACACCATCCGCATCATTCCCAACGCGCAGAACAACGCCGTCCTGATCTATGCGACGCCGCAGGAGCGCGACACCATCGAGTCGATGCTGCGCAAGATCGACATCCTGCCCCTGCAGGTGCGGATCGACGCCACCATCGCCGAGGTGGACCTGAACGACACGCTGCAATACGGCACGCAGTTCTTCTTCAACTCCGGCATCAACGGCGCGCTGAACTTCAGTCCGGCCGGCACCGCCGCCAACAGCTTCCTGTCCGCCTTCCCCGGCTTCGTGCTCAGCGGCCCCGGCGGCCAGAACGCGGCGCTGAGCGCATTGCAGGCGGTCACGACGGTGAAGGTGCTGTCGTCGCCGCAAGTGCTGGTGCTGGACAACGAAGCTGCGCGCCTGCAGGTCGGCAACCTCGTGCCCTACCTCACCAGCAGCTCGCAAAGCACGATCGCCAGCAACGCGCCCATCGTGAACTCCGTCGATTACCGGGAGACCGGGGTCATCATGGAGGTAACGCCCCAGGTGAACAGCGGCGGGCTGGTGACGCTGGACATCTCGCAGGAGGTCAGCAACGTCGTGCCGGGCGCCAGCTCGTCGGGCATCACCTCGCCCACCTTCTCGGAGCGCACCGTCACCAGCCGGGTGGTGGTGCAGGACGGGCAGACGATCGGCCTGGCCGGGCTGATCCAGGACAACTCCTCGCGGCAGAACCAGGGCATCCCGTTCCTGAAGGACATCCCGCTGCTGGGCCTGCTGGCGGGGTCGCAGAGCAACGCGCGTACGCGCACGGAGCTGGTGGTGCTGATTACGCCGCATGTCGTGCACGACCAGCGGGATGCGCGGGCGCTGACCGAGGACCTGCGCGACCAGTTGATCAACGCCGCCAAGGTGCCGGGCGAGCTGGGCCGGCTGCACTCGACCGGCTCAGACGACCCCAGCCGGCCGTTGCGGCGAACCTTACGGCTGGACCAGTAGGGTGCCGGCCCAGGAACCCAGGGGGGAGCGCGGCGGGGAGCGCAGCGGCGAGCGCGGCTTCGCACTGCTGATCGTGCTGTGGGCGGTGGTGCTGCTGTCGCTGCTCGCCACGCAGTTGACCGCGGCCGGGCGCACGGAGGTGCAGCTTGCCGGCAACCTCAAGGCGGCGGCGGTGGCCGAGGCGGCGGCGGACGGCGCCATCCCCGAGGCGGCGTTCCACCTGCTCGACCCCGCCACGCGCTGGGCCGCCGATGGCCGGGAGCACCAGGTGCAGGCGCCCGGCGCCCGCATCGTGCTGCGGATCGACAACGAGGCCGGCAAGCTGAACCCGAACCTGGCCGAGCCGCCGCTGCTGCAGGCCCTGATGCGCCACCTGGGTGCCGACCAGCAGTCGGCCGAGAGCATCGCCGACGCCATCGCCGACTGGCGCTACCCCGGCGCCCAGCCGCGCCCGCATGGGGCGAAGGCGCCGCAATACCGCGCGGCTGGGCTGGATTACGAACCGCCGGGCACGCCGTTCAACACGGTGGATGATCTTGCCGCGGTGCTGGGGATGACCCCTGCCCTGCTGGACCGGATGCGGCCATACCTGTCGGTGCAGACCGACACCCCGCCGGACCCGGCCGCGGCAGCCGCCGTGGTGCTGCAAGCCATCCGCGATGTGTCCGGGCCGCCGCGGAGCACCGCGACCCCGGCAGCGCCGCGCACCGTGACCATCACCGCCCAGGCGAGCGGCGACGCCGGCGGCCGGTTCACCCGGCGGGCAACCCTCCGGCTGGGTGCGACGAACAAGGACCCGCTGGTCCGGGTGCTGACCTGGGACGCGCCATCGTCCTAGCCTAAGCAGGCTTGCGCACACATGGGCGCCGGCGGAGCCAGGCTGCTTATGCCCGCCGATTTCAACCACTGTTATCCCGGGTCATGCGGTCGTCGCGAGCCGGCTTCGGCGCGGCGATCCGGGGAGGCAAGGACCGCCCTGGCCCGCCTGGATTGCCACGCTGCAATGACGGCCAAGCATGGTTCCATCCGCGCGCGAACCCGAAGCGGTTCGCCTAGAGCATGTTTGGTGCAAGTGGAGACACCAGACATGCTCTAAGCTTTGTTTTTGCGAGCATTCACTCGGCTCAAGCGAAGCCGCTTGATCCGAACAGATGCTCTAGCGGTTGCAGATCAAGTCCGGTCCGGCCTCCCCGGCCTGGTTGTTGGGCCCGCGCGAGCATAGGTCGAACTCGTGGCCGGGCCGCGCGGAGGGGTTGCGGTAGAGGTAAGCGTGGTTCCAGGGGTCCAGCGGCTGCGCGTCCCCCTTCAGGTAGGGGCCTTCCCACCCCGTGACGCCGCCAGGAGGGGTGTTGAGGGCGACCAGGCCCTGCTCCGTGGTGGGATAGCTTCCGACCCCGAGCTTATACAGGTCTAGCACGCCGGCAAGCTGCTCGACCGACTGCTTGGCGACCGACACGCGGGCGCCGCCGAACTGGCGCAGCACCGCGGGGCCAACCTGCAGGACCAGCAGGCCCAGGATGGCCACGACGACAAGGATTTCGAGCAAGGTGAATCCGGCATCCGGACCGGGCTTCTGCGTATCTGGCTGCTGCATCGCTATCAACTCTCTGCTAGTCACGCAGGCGGTCACCACCGATGACGAGGGCGCCCGGATGCTCGCTCCCATGATGGGTTCTGCCTGATGGCGGTTCCATACCTCGCCTGCATGGCGCTCGTCGCGCAGATCTACGCCCTGCCGCCGCGGGTTCTGCCGTCGATCCAGGCGGTGGAGGGCGGCGGCCTCGGCGTCACGCACCGGAACACGGACGGGACGGAGGACATGGGGGTCATGCAGATCAACACGCTCTGGATTGGCGCCCTGGCGCGCTATTCGCGGCTTGACCCGGCCGAGGTCCGCGCCCGGCTGCTGCTGCGGCCTTGCTACAACATCGCGGCAGCTGGGCTGATCATGCGGACCTACCTTGATGAGACGCGGGGCGACCTGATGCAGGCCATCGGCAACTACCATTCGCACACGCCGCTGCTGAACCAGATCTATCAGGCGAAGGTGCTGCGGTCGGCCGCCACCCTGTTCCGCCCCTGGGCGCCCGCCGCCGCCCGTTAGCCGCCAGCCGGGGTGACAAACAGCCCGTTGAAGCCGCGGCGAACGGTGTATTGGTAGGTCTGCGCCCGGTACAGCGGGACGGAGCCGAAGCGGTTGGTGTCGAACACCTCGCGTTGCAGGTTCACCGAGCATAGGACCGTATCGGGCCGGGAGGTCGGCACTTGGCCGACCGGCGGCGCGAGGACCAGGGCGGACAGGCCGCGCTCCTCCAGGATTTGGGAAACAATGTCGAGCACCTCGGGGGTGCCGCACAACGGGCCAGACACGCCAGCCCTCGCCGCGGTGGGGGCTAGGAGCGTAGCAGCCATGAGCAGACAATACCGGAGTTGCAACAGGGTGGCTCCATACGGTGCGGGGACCGTGCCCGCACCGTATGGCAAAGTCTAGCGGAAGAGGCCGTTTGCCTGGTTCGGCAGGAAGGCGCCGCCGTTGCGGACGCCGCCATAAACGATGCTCAGCACCTGGATGATCTGCCGGCGGTAGGCGAGCGAGCTGGTGTCGGACGGCGAGATGTTCACCAGCAGGCTGGAGCTGGACACCGGGCTTTCCCCGCCGCTGCCGAGCGTCGCGCGGACGGCGGAGATCGCGTTGCCCTGCGCCTGCAAACCTAGCGAGCCGAGCGTGGCCCGGATGGTGCCGGCATGATACGCCTCGATGGCCAGGATGCTGGCGGCGGCGCTGACGTTGGCCGAGTTCGTCAGCAGCCCGGCAGCGCCGCCGTAGGCTGTCACGCCGACGTCCTCGAACACGAACGAGCCCAGGACGAAGTTGGCCTCGTTCAGGAACGGATTGAACTGCGTGCCGGCCGGAACCAGCCCAGCCGCCGCGGCCAGGGTGTTGAAGCTGTTGAGCAGGTCGATCTGCGGACGTGCCACCGCAGCGCTGCCCAGGGCGCTGCGCAGGAAGCGGACGTGGTTGGTCTCGTCGATGGCGAGCTTCTGCGCGTAGGCCGCGATCAGCGGGGTCTTGAACGGGACCTGGGAGCCGCCGAGCACGGTGCCCTGCGTGCCGGTGCCGGTGATGTCGGTGGCCTGCAAGCCGGTGCCCAGGAAGGCGCGCAGGTAGTACTCGGCCTCGATATACTCCAGGTTCAGCGCGAAGTTCAGGATGTCGGCGTCGGTGAACGTCTGCGCCTGCGCCGGCGTGGACCAGGTCAGGGCCGCGCCGCCCGTCGCCAGGGCGCCCAACGCGACCGCGCCGGCTGCGCCCGCACCGACCCGTCCGATCAGGGAGCGGCGGTTCACGCCGGCGTCGGCGGTGTCCTCGGCGGGCGAGGTGGTTTGCTGGTCCATGCGGAAGTCTCCCGTGATTGACGTCTCTTGACGCGACGGGCAACAGGCCGCATCGCGCCGCGGCACTAAAGCCGCAACGTGATACCGGCGGTAACGCACTTTGGATGCGCACCGGATGACATACTTGCGCCTTGACACGCGCTCATCGCCGGCGTCGTGAGGGCGGTTGCCTGTCGTGGCGGCTTTAGAAGTGACGCCGCCGGGGCGGCGGCGTGGCCGGGCCGACATAGATGACCTGCATGGTGGCGCCGCCCTGGAAGGTGGCAACCTGGACCGGATTGCGTGCGACATCCGCAATATCGAGCAGGGTGACGCCAGACGCCTGGGCCAGGGTGCGCCGCATCGAGATCGCGATCCTCTGGATGACGGGCATCAGCGCCCCGGGCCGGGGCAGAAGAGCAAGGGCCGCCGCAGGCAGGCTGGCGGCGCCGGTCCAGTGCGCCATCACCTGCCGGGCATAGGGCAGCCCGCGCTCCGGGTTGAGCGAGTGATACCCAGCCGCTGCGTCGGACCAGGTTCCGGTACGGACGAACAGGCTGTTCAGGAACCCGGCCGCGTAGGATGCATTGGCTCCTGGGTCGAACGCATCCTCCAGCGAGGTGAATGCGGTGGGGTGGTGCATCAGGTTGACCTGCATGCAGCCCACGTCCATCGAGAGCACCCCACGCTCCAGCAGGGCGCGGGCCGCGTCGATGGCTGCCGCCTTGGTGGCATAGTAGCTGCCGGCCCCCTCGGCGTTGATCGTCCACGGCCAGGGCTGGCGTTCGCCGGTCTCGGGGTCGGTGTGGCCGCTCTCGACCATGGCGATGGCGTGCAGCAGGCCCGGCGCTGTCCCGGCAGCCGCCTCCGCCGCCGCGATGGCCTGGGGGCACGGCCCCGCCACTGCGCGCAGCGAGACAAGACATAGGCCGAGCAGGACGCCGGCCAGGGCTGCGAGCTTCATGGAAGTATAACGAAGGGCATCACAGCATTGTGTAGGACGAGGCCGGAGCCGTCCTGTCAACTTTTGTTGGGAACATTCAATTGGGCTCGGACGTCCGCGGAAGGGCGTCCAGCACGGCCTTGGGGGTCAGGCGCGCCATGCCGTCATCCTTGCTGGGTCCGCCAGGCGGGACGAGGGGCGTGATCCAGGCGCTATGGCGCAGCACCGGCGTTGCGCCGAACAGGCCGTAGCCGCGGACGCCGACGGCGGCGGCGATGTTTAGGGCGGCGGTGTCGTTGCCGACATAGAAGGCCTGGGCCTGCAGCAGCCCCGCCAGCGTCCGCAGGTCCAGGCCAAGCACCGGCTGCGCCCGGGCCGCCAAGGGGCCGAGCCGCTGCATGATGTCGGCGGCCATCGCGTGCTCGGCCGGGCCGCCGATCAGCAGGACCGTGGGCCACCCACGCTGCATCAGCGCCGCCGCGAGGCCGGCGAAGTTGGCGGCGCCCCAGTTCTTCCAGCCGTCCGATGCCGCGATGCCGAGCGCGACGCCGCCCGCCGGCGCAATCCCCTCCGCGGCCCGGCGGTCCCCGTCGGACACCTGCAGCCGCGGCTCCGGCTGGTCGAGCGGGACGCCGGCCAGCGCCAGCCAGGCCGACGCCTGCTGGTAGGGATGCGCGCGCCACTCCTCCAGCGGCAGGAACGGCCCCTGCAGCAGCCGGCGCTGCGATCCGATGCCGTAGCCGTACCGGCGCCCAATCCCCGCCGCCCAGACTGCGGTGGTCAGCAGGCGGCTGCGCGTCAGCAGGATCGCGCCGTCGCAGCGCAGCGCGCGCAGGTCGCGCACCAGGCGCAGCGTGCCCAGGTTGCCCTCGTGCCGTCCGCCGGCGTCCCACTGGCCGCGCTCGACGTAGAAGATGTCGTCCACGCCGTCCGCGGGTCCGACGACCTCGGCAGCCAGGGACCGGCGCCGGGTGACCAGCGTGACCCGGCGGGCCAGGGCGGACAGGGCACGGATGTGCGGCAGGTGCCAGATCATGTCGCCAATGCCGACGCGCGGCTGGACAAGGGCGAGGTGCTGCAGGGCGGGGATGCTGGGTGTGGTCACGGCGCGTCGCCTTATCCCGTTTGGGCCGCCGGCGCAGCTTTGATCTGCTGGTGCAGCTTTGGGCGCTGACGCCTTGATGTCCGGTCACATCCTGGGCAGCACGCCGCGCCTGCGTTGCCAAGGAGGCCGCCTGCCGCCTAGCTTGCCGACCGGGAACGGTCATGCACAGAGGGGATCAGAATGAGAGAGTTCGGCATGAAGCCTGGAACCGCGAAGCCGGCCAGCGTCGATGACATCCTCGCGTCGGTCGAGGACGCGGTGCGGCGCGCCTATGCGCTGGGCCGCAGCGACGCGATGAAGCGCGTGGTCGAGCTGGCGCAATCGGACGACCCTGGCCTGCGCGCCGTGGCGCTGCTCGGACCCGCGGAGCCGGCGCGGCGTGAGTCCTCCCCGGTGTTCCTGGAAGCTCCGATCGAACCCGCGCCGGTCATGGAACAGGCGCCGCCGGATGGCGCTCCTGTCGCGCATGCGGAGTTGCATGAGCGGTCCGAGGCAGGGCTGCCTCCCTCGCCGCAGCCTGCCTCGCAGCAGTCCGCCCCGCCGCAACCCGCCTTGCAGGAGCCTGGCTCGCAAGAGCCTGCCGCGGATCGGCCGGCCCAGGCGTCGGCGCAGGAACCGCCGCGATCGGTCGGGAACTTCCTGGCGGATTATTTTTACCCGCTGGGATCGAAGAAGTAGGTTTTCACACCGGCTCGGCGCAGGAACCAAGACATGTCGATTGAAGCCCATCACGGCCACGCACTGATCGAGGCTGCCCGCGCCGCGTTGGATGGCGTGCACCGCGCTGCGCTGGCGGCGGACGCGGGGGGGTTGCGGCGCGGGTTGGCCGTCGCCGCCGCCAGCCTGCAGGAGGCCACGCAGGCCGGGCTGGATGAGGAGGCGGCCCGCGCCGTCGAGGGCGCGCAGGCCATCATCGCAACGGCCTTGAAGGACCTGGACAGCGGCGCGCTGGTGAATATGGAGCAGCAGATTGAAGGCGCGCGCAAAAAGCTCGCCATGGTCTGACGCAGGGGATGCAGGCAGGGCGAGAAGCCAAACCGGGTGCCCCCTCTCCCCCTTCGGGAGAGGGCTGGGGTGAGGGGGCCTTACGGCGCGGCCCTGGCCTGACTGGCCGTGCCTCTGTGTTGCCGGCGAGCGAGCAAGGCCCCTCACCCCGGCCCTCTCCCGGAGGGAGAGGGAGCAGGCCGCGTTCTTGCGCCGCAGATAGCAATCTCGAGTTTGAAGAAGCTGTAGTGGGCTTAGGCCGGATCTTGGGGGGCCAAGCGACGTCGCCCTATGACGGCGCAATCGCGTGGAAGAAGCCGCCGCTGACCCGGCCACGCCGCCCGCCAGTCGGACCCAAGGCCCTACCAGCCGCATCCCGCAGCTCGGCCAAGGGATCGTCATCGCCGGGGTCGCTGACACTGGCATAATGGAACTCGTGCCCGCGCACCGATGTGCCCGCCCGGCCGACCGGACCATCCGCCAGCAGAGTCGCCTCCCGGTAGCCGAGGTTCATCCGCCGCTTGGCGAAGCTGGTGGAGTGGCCAAGCAGCCCGGCCATCGCGTGCCGCACGCCGGCTGCATCGACCAGCCCGGCGCCGAGGGCCATGTAGCCGCCGCACTCGCCATGCACCGGGCGGGTCTGCGCGAAGCCGGATAGCCCCGCCTTGAACCGCGCCGCAGCGGCCAGGGCGCCCGCGTGCAGCTCAGGATAGCCGCCAGGCAGCCAGCAGGCGTCGCAATCCGGCCGCGGCGCCTCGTCGGCCAAGGGTGAGAAGGGCACCACCTCGGCTCCCGCTGCCCGCCAGCCGGCCAGGACGTGGGCGTAGATGAAGCTGAACGCAGCATCCGACGCCAGGGCGATCCGCTGCCCCGGCGGGCGCAGGCCGTACGACATGCCGGCCTCCGGCACCTGCAGCGGCGCGGCGGCGGCGAGGATGCCGTCCAGGTCCAGGCACCGCTCCGCCATGTCCGCCAGCCGGGTCAGCAGGGCCTGCAGGTCGGCGTGCTCCCCGGCCTGGACCAGCCCGAGGTGCCGCTCGGGCAGGGCCAATGCCGGGTCGCGCGGCATGGCGCCCAGCACGGGCAGGCCGACGGCCTCGATGGCGGCCGTGACGCCGGTCCGGTGCCGGTCGCTGCCGACGCGGTTCAGCACCACGCCGGCAATGCGGACCGCCGGGTCGTGCAGCATGAAGCCGCGGGCGACGGCGGCGGCGGTCTGCGACTGCCCGGACACGTCCAGCAGCAGCAGCACCGGCAGCCGCAGCCCTGCCGCCAGGTCCGCCGCCGCGCCCGACCGGCTCGGCGGCGCGGCCACGCCGTCGAACAGGCCCATCGCGGACTCCACCACCAGCAGGTCGGCGCCCTGGGCTGCATCCCCGGCGAGGCGCGCCAGCAGCGGCGGCGGCATGGCCCAACTGTCCAGGTTCGGCACCGGGGCGCCGCTGGCGGCCGCGTGGAAAGCTGGGTCGATGTAGTCCGGGCCGGACTTCGCCGCGCGCACGGCATGGCCGCGGCGGCGCAGGGCGGCGATCAGCGCCATCGTCAGCGTAGTTTTGCCCGACCCGGACCGGGGGGCGCCGACGATGATGCCGCGTGTCAGCATCGCGCGCCGCCGCTGCTTCGCTTATATCCCGTCATGTGGACACCGCCCCTGCCCTGCGCCGCGGCTGGACGACCGGGGCCTGCGCCACGGCCGCCGCCAAGGCCGCCTTCACCGCCCTGCGCACCGGCAGCTTCCCCGACCCGGTAGAAATCGGCCTGCCCCGCGGCCAGCGCGTGTCGTTCACCTTGGCCGAGACAGGGATGGCGGACGGCTGCGCGACGGCCGCCATCGTGAAGGACGCCGGGGACGACCCGGACGTGACGCATGGCGCCCTGGTGGTGGTCCAGGTCGGCCCGGCGGCACCCGGCAGCGGCATACTGTTCCGCGCCGGCCCTGGCGTAGGCACCGTCACCCGCCCGGGCCTGCCGGTCC
>CAXTFY010000075.1:0-16718 GCA_964243265.1 uncultured Acetobacteraceae bacterium | reverse complement strand
GCGCGGCAGCAGGCCCGCGCGCAGCAGCGACGACTTGCCCGACCCGCTCGCCCCGATCAGCAGCAGGAACGGCAGCCGCCCCGGCGCCTCCGCCTCGCGCAGCCGCTCGACGGCCTGGCCGACCGCGGCGTCCCTGCCGAAGAACACCCGCTCGCGGTCAGCACCGAACGCGGCCAGGCCGGGGAACGGCGAGCCGAGCAGCACCCGGTCCCACACCGGGCCTTCCGCGAGGAAGCCGCGTTGCGCCAGCCATTGGCGCAGGCAGTCCTCGACCTTGGCAGCGAAGTCGTCGGTCGAGACATAGGTCTGGAATGCGGCCACGAACTCCCCCGACCGGTTGCGGAACCAGCGGTCGAAGAAGCCCTTGAGCCGCTCCCACTGCGCCTCGACCTCCGCCCGGTCCGGCGCATCCAGCGCGACCGACGGCGCGTCGGGGTAGCGGAACACGTAAACGTCCGGCACCCGCTTGCCGGCCCGGCGCACCTCGATGGCCGACAGGATCTCGTAGGCGGTTCCGCTGGGATAGGGTTCGCCGTCGGGCAGGGTGGGGAACGCGGGCGGCAGCGGCGTGCCAAGACGTCCGCGGAACACCGCTACCACCACGTCGCACTCGGCCGCCTCGGGGATCTGACCCTGGAACGTGTCGTGCGCCGAGTAGTAGCTGCGCTCCCACCGCACCGTCTCGATCCGCACCCGGCCGGCGAACTCGGCATTCAGCCGCTCCACGACCAGGTCGATGCGCCGCCGCTCGCCGGGTACATCGCCCGGCGACGACACGAACAAACGGAGGGTCCGCTCGGTCAACGCCATCTCCACCTGTAGCGCGGCCCTTATAGCCCGTCGGACGCCGCGGTGCCGTGAAGCGTTTCATAGCCGGTCTGCTGGCCCGGCGTCACGACCACTTGCCGCCCGCTGGCAGCAGCCGCACAAACCGGTGCCCGGTGCCTCTGGCCCTGTTCAAACCCGTTGCGGCAGGCCGAACCGGTCCCGCCAGCCCAGCCCTTCAGTGGACCCGCGCAGCGGCGTATACTCGCAGCCGATCCATCCCTGGTAACCCAGCCGCTCGATCAGCGGGAACACATAATCCCAGGCGATCTCGCCCGTGCCAGGCTCATGCCGACCAGGAGAATCGGCGACCTGGATGTGGTCGATGACCGGCATCAACGCCTGCAGCCGCCGGCTGACGCTGCCCTGCTCGACCTGGCAGTGGTAGATGTCGAACTGCAGGCCGACCTTGTCGTGCCCGACCGCCTCGACCACGGCGGCCCCCTTCTCCTGCGTGCGCAACAGGAAGCCGGGGATGCTCACCTGGTTGATCGGCTCCAGCACGAGGCGGACGCCAGCCGCACTGGCCGCCTCCGCCGCCCAGACGACGTTGGCAAGGTACGTCGCCCAGCCCCGGTCGCGGCTAACCTCCGCGGGCAGGATGCCGGCTTGCACCTGCACCAGCCTGCATCCCAGGCCTACCGCGTACTCAAGGCTGCGGTGCAGGTCGTCGCGAAACGCACCCCGCCGGCCTGGCAGGCAGGCGATGCCGGACTGCTCGCCCCGGCCCGGGTCTCCGGCCGGCGTGTTGATCAGCACGAGTTGCAGCCCGCAGTCACGCAGACGGGCCGCCAAGGTTGCCACTGGCTGCTCGTAGGGGGTGGGGTACTCCACAGCCTCGAACCCGGCCCGTGCCGCCGCCTCGAACCGGTCGAGCAGGGGCGCCTCGGTGAACAGCCATTTCAGGTTGGCGCACAACTTCAGCATGGCCGCCGCATCCTTGCCGTTGCCGGGTCCACCGCCCGCACGGCCTCAGCCGCGGGCAGGGTCGAGCCCCGCCGCGTCATAAGCGGCGAACGCAGCCTCGGTCGTCAGGGAGGCCACGAACCGCTCCGCCAGGTCCCGGTGCGCCGACCCGGTCATCACGGCCGCGGCAAACGTCGTCACCTTCTGCGCGGCATCTGGCAGCGGACCCACGATCTCGACGCCGGGTACGACGGCAAGCTCGCTCAGTTGCTGGATCGCGATGTCGGCCTCGCCGGTGACCAGCCGCTCGGCGGTGAAGCCGGCGGGGATGATCGTCGCCTTGGCGTTCACCACGTCCGCAATGCCGATCCGCTCCAGCAAGGGCGCGAAGTGGACGCCACTCTGCCCGGCGCGGGAGTAGCAAACGGAACGCGCCCCCGTCATCGCGCGCTTGAACGCCTCCAGGTCCGAGATGTCCGGATGCGGCGCCCCTTTCGCCACGGCCACCCCGATGCGCGACCGCAGGACGATGCGTTTGGTGCTGGCATCCACCTTGCCCTGGCCGACCAGCTCGTCCACCGACTCCGCCACGAGCAGCAGCACATCCGCCGTGGCGCCCTCGGCGAGCTTTGCCATGATCACCGTGGTGGGCGCCCAATCGATGTCGAGCTTGCAGCCGGAGCGGGCCTCGAACCCCGGCGCCAACGTGGCATCGAAGACGCCCTTCACGACCAGCGCGCATTTAAGGTGCAAGGTCGTCTCGCCGGCGTCCATGCTCATCGACTTGCTTCTCCCCTAGATGGCGTCAAACTGGGCTGGGCATGCGCCGCAGCAGCGCCGGCGTAAGGTCCGACAGCCGGTTGGCCCCGACCAGCGCCATGTCGCGCTCGATCTCCTCCTTGAGGATGCGTGCGGCGTGCACGATGGCCGGCGTGCCGCCGATCGCGGCCGCGAACAGGAACGGACGCCCCAGGAACACGAAGTCCGCGCCGAGCGCCAGCGCCTTCAGTACATCCGTGCCCCGGCGCACCCCGCTGTCAATGATCACCGCCATGTCGCCCTTTTGCGCCGCGATCTCCGGCAGCACCTCAAGCGGAGGCACGTCGTAGTCGAGTTGCCGCCCACCATGCGTGGACAGGATAACGCCCTCCACGCCGCACTCCCGCGCGATCGCCACGTCGGCCGGCGTGGTCAACCCCTTGACCAGCAGCGTGCCCCGCCACCGCCGCCGGATCGCCTTGAGGTTATCCCAGGACAGCTTGTCCCGCGCCGTCGTGTTGCGCAGCGCGTTGCGCGACAGCATCGGCGGGCCGCGGTCGGCCTCCATGTTCTCGAAATGCGGCGCTCCATGGCGCAGGAAGGTCCGCGCCACGGTGCCGAGCAGCCAGCGCGGATGGGTGGCGCTCTGCCAAGCCACCTTGGGCGTCACCCGGATCGGCATGCTGAAGCCGCTGCGGGTATTGTGCTCGCGGTTGCCCAGCACCGGCGTGTCCGCGGTGACGACCAGCGTCTCGAACCCGGCCGCCGCCACCCGGTCCACCAGGCGGTCGATGCGCACCTGGTCGCCGGGCAGGTAGGCCTGGAACCAGGCATCCGGGTTCTCGGCGTGCACATCCTCAAGCTTGATGAGCGAGGACGCGCTGAGCACCATCGGCAGGTTCATCTGCCGGGCCGCCTCGGCCAGCCGCAGGTCGCCGCGATAGGCGACGAAGGCCGCGCCGCCGAGCGGTGCGATGCCGAACGGCACGCTGTAGGTCTTGCCGAACAGCGTCGTGGCGGCGGTGCGGGCCGAGGTGTCCACCATGCGCCGCGGCAGGAACGCCCACCGCGTGTAGGCCGAGCGGTTCGCGCGCAGGGTCGCCGCCGTCTCCACCGCTCCGGCCACGTATTGATAGACCATCGGCGGCAGGTGGCGCCTGGCGTGGCGCTCGAAGTCATCGAGGGCCAGCAGGTCGGCGAACCCATAGGGCGTTGCCGCCTCGCTGCGCCGCACGCTGGTCGCCAAGGCCTCGGGCGACGTGATCCCAGCAGCCTGGGCGTCGGCAAGGTTGCTGTCGGCCTTTGTATCCGATGCCGGGGTGTCCATTGCCGGGCCGGGGACGCCGGGTTGCGTGCGCGCCGGCTGCACATCGAGGACTTGGTTTCCGTCGGCCATTCCTGCCTTCCCACTTCTGCCCATGCCGCCCGCTGGAAGGCGGCCGGATCGACCAATCATCCTATTATGAAAGCGCCCGCAGCGGCCATAGGTTGCCTGAAACGTGACAACGCCTGCATAAGTGCGGAAGCAGATACCGCGGCCACCTCCCTCGGCGCCGGCCGAGGACCCTGCCGCCGATGCATCGGGGAACCGCTATGCCGCCCAGGATCGTCCTCCTCCACGCGACGCCCGTCGCCATGCAGCCGATCCAGGCTGCCTTCGCCGAGCGTTGGCCGGAGGCCGAAACGGTCAACCTGCTCGATGATGGCCTGTCGCTCGACCGGGCGCGGGAGCCCGACCTGTCCGAGGCGATGATCCAGCGCTTCGTGGACTTCGGCGTATATGGGCGGAACATGGGTGCCGACGGGCTGCTGATCACCTGTTCCGCCTTCGGCCCGGCCATCGACCGGCTGAGCGAGACCGTGCCGATCCCCGTGCTCAAGCCCAACGAGGCCATGTTCCAGGCGGCCCTGGCGCAGGGCGAGCGGATCGGCATGCTCGCCACCTTCGGGCCGTCCGTCAGCACCATGACCGACGAGTTCGACGAGTTCGTCGCCGAGAGCGGCAAGCCGGCGCACCTGACCACGGTGCTGGTGGCGGACGCGATCGACCTGATGAAGCGAGGCGACACGGAGGCGCACAACCGCCTGGTAGCGGCGCGTGCTCCGGAGCTTGCCGGCTGCGACGCGATCATGCTGGCGCACTTCTCCACCTCCCGCGCCGCCGACGCGGTGCGGCGGGTCGTGAGCGTGCCCGTCCTGACGGCGCCGCACGCGGCGGTGGAGCGGATGCGCCGGCTCGTGGAGGGCCGTGCCGGCGCTTGATCGGGGCTGCGCATCAAGACTTCTCTGGCGCGCGGCGTCCGCCCAGGCGGACGTAGCCTCAAGCGAAGGCGATGGTGACCGGGCTTGGGAACGACACCACCTTCTCCTCATCGTGCAATCCGCAACCCAGACGCCCCAGGGCAAATCGGCCGATAAGGTCGTCGCGCTCGCTGGCGACATACAGGTGGTCGCCACGCAACGTCATGAAGCGCGGCCCGCGCCCAGGTGCCGGCGTCCAGCCGAGTGGCTCCAACTGCCCGGTCACGGCATCCGCCGCAAAGGCCGCGATGCCGTCCTGGCCGCGATTGGAGGCGAACACATGACGGCCATCCGGCGTCGCCACGAGCGCCGCCGCCGTGCTGGCTCCAAAGAAGTCCGGCGGCAGGGTCGGCAGCACCTGCACCGGCTCCAGGCTGCCGGCTTGCGCCGACCAGCGATAGGTCGTGATCGAGGAGTCGATCTCGTTCAGCACCCAGTACACCGGCAGGGTCGGGTGGAACGCTCCATGCCGCGGCCCGGCGCCGGGACGGGACGCCACCACCGACGCCAGTTCCAGCCTGCCGCGCCCGGCGTCGAACGCGAACACGCAAATGCCGTCATGGCCCTTGTCCGGCACCAGCACGAACCGCCCGCCCGGGTCGAACGCGACATGGTGCGGGTGCGACCCCGCTTGCTCGGTCCGGTGCGGGCCGGGTGTTCCCGGCATCTCCACCCGCTGGGCATAATCACCTAGCCCGCCATCCCCGGCGACCGGCAGCACCGCCACCGACCCCGTACCGTAGTTCGCCACCACGAAATGCCGCCCCGCCGGATCGAGCGCCCCATGCACCACATTGCCGCCTCCGGCAGCCGCCTGCCCGAGCGGCCGTAGCAAGCCTGTCCCTGGGTCCCGCGCGAAGGCGCTGGCATAGTCCTGGTCCCCATGCACGGCGTACAGCGTCCCGCCACCTGGACCCATCACCAGGAAGGAGGGGTTCACCAGGCCGGGCAGATGCTGCACCTGCGACCATGCGCCGCCTTCGGGGCCGACCGCATAGGCACGGATGCCGTCGCCGCGCGCCTGCCGCTTCTCCGTCGTGAAGCAGCCGACATAGGCGACGGCGGCGTCCTGCCCCGGCACGGAAGCGCCGCCGCTCATGGCGCAGGTCGGCTGTAGCCGAGGGTGCAGCAGCCGCCCTGTTGCCACTCCGCGATTGGATCGCCACCCGTCGTGTCCGCAAACTCCGCTGCCCAGCCATCGGCGCTGTCCTGCGGTGCCCACCCGGTCGCCACGCAGTCCTCCTCCCGCCACCGGGCCATTCGCGCGATGTCGGTCAGGCGCAGTGTCCTACCCAGGCCATCCAGGCGCCGGGCCAGCCTCCGGCCCGGGTTGCCGGACGCACCGCTAGGCAGGATCGGCTTGCCCGCCCCTGTCATGCGCCCACTCATGCGTACTTGCGGCTGGCAAGCTGCGGCATGTCCTCGGTGCGGCGGACGCAGATGGTCATGGCGATGACGCCCGCCGCCGCCGTGCCGCCCGCGATCAGGAACGCGCTGTTGAACCCGCCGAAGTGCTGCACCGCGTATCCCGTGGCGCTCGGCCCGACGATGCCCGACAGGTTGCTGAGCAGGTGGATGAAGCCGCTGACGCCGCCCACGCGGACCGGGGGCACCAGCTCGTGGATGGTGGCCCAGCACGACTGCACGCTCGCGGTCAGCAGCATGATCGCCAGCGAGATCAGCGCGACGGCGGCGGCCGGCGTGGTGGTGAGGGTGACCAGCAGCAGCGCCGCGCCCGCGACCGCAAGCGGCACGATGGTGGTGAACTTGCGCGCCCGCAGCTTGTCAGCACTGCGGTTGTAGATGAAGTCCGACAGCAGCCCGCCGCCGATGTAGCCGGCCAGCCCGCCGATCCAGGGGATCGACGCCACGATGGCCATCTGCTGCAGCGGCATGTGCAGCGCGTCCGTGAGGTACGTGGGCAGCCACGAGATGAAGATGTACAGCGTGTAGTTCACCGCGAACATGCCAAGGCCGAGCGACAGCGTGCTCGCGCGGCCCAGATAGGCCGACAGCCGCGGATAGGTGCCGCCCGGCGGCTCGGCCACCGCCTCCCGGTTGGCTTCTAGGAAGCGCAGCTCCTCCGGCGTGACGCGCGGGTTGGACGCCGGCAGGTCGGTGACCAGGAACCGCCACGCGATCGACCAGATCAGTCCCAGCGCGGCCAGGATGAGGAACGACACCCGCCAGCTCGTGCTGATGGCGATGAAAGCCACGATGGGCGCGGTGATGGCGCTGCCGAACGTCTGGCCGGAGAAGGTGAACCCGACGGCGCGCGCCGTCTCCCGGCGGGGGAACCAGTTGGTGATGGTGCGGTTGGTGGTGCTGTTCATCGGCCCCTCGGCAAAGCCGAACAACGTCCGCACGACCAGCAACTGCGTGAAGCCCGTCACCAGCCCCGTGAGGCCGCACAGCACCGACCAGGCGCTTGCCGCCCAGATATAGGTCCGCACCGGCCCGAACCGGTCCGCCATCTGCCCGCCAACGAAGGCGAACAGTGCGTAGCCGATAAAGAACGTGCTGAACGCCACCCCAAGCTGCGACGGCGAGAGCGCGAAGCTCTGCTGGATGAACGGCGCGAGCACGCCGATCGCCGCCCGGTCCATGTAGTTGATCGACCCGGCGATGAACAACAGCAGCGCCACGATCCAGCGATAGTTCTTGAGCACGACTATTCCCCCCGCAAAGCCTTGTTCGGACAGCGGCACTGGCAGCCTGCATGATCCCTGCAGCCGGCCGGGCCAGACGATGCCAGACGATGAATGACCGCTGCAAAGGCCGTGGGCGGGCTGATCCGCAGGCACACCTCGTCGCGGTCCCCGCGCCTTCTTGGCTGAGGCGTCCAACCCATCACTACCGAAACCACAGGGCTGTCAACCAACAAACATTTAAGGTCCGGCAGGGCGAACGCATACGGGACTTCGTTGCATGGACCCCGGTGACGTCCGGAGCCGGCCCGGCTTTGGAGCATCCGCCCTGGCCTGCCCCTCGGTCCCGGCCTCGGACGCCCGCCTTGCCGTTCAATTGGCCGTGTAGCCGGGACCAGGGATGGGGGCACAGTCGCCCCAGGTGTTCGATGCATCCCGGGCCGGGCTGCTCAACATGACGATGCTCAGCACCCCGGCCGGGGCATGGTACCGATCGAGCAATCGCCGACGTATTGCAACACGGTATGTCCATGCTTCTCCGCGGGCCGCCCGCGCCGCAGGCCGTCGTGCCGGACCTGCCGATGCCACGCGGAACCCCAACCGGCTCACCTCAGCCGTCAGCCACGGTCCTGCGCCAGCATCTTGCCCGCACTGCTCAACAGGGGCTGGTCGCCTGGCGCGCTGGCCCCAACTTAAGCTAACGGTTCGGACGCTAGCGACCGACATATGGAACATAGCAAGTGGTGAAGTGAACCCATGACCGACCAAATCGACAACGTATCCAGGCGGAGTGTCCTAGCCACCGGCGCCGTTGGCCTCGCCGCGACGGCGCTGCCCGTCCGGGCCGATGCCGCCCCGGCCCTGCCCACGCCCGCGGTCCAGTCCAGCCCGGACATGGCCCCGGTGATGATGCCGGTCACCCTGGAGGTGAACGGCATCAGCCATCGGCTCACCCTGGACACCCGCACCACGCTGCTCGATGCGCTGCGGGAGCACCTGCAACTGACCGGCAGCAAGAAGGGCTGCGACCACGGCCAGTGCGGCGCCTGCACGGTGATGCTGGACGGGCAGCGGGTGAACTCCTGCCTGACCCTCGCCGTGATGCACCAGGGCGGCAAGGTCACCACGATCGAGGGCCTCGGCACGCCCGGCAACCTGCACCCGATGCAGGCGGCGTTCGTGAAGCATGACGGCTACCAGTGCGGCTACTGCACGCCGGGCCAGATCTGTTCGGCGATGGGTGTGCTGGCGGAGATCAAGGCCGGCGTGCCCAGCCATGTGACCGCGGACCTGACCGGCGCCATCGAGGCGACCAACATCGAGATGCGCGAGCGGATGAGCGGCAACATCTGCCGGTGCGGCGCCTACTCCAACATCCTCGAAGCCATGACCGAAGCGAAGGGGGAGCTGGCATGAAGCCCTTTACGTACGAACGCGCAACCAGCCCGGCCGCAGCCGCGGCGGCGGCGGCAGGGACCCCGGGCGCCAAGTTCATCGCAGGCGGCACCAACCTGCTCGACCTGATGAAGCTGCAAGTCGAGACGCCGGGGCACCTGATTGACGTGAACGGCCTGGCGCTGGACACCATCGAGGCCACGCCGGACGGCGGCCTGCACATCGGCGCCCTGGTGCGCAACACCGCGCTGGCGTCCGACGAGCGGGTGCGCCGCGACTACGGCGTGCTGTCGCGCGCCATCGTGGCCGGCGCCTCGGGTCAGCTACGCAACAAGGCGACCACGGCCGGCAACCTGCTGCAGCGCACGCGGTGCTCGTATTTCTACGACACCAACCAGCCCTGCAACAAGCGCCAGCCCGGCAGCGGCTGCGCGGCCCTGGACGGCATCAGCCGCCAGTTGGCCGTGATCGGCACCAGCACCAGTTGCATCGCCACCTATCCCGGCGACATGGCGGTGGCGATGCGCGTGCTGGACGCCACGGTGGAGACGGTGAAGGGCGACGGCGCCACCCGCCGCATCCCGGTCGGCGACTTCCATCGCCTCCCCGGCGACACGCCGCAGAGGGACACCGTGCTGGAACCCGGCGAACTCATCACCGGCGTCTCCCTGCCGGCGCCCCTGGGCGGCAAGCAGTTCTACCGCAAGGTGCGCGACCGTTCCTCCTACGCCTACGCCCTGGTCTCGATTGCGGCGGTGGTGCAGCCGGACGGCTCCGGCCAGGTCGCGGTCGGCGGCGTGGCCCCGCGGCCCTGGCGTGTGGCGGCGGCGGACGCCGAGATGGCGCGCGGCGCCAAGGCGGTCTCGGCCCGGCTGATGGAGGGCGCCACGCCGACCCAAGACAACGAGTTCAAGGTGCCGCTGGTGGAGCGTACGCTCGCCTCGGTGCTTGCAGAAGCGAGGGCCTGAGCCATGAAGTTCGATACCCCCGCCACCAACAACCCGATCGACCAGATGAAGGTCGTGGGCCAGCCGCTCGACCGTGTTGACGGTCCATTAAAGACCACGGGCACGGCGCCCTACGCCTATGAACGGCACGATGTCGTGCCCAACCAGGCCTATGGCTACGTCGTCGGCTCCGCGATCCCGAAGGGCCGGGTCGATGCCGTGCACGTCGAGCAGGCGATGGCGTTGGACGGCGTGCTGGCAGTCGTCACCACGCTGAACGTGCCGAGGCTTGACCTGGGCCGGATGAACACGGCGCACCTGTTCGGTGGGGCGGAGATCCAACACTACCACCAGGCGGTCGCGGTCGTGGTGGCCGAGACCTTCGAGCAGGCACGGGCGGCGGCGATGCTGGTCCGCATCGACTACACGACGGAACCGGGCAAATACGACCTGGCCCATGAGGCCCCGAACGCCCCGCTGGTGGGCGGCAGTAGCGGCGAGGGCAGCAGCGGCGGGGCGGTGGATCGCGTCGGCAACTTCGATGCGGCCTTCGCCTCCGCCCCGGTGACGCTGGACCAGACCTACACCACGCCGGACGAGAGCCACTCGATGATGGAGCCTTTCGCCTCCATCGCGGCGTGGGACGGAGACAAGCTGACCGTCTGGACGTCGAACCAGATGATCGCCTGGGCCAAGGGCAGCCTGGCCAAGACGCTGGACATCCCCGCGGCTGACGTCCACATCATGTCGCCGTACGTCGGCGGTGGCTTCGGCGGCAAGCTGTTCCTGCGTGCCGACGCGGTCCTGGCGGCAATCGGCGCCCGTGCGGCGCGGCGCCCGGTGAAGCTGGCGCTGACCCGGCCCATGATCGCCAACAACACCACCCACCGCCCGGCGACCATCCAGCGCATCCGGCTCGGCGCCACGCCGGACGGCACCATCACCGCCATCGCGCATGAGAGCACGTCGGGCAACCTGCCGGGGGGCAGGCCGGAGACCGCGGTGTCGCAGACCAAGCTGCTCTACGCCGGGGCCAACCGCCTGACCTCGATGCGCCTGGCCGTGCTCGACCTGCCGGAGGGCAACGCCATGCGTGCGCCCGGTGAGGGGCCGGGGCTGATGGCGCTGGAGGTCGCCATGGACGAGATGGCGGAGAAGCTGGGCATGGACCCCATCGCGTTCCGCATCAAGAACGACACCCAGGTGGACCCGGAGAAGCCGGACCGCCCCTTCTCGCAGCGCCAACTGGTGCAGTGCCTGCAGCAGGGGGCCGACCGCTTCGGGTGGAAGGCCCGCAACCCGAAGCCCGCCTCGGTGCAGGATGGGCGGTGGCTGGTGGGCATGGGCGTCGCGGCCGGGTTCCGCAACAACCAGTTGCAGAAGTCCGCGGCCCGGGTGCGGCTGGAAACCGACGGCCGGGTGACGGTGGAAACCGACATGACCGACATCGGCACCGGCAGCTACACAATCATCGCCCAGACCGCGGCCGAGATGATGGGCCTGCCGATGGACCGGATCGTCGTGAAGCTGGGCGACTCCGATTACCCGGCCTCTGCCGGGTCCGGCGGGCAGTGGGGCGCGAACAACTCCACCGCCGGCGTCTATGCCGCATGCGTGAAATTGCGGGAAGCCGTGGCAAGCAAGCTGGGCCTCGACTCCGCCGATGTCGCCTTCGCCGATGGCCGGGTCCGCTCGGGCAACCATGACGCCGCGTTGGCCGATGCGGCACGCGACGGGGTCCTGGTCGCCGAGGACGGGATCGAATACGGCGACCTGGCCAAGAAGTACCAGCAATCGACCTTCGCCGGGCACTTCGTCGAGGTCGGCGTGGACCGCTACACCGGCGAGACCCGGGTGCGCCGCATGTTGGCGGTGTGCGCGGCTGGCCGTATCCTCAACCCGAAGTCGGCGCGCAGCCAGGTGATCGGCGCCATGACGATGGGCGTCGGCGGGGCACTGATGGAGGAACTGGCCGTGGACACCCGGCGCGGCTTTTTCGTCAACCATGACCTGGCGGGTTACGAGGTTCCGGTGCACGCCGACATCCCGCACCAGGACGTGGTGTTCCTGGAGGAGGCCGACCCGATCTCCTCGCCGATGAAGGCGAAGGGCATCGGCGAGCTTGGCCTATGCGGCGTCGCCGCCGCGCTGGCCAATGCGGTCTATAACGCCACTGGCGTCCGCGTGCGGGATTATCCGCTGACGTTAGACAAGCTGATCGCGCACTTGCCCGCCGTGGCCTGACCCAGGACCGCATGGCGGGGATCACTGTCCGATCCCCACCATGCGGAAGGCCCTGCGGGACCTAAGGCAGCAGACAAGCCGGTCGGGAGTTGCCGCCGACCGCCTGCAACGGCGGTCGGCGCGATCATGCGGTCGCCTTGGGTGTAAAAGGCCAACTCAGGATGGATCGGCGTGCCGGTTTGACAGCGCCCTCAGCC
This sequence comes from uncultured Acetobacteraceae bacterium, assembly GCA_964243265.1. Taxonomy (GTDB): domain Bacteria; phylum Pseudomonadota; class Alphaproteobacteria; order Acetobacterales; family Acetobacteraceae; genus DASWOJ01. The sequence goes on along the minus strand of CAXTFY010000075.1, from coordinate 4,496 downwards.
CGTCGGCGTGGTCCTGCGTTGTAGGCCGCCTGGCTTGTCACTTGGACGAGCATCCGGGCGATGTGGTGGCACCGAGGGGCGCTATGTTGGAACGGTTTGGAGCGAACCCGGGCACTTTAACAGGCTGACCGGGCGTTGATGAACCAGCGCCACGGCCGCCCCCTGTAAACCAGCTATTATGGCGCCGTTCGAGGCTCGTCCTCCTACTAGCATGCACGACGGCAGCCCACCTTGCGCGGTCACCCCCCGTCCTTGCGTCCCTGACAGAGCACGATCGGCGTCGACAACGCGTAGGCATACCCGTTGCCCTCGAACACGACCGAGTTCGCCACACCGCGAGGCAACGAGAACGACCCGGTGACCATCGAGGGCCGGCTCGCCTGGTCCATCAGATACCAACTGAACGAGCAAACCTGCGTCGGCGCGTCCGGGTCGGTGTGGCTGCACAGCAGTTCCGCACCGCCGTCGAGCGCCATGCCCGCACAACTGAACACCGCCCGGGCCATCGCCGGCGTCGCGCCCGCCACCGCCAGGGCCAACCCGGCCGCAAGCCGCCATTCCGCCGCCCGCCCCCACCCATGTCTCCGACGCATGCTCAACCTCTATATACAAGTCGTAGACATCCGTATGGTATGACACGATATCGCAGACAAGGCTGCGATTGAAGGAACGAACATGCTCCGCGCTGAGACCGAGCTGCCCGACGAGGACCCACGCCTGCCCACAGTCGGGTTCATCCTGCACGATGTCGGCAGGTTGCTGCGCAAGCGCTTCGAGCAGCAGGCCGCCCACCTGGGCTACACCCGGTCGCAATGGCTCGTGCTGCTGCACCTGTCGAAGAACGAGGGCATCCACCAGGCCGGCCTTGCCGACATCCTGGAGGTCGAGCCGATCTCCCTGGTGCGCGTGCTGGACAAGCTGGAAGGCCGCGGCCTGGTCGAGCGGCGGCAGCATCCGACAGACCGGCGCCTCTGGCTGCTGCATCTGACGCCAGCAGCCCACGCCAGCCTCGAGCCATTGCAGGCGCTGGCCGAGGCAACCCGGGCGGAGGCGCTCGAAGGGCTGTCGGACGCGGACCGGGTGGCGCTGCTGCGCATGCTCGACGCCATCAAGGTGAACTTGGCCGAAGCGTGCGCCCGGCCCGGCGCCCGCAGGAAAGCAGGCTAGATCAGGGATCACGCGGATCATGGACACCAACAACACCAGCGTCGTCGAACGCAGCCCGCTGACGCAGGGCGGGTCTCCGGCCGTGCTTGCCCCGCCTGTCCCGTCGCTTGTGAAGCCGCGCCGGCGCTTGCTGCGGCCGGTGCTGTTCGCGCTGCTGCCGTTGGCGCTGGTGGCCGGCGCCTACGATTTCGTCGTCGGCGGCCAGGTCATGAGCACGGACAACGCCTATGTCCAGGCGCGGACGGTCGGCATATCGACGGACGTGTCCGGCCTGGTCGCCACCGTCGCAGTGCACGACAACCAGCACGTGAAGCAGGGCGACGTGCTGTTCCGCCTGCAGGACGCCTCGTTCCGCATCGCCTTGGCGGGCGCGCAGGCCCAGCTCGGCACCGTGCGGAACCAGGTGCTGACGCAGCAAGCGGCCTACAAGCAATCCCTGGCCCAGATCGAGCAGGCCCGCGCCGACGTCCCTTACTACGAGACGGTGTTCAAGCGGCAGCAGGACCTGGCTTCGAGCGTGGTGGCGTCGCGCGCCAGCTTCGACCAGGCGCAGCACGACCTCCTGGCGATACGGGAAAAGGTGGTGGTCGCGCAGGCGCAGGCACAGGCGATGCTGGCGCAGCTCGGCTACGACGCGAACCAGCCAGCGGAGAACAACCCCTTCTACGAGCAGGCGGCATCGGCGGTGGAGTCGGCGCAACGCGACCTGAACGACACGGTGGTGCGCGCGCCGTTCGACGGTGTGGTGACCAACGTGGACGCGCTGCAGCCCGGCAGCTACCTGCGCGCCTCGCAGCAGGGCTTCAGCCTGATCTCCGACAAGGAGATGTGGGTCGAGGCAAGCCCCAAGGAGACCGAACTGACCTTCGTGCATCCCGGCCAGGCGGCGACGGTGACGGTTGACACCTATCCCGGGGTCGAGTGGAGCGGCACCGTCGAGAGCATCAGCCCGGCCTCCGGCAGCAGCTTCTCCCTGTTGCCGGCGCAGAACACGACTGGCAACTGGGTCAAGGTGGTACAGCGCATCCCGATGCGGGTGCGGCTCGACCTGTCGGACAAGCCGCCGCTGCGGGTCGGCATGAGCGCCGTGGTGGAGGTCGATACCGGCCATGCCCGCGGGTTGCCGCAGGGGCTGCAGGACCTGATCGACCGGTTCCGCGGCCGCCATGGTTAGCACGCCCGTCTTCGTGCGCGTGCCGAACCGCGGCATGATCACGGCCAGCGTGATCCTGTCGGTGGTGATGCAGGCGCTGGACACGACGATCGCCAACGTGGCGCTGCCGTATATCCAGGGCAGCGTGGCGGCGAGCGCGGACCAGATCAACTGGGTGCTGACCTCGTACATCACGGCGGCGGCGATCATGACGTCGCCATCCGGCTATTTCGCCGACCGGTTCGGGCGGAAGCGGATACTGCTGATCTCCATCACCGGCTTCGTCATCACGTCCGTGCTGTGCGGCCTCTCGCAGTCGCTGCTGCAGATCGTGGCATTCCGGCTGCTGCAGGGCTTCTTCGGCGCCGCGCTGGTGCCGCTGTCGCAGTCGATCCTGCTCGACATCTACTCGCCCGAGGAGCGCGGCTCGGCGATGGCGCTGTTCGGCGTGTCCGTGATGGTGGGGCCGGTGCTGGGACCGGTGATCGGCGGGTGGCTGACGGACAACATCAGTTGGCGGTGGGTGTTCTACATCAACGTCGGCATCGGCGCCCTGGCCTTTGCCGGCGTGTCCGCCTTCGTGGTGGAGACGCGGACCAACCTATCGGCCCGGCTCGACTGGCTGGGCTTCGGCGCGCTCAGCGTGGCAGTCGCCGCGCTGCAGATCTTCCTCGACCGCGGCGAGCAGCTCGACTGGTTCGCCTCGGGCGAGATCATCATCGAGGCGATCATTGCCGCGGCCGCCCTCTACGTGTTCCTGGTGCACACCTTCACCGGCAGCAAGCCCTTCGTGAACCCCCGCCTGTTCCTGGACCGGAACTTCGCGCTCGGCATGGTTTTCATCTTCATCGTCGGCATCACCTACCTCGCCTCGATGGCGCTGATGACGCCGTTCCTGCAGACGCTAATGGGATATCCCGTAGTGACGGCCGGCCTGGTCATGGGGCCACGCGGAATGGGCACGATGGTGTGCATGTTCGCGGTGGGCAAGCTGATCGGCCGGGTGCAGATCCGCTACCTGCTGCTGGTGGGCCTCGGGCTGACCGCATGGGCGATGAACGACATGACGGGCTGGACCAGCGACGTGTCGGAGTCAACGATCGTCGTGACGGGCTTCATCCAGGGTGCCGGGCTTGGCTTCCTGTTTGTGCCCTTGTCGGTGGTGACGTTCAGCACCCTGTCGCAGGCCAGTCGGGGCGACGGGACGGGGCTGTACAACCTTTCGCGCAATATCGGCTCCAGCGTCGGGATTTCGGTCGTGACGGCCATGTTGACGCGGAACCTGCAAGTCAACCACGCCGACATCGCCGGGTTCATAACGCCCTTCAACCCGGCGCTCCGCCAGCCATCGATGATGCAGTTCATGGACCCGGGCTCCGCGGCCGGCCGGGGCGCGCTGGACGCGGCCGTCACCGCGCAGGCGACGATGATCAGCTACATGGACGACTTCAAGCTGCTGATGCTGACCTGCCTGGTGGTGATGCCGTTGGTGTTCCTGCTGCGCAGCTCGGGGGGGCCGGTGGCGGTGGACCATTCCGCCATAATGGAATGATGCGAACCTCGGGTCAGCGGTCGCCGGCTGTCCCGCGGATGCACTCGACCAGCAGACCCGGGCGGTGCCGGGCCAACGTGTGATCTATGCTGACTACGCCCTGAACTCGGTCTGATACGGCTTGGATTATCGGAGCAGCTTCAGCCGCACCTTGTAACCCAGGCGAAGCAACCGCCCGGCAGTCACTCCCTTTGTTGACACGCCCTCTGGCCGGGCAGGTCAGGCACATCCACGCTTCATGGACGCGGCAGCGGGCGCGACCGTGAGGCCCAGACCACCCCCAAGGACACCAGGGCGGCGACCGATGCCGCCACGAAGGCCGCAGGCAACCCAAACCCGCCAGCCACAAGCCCCGCGGCAGGCCCAGCCGCACCCAGGCCAAGGTCGAAGCACCCCAGGAAAACGCCAAGCGTCACTCCACGGCTTTCCGGCGAGACACGCCGCACAGCCTCCACGCCGAGCGAAGGGAATACCATCGAGTAGCCGAGGCCAGTGACCACGGTCCCAAGCAAGGCCACCATCGGCTGAGAAGCGTACGCGATGAGCAGCAAGCCCACGGCCTCGACCACGAGCGACACCAAGGCAACACGGCTTCCACCCAGGCGGTCCGGCATGCTGCCGAAC
>CAXTFY010000074.1:0-16736 GCA_964243265.1 uncultured Acetobacteraceae bacterium | reverse complement strand
TCCTGAACCGCAAGAACATCATCGTCATCATGATGTCCATCGAGTTGATGCTGCTCGCGGTGAACTTGAACCTGGTGGCGTTCAGCTCTGCGTTGGGCGACTTGGCGGGGCAGGTATTCGCGCTGTTCGTATTGACCGTCGCGGCGGCGGAGGCGGCCATTGGCCTGGCCATTGTCGTCGTGTACTTCCGCAACCGCGGCTCGATCGAGGTCGAGGACGTCTCCCTGATGCGGGGCTAGCCCATGCTATACGCCGTTGCCGTGTTTGCGCCGTTGGTTGGGGCGCTGGTCGCCGGGCTGTTCGGCCGTCAGATTGGAGATAAGGCCAGCGAAGCAGTCACCGTGCTGTGCATGTGCGTGGCGGCGGTCTGCGGCGTCGCCAGCTTCGTGCCATGCCTGACTGGGGAGGCGCTGCCCGGCGCCATCAGCCTCGGCACCTGGATGGATGTCGAGGGCTTCCATGTCGAGTGGGCGCTGCACTACGACACGCTGTCGGCGATGATGGTCGCCATGGTCACGTTCATCGCGACGCTGATCCATATCTACAGCGTCGGCTACATGAGCCACGATGCGACGATCCCGCGCTTCTTCAGCTATCTGAGCCTGTTCACCTTCGCCATGCTGATGCTGGTGACGGCGGACAACCTGGTGCAGCTATTCTTCGGCTGGGAGGGCGTTGGCCTCGCAAGCTACCTGCTGATCGGCTACTGGTACGACCGGCCCAGCGCCAACCGGGCGGCGATGAAGGCGTTCGTGGTCAACCGGGTCGGCGACCTGTTCTTCGCCGTCGGGATCGCGCTGGTGTTCGCGATCTTCGGTTCCGTCGAGTTTCCCGACATCTTCGCCCATGTGCATGACCACGTTGGCGACACCTATCATGTGCTGGGCAGCACCTGGCGGGCCTATGAGGTGATCGGCGTGCTGCTGTTCCTGGGTGCTGCGGGCAAGTCGGCGCAGTTGGGCCTGCACGTCTGGCTGCCGGACGCGATGGAAGGGCCGACGCCGGTCTCCGCGCTGATCCACGCGGCGACGATGGTGACGGCCGGGGTGTTCCTGATGGCGCGCATGTCGCCGGTGCTGGAGTATGCGCCGGGCGCGCTGGGCTTCGTGACATTCATGGGTGCCACGACATGCCTGTTCGCGGCGACCATCGGCTGCGTGCAAAACGACATCAAGCGCATCATCGCCTACTCGACGATGTCGCAGCTTGGCTACATGTTCCTGGCCGCCGGGGTTGGAGCCTATCAGGCGTCGGTGTTCCACCTGTTCACGCATGCCTTCTTTAAGGCATTGCTGTTCCTCGGCGCCGGGTCGGTTATCCACGCGATGTCCGATGAGCAGGACATCCGGCGCATGGGCGGCATCTGGCGCAAGATACCGGTCACCTATGTCGTCATGTGGGTCGGCAGCCTGGCGCTGGCTGGCATCCCCTTCTTCGCCGGTTACTACTCGAAGGACGCGATCCTGGAGGCAGCCTGGGCCAAGGGCAGCGCCATCGGGACCTATGGCTACATTTGCGGGGTACTCGCGGCGTTCCTGACGGCATTCTACTCCTGGCGGCTGCTGCTGCTGACGTTCCATGGCAGGCCGCGGGCCGACCAGAAGACCATGGCCCATGTGCACGAAAGTCCGGCGGTGATGACGGGGCCGCTGATCGTGCTGGCCCTCGGGGCGGTGCTCACCGGCTTCGTGTTCCACGGCTGGTTCATCGGCGAGGATTGGCTTGAGTTCTGGCGTGGCAGCATCGTGAACGCGCCGGGCAACACCGTCATGCACGACATGGAGACAGTGCCGTTGCTGGCGTCCCTGTTGCCCACCCTTGTCGGGCTGGTCGGCATCGCGCTGGCCTACATCATGTATGTCTTTGTCCCGGCGCTGCCTGCACGCATGGCGGCGACGGCTCCCGCCCTATACCGCCTCGTGCTGAACAAATGGTACTTCGACGAGCTGTATGACCGCATCTTCATCCGCCCGGCGGGGCGCCTGGCCCGGGTGTTGTGGCATGTCGGCGACGAGACGCTGATCGATGGCATGCCGAACGGCATCGCCTCGTTGGCCGCAGACGGCTCGGCGCAGGTGGTCCGCATCCAGACTGGCTCCATCGCGGTTTATGCCTTCACGATGCTGATTGGGCTGGTGCTGCTCGTCAGCATCTTCCTGATTTTCCGGTGATCCCTTGAATAACGCTGCCGGCTTTCCCCTGCTGTCCCTGCTGACTTGGCTGCCCCTGGCTGGCGGGCTGTTCATCATGACCGTGCGGGGAGACGACGCCGTGGTGGCCAGCAACGCCCGTTGGGCGGCGCTGTGGACCAGCCTGATCGTGTTCGCGCTGTCGCTGCTGCTGTGGGGGCGGTTCGACCCGGCTAACCCCGGGTTCCAGTTCCAGGAAAGCCTGTCCTGGCTTCCCGAGTTCAATGTCGGCTACCGCATGGGCGTGGACGGCATCTCCGTGCTGTTCGTGCTGCTGTCCACGGCGCTGGTGCCGATCTGCATCCTGGCGAGCTGGGAGGCGATCACGGTGCGGGTGCGCGAGTACATGCTCGCGTTCCTGGTGCTGGAAACCATGATGGTCGGCATGTTCTCGGCGCAGGACTTCGTCGTGTTCTACATGTTTTTCGAGGGCGTGCTGATCCCGATGTTCCTGATCATCGGCGTCTGGGGTGGGCCGCGGCGGGTTTACGCCAGCTTCAAGTTCTTCCTGTATACGTTGGCCGGGTCGATCCTGATGCTGCTGGCGCTGCTGGCGGTGCTGTACTATGCGAAGACGACCGACCTTGCGGTGCTGATGCACACGCCGTTCCCGGTGCGGATGCAGTTCTGGCTGTTCCTGGCGTTCCTGGCGTCGTTCTCGGTGAAGGTGCCGATGTGGCCGGTCCATACCTGGCTGCCGGACGCGCACGTCGAGGCGCCGACTGCCGGCTCGGTGATCCTGGCGGGCGTACTGCTGAAGATGGGGGCGTATGGCTTCCTGCGCTTCTCGGTGCCGATGCTGCCGCAGGCGTCGCAGCAGTTCGCGCCGCTGATGTTCGCGTTGGGCGTGGTGGCGGTGATCTACACGTCTCTGGTGGCATTCGCGCAAACGGACATGAAGAAGCTGATCGCTTACTCGTCCATCGCGCACATGGGTGTGGTGGTGATCGGCATCTTCACGTTCAACCCGCAGGGCATCCAGGGCGCGATGTTCCAGATGCTTTCGCATGGCATCGTCTCGGCGGCGTTGTTCCTGTGCGTCGGGGTGATCTACGACCGCATCCACACCCGGGATATCGCGCGCTATGGCGGCCTGGCGACGCGGATGCCGGCCTATGCGCTGTTCTTTATGGTGTTCACCATGGCCAGCGTCGGCCTGCCGGGCACGTCGGGCTTCGTCGGCGAGTTCCTGGTGCTGGTCGGGGCATTCAAGATCAGCCTGTACCTAGCTTATCTCGGCAGCTTTGGGATGATCCTGGGTGCAGTTTACATGCTCTACCTTTACCGCCGGGTCATCTTCGGGACGATCACGCGCGACGACCTGCGCGGTATCCTGGACCTGTCGCCGCGAGAGATCGCGATCTTCACGCCGCTGATCGGGCTGACGCTCTGGATGGGCATCTACCCGTCCAACTTCACCCATTTCTTCGACGCCTCCGTACGCGCCATGGTGGATCAGCACATCGCCGCGTTGGCGACGGCGCCGAAGCTTGCAGGGATCATCCCATGAACTGGACCCTGGCGCTGCCGGAGATCGTGCTGGCGCTTTGCGCGATGGCGATCCTGATCTTTGGCGTCCTGCGCAAGCCTGACCCGGCCTTTCTGTGCACCATGCTGTCGCTGGGCGCGCTGATGGTGACTGGCGTGCTGGTGGTGTCGGCGCCGCCGGGATCGGCCTATAACGGGCTGTTCGTGGTGGACGGCTTCGGCACGTTCATGCAGATGCTGATCCTGCTCGGCGCCGGGCTGAGCGCGGTGCTGGCGCTGGACTATAACGTGCGGGCTGGGATCAGCCGGTTCGAGTTCCCGGTGCTGATCCTGCTGTCCACTGTCGGCATGATGATCATGTGCGGGACGGCGAGCCTGATGACACTATACCTCGGGCTGGAGCTGCAGTCCCTGGCGCTTTACGTGCTGTGCGCCTTCGACCGGGACAACTTGCGGTCGGCCGAGAGCGGGTTGAAGTTCTTCGTCCTGGGTGCGCTCGCGTCGGGGCTGCTGCTGTATGGCATCTCGCTGACCTACGGTTTCGCCGGGACGATGCAGTTCGGCGAACTGGCGCGGTCGCTGACCAACCCGAACGGGGTGTCGGCCGGACTGATCGTCGGCATCGTGTTCATCATTGCCGGGCTGGCGTTCAAGCTGTCGGCGGTGCCGTTCCACATGTGGACGCCGGATGTGTATGAGGGTGCTCCGACGCCGGTGACAGCCTTTATGAGCACTGCGCCAAAGGTGGCCGCCATCGCGCTGTTGCTGCGCGCGTTGGAGGTGCCGTTCGGCCACCTGACGCCACAGTGGACCGGGATCATCGTGCTGGTGTCGCTCGCCTCCATGCTGCTGGGCGCGTTGGCGGCCATTGGGCAGACCAACATCAAGCGGCTGATGGCGTATTCCAGCATCGGCCACATGGGCTACGCGCTGGTCGGCCTGGCGGTTGGGACGGCGGAGGGCATTCGCGGCGTGCTGATCTACATGGTGACCTATGTGTTCATGAGCGCCGGGGTGTTCGCCTGCATCATCGCCATGCGGCGGCGCGGCCGGGTGCTGGACCGGATCAGCGACCTGTCTGGCCTGGCCACCACCGATCCCGGGCTGGCGCTGGCAATGACTATCTTCATGTTCAGCATGGCTGGAATCCCGCCATTCTCTGGCTTCTTTGGCAAACTGTACGTGTTCTTCCCTGCGGTGCAGTCCGGCTACTGGACGCTGGCGGTGGTTGGCGTGCTGACCAGCGTGGTGGGGGCCTACTACTATCTGCGGGTTATCAAAGTGATGTACTTCGACAAGGCCGAGCCCGCCTTCGACCGCCGTCCGCCGGAGGTGTCGTTCGTTGCCGGGGTTGGGGCGCTGGTGACGACGCTGTTCTTTGTGTTCCCGGCGCCGCTGATCGCAGCGGCGCAGTCGGCGGCGCAAGTGCTGTTCGGGTGAACCCGGCGCCGCCGCCGGGGTGGCGGCTGCGATACTATGAGAGCGTCGGGTCAACGTCCGACCTTTGCACCACCTTGGCGCAGGCCGGCGAGCCCGGCCGCCTCGCCATCATGGCGGCGCGGCAAACCCATGCTCGCGGCAGCCGCGGCCGGACGTGGCAGACGCTTGAAGGGAATCTTGCAGTTTCCGTTCTGCTGCGGCCGGCGGGGCCGGCGAGCGATGCCGGGCAGTGGGCGCTTCTTGGGGCGGTGGCGCTGGCGGAAGCGTTCGCCAACGACGCGCTGCAGGTCAAGTGGCCCAACGATGTCGTGCTCGGCGGTGCAAAGGTCGGCGGCGTCCTGATCGACACGGCGCTGGACGTGGCGGGACGGCTGGACTGGCTGGTGCTGGGCTTCGGCGCCAACCTCGCCGCCGCCCCGGATCTGCCGAATGTGGCGGTGGTTCCGGGCGGGGCTGACCCGGCTGCGGCCGCGACGCTCCTGTTGGCACGGCTGGACCATTGGGATCGGCTGCGCCTGCAGGACGGCTTCGCCCCGGTCCGGCGCGCATGGCTCGACCTTGGCCCGGTGCCCGGCAGCCACATGCGCGTGCGCTGGGGCAACGCGGAGGTGGGCGGTGCGTTCGTGGGCCTGGGGGATGATGGTGAGTTGCTGCTGCAATCCGGTGGCCGGGTGCACGCGCTGCCGACCGGTGAAATCTTGCAAGCCGATGGGGGCTAGGTCGTGCTGCTGGTGGTCGATGCAGGCAACACCAACGTCGTGTTCGCCGTCCATGACGGCGCGAACTGGCGCGGTATCTGGCGCATCGCCACCGAGCCGCAGCGCACCAGCGACGAATATGCCGTCTGGCTGCTGACCCTGCTGCAATTCACCGGGCTGAAGCCTTCGGAGATCAATCGCACCGTGATCGGCACCGTCGTGCCGGCAGCGCTGTACCACCTGCGCCGCCTGTGCCGGGAATGGTTCGGCACGGAGCCGTTGGTGGCGCGGTCCAACCTCGACTGGGGGTTCGAGATCAGGGTGGACAACCCAGCCGAGGTCGGCGCCGACCGCCTGCTGAACACCATGGCTGCCCACCAGGCCCACCACGGCCCACTGCTGGTGCTGGACTTCGGCACGGCGACGACGTTCGACGTGGTGGACCGGGATGGCGCCTACCTGGGCGGCGCCATCGCTCCGGGCATCAACCTGTCCATTGAGGCGCTGCACAAGGCGGCGGCCCGGCTGCCCCGCATCGGCATCGGCCGGCCGCAGGCGGTGATCGGCCGGTCCACCATTCCGGCAATGCAGTCCGGCATCTATTGGGGCTACGTCGGCCTGGTCGAGGGCCTGGTGACGCGCATACGTGCCGAATACGACGCGCCGATGCGGGTGGTCGCCACCGGCGGCCTGGCGCCCCTGCTGGCCGAGGGCACGACGATCATCGACGTCGTCGATCCCGATCTGACATTGGATGGGCTGCGCTTGTTGGCGGAGCGCAACCCCGCACCCACATTGAGTCGTGACAGAATCAGATTAAACGAAGGCGATTAAATGGATGCTTACAGCGGTGATCTGGCCTTCCTGCCCTTAGGCGGGACGGGCGAGATCGGCATGAACCTTAACTTATACCGGGCTAGCGGCAAGTGGCTGGCCATCGACTGCGGCATCGGCTTCGGGGGCAACGAAAATCCCGAGGTCGAGATCATGATGCCGGACCCGGCCTTCATCGCCGACCGGCGCGATGACTTGCTGGCCCTGGTGATCACTCACGCGCACGAGGACCACATCGGCGCCGTCGCCCATCTGTGGCGGCAACTGCGCTGCCCCGTGTATGCGACGCCGTTTGCCGCAGCCGTGCTGAAGCGCAAGCTCGGGGAGGCCGGGCTGGTCAACGAGGTCCGCGTCCACGTCGTCTCCCCGGGCGGCGCGTTCGAGATCGGCCCGTTCAAGCTGCAGTTCATGCCCGTCGCGCACTCCTTGCCGGAGGCGCAGGCGCTGGTGATCCGCACGTCGTATGGCACCATCCTGCACACCGGCGACTGGAAGCTGGACGCCGACCCGCTGATCGGCCCGCCGACCGACCAGGCCGCCTTCGCCCGGCTGGGCGAGGAGGGCGTGTTGGCCATGGTCTGCGACAGCACCAACGCGATGGTCGATGGCCACTCGGGGTCCGAGGCGGATGTGCGCCGCAGCCTGAGCGAGCTGGTGCGGGGCATCCGGCGTGGCCGGATCGCCATCACCTGCTTCGCCAGCAACGTGGCCCGGGTCGAGAGCGTGGCCCTGGCTGCCCGCGATGCCGGGCGGCACGTTGCCCTGGTCGGCCGTTCGTTGCGCAACCTGGAAGCCGCGGCGAAGGATTGCGGCTACCTGCGCGGACTGCCGGACTTCGTGCCGGAGGATGAGGCCGGGTCGATCCCCGACGACAACCTGCTGATCCTAGTGACCGGCAGCCAGGGGGAGCCGCGCAGCGCGCTGTCCCGCATCGCCGCCGACACCCACCCCAACATCGCCCTCGGCGAGGGCGACACCGTGATCTTCAGCAGCCGGATGATCCCCGGCAACGAGCGCCCGATCATCGCCGTGCAGGATGGCCTGGTGCGCCGCGGCGTCCGCGTGATCACCGACGAGGAGCATATGACCCATGTCTCCGGCCATCCGGCGCGGGACGAGCTGAAGCAGCTTTATGCCTTGGTGAAGCCGAAGTTCTCCGTGCCGGTGCATGGGGAGTGGCGGCACCTGTCCGCCCATGCCGCCCTGGCCAAGGAGGCGGGCGCCACGCCGATCATGCTAGAGGACGGCGATATCCTGAGCTTGTCGCCGGGCCGGCCGGAGGTGGTCGATAGCGCTCCGGTGGGCCGGCTGGCGTTGGACGGCAACCGCGTGGTGCCGCTGAACGGCGGCGTGCTGGCGGCCCGGCGGCGCATGCTGTTCAACGGCGTCGTGCTGGGCAGCTTCGCCGTGGATGCCGTGGGCAAGATGGTCGGCAAGCCGCGGGTCAGCGCGCCGGGCCTGTTCGAGCCGGACGATTCGGAAACGGCTCGGGTGACGGCGGAGTTCTCCCAGGCGGTGGCCGACCTGCCGATGGCGCTGCGGAAAGATGACTCGGCGTTGGCCGACGCGGCGCGGGCGGCGTTGCGGCGGGCGTTGGGGCGGCGGCTGCAGAAGCGCCCGATGGTGGACGTCCACCTGCTTCGGGTATAGCGCCGGGGATGAACCCGTTCACGGCAATCGTGCTGTTCACCATGATTTGGTGGACAGTGCTGTTCGCGGTGCTGCCCTTCGGCATACGGCCGGTGTCGGAGGCTGACGAGGCGACTGGATGGCGTGGGGCGCCGCAACAGGCGCGGATCGGGCGCAAGTTGCTGATCACGACTGCGATTTCGGTGCTGCTGTGGTGTCTGGCGTTCGCGATTATCCAGAGCGATTGGTTGTCATTCCGCGCCATGGTGCAGAATTATGACCAATAAAGCGCCACTATACCGCCTCACGCTGTAAAGCTAGGCAGAACAGTCCTGTAATGCCTTCTTTTGCCTGATCTGTATGCTGATTCATATGGACGGGATTGGGGTGGGGAGGCCAATCTTCACGGCAGAACCGGGTTTCCCTGGTTCTGCCGTGTGACTGGCGTTTCCTCCCTAAACTTGGCCCGCTGCGCCTTGAGCGCGCGGGCCTTCTTTTTTTGTTAAGCTGGAAACCAACCCTTGTCACGTGGATTCACTGTAGCCTGATCACATTCTGTCATAAAACGGTTGTGCGCTGCACAATAGTTGCGTGGGATGGAACGTCGGTTGGGTGCATCGACCTAGACTGGCCGGCACCGCCTACCCCCTGTAGGGTAAGTCCCGCAATGTCACTGGGACTACCATGCGCCTGACCCGCTCGCTGCTGCCCACGATCAAGGAGAACCCGGCTGAGGCACAGATTGTCTCGCATCGCCTGATGTTGCGCGCCGGGCTGATGCGGCAGACGGCGGCGGGGATTTATGCGTGGCTGCCGGCGGGCTGGCGCGTGCTGCGCAACATCGCCCAGGTAGTGCGGGAGGAGCAGGACCGGGTTGGCGCGCAGGAGCTGCTGATGCCGACCCTACAATCCGCCGACCTGTGGAAGCAGTCCAACCGCTACGACGCCTACGGCCCCGAGATGCTGCGCCTGCGTGACCGCCACGACCGCGACCTGATCTACAGCCCCACCAACGAGTTGCTGATCGCCGACCTGATGCGCCAGTCGGTCAAAAGCTACCGCGAGCTGCCGCAGATCCTGTATCACATCCAGTGGAAGTTCCGCGACGAGACCCGGCCCCGCTTCGGCGTGATGCGCGGGCGCGAGTTCCTGATGAAGGACGGCTACTCCTTCGACCTGGACCAGGCGTCCGCCGTGCGCAGCTACCGCATCATGATGCTGGCCTACCTGCGGACCTTCCAGCGCCTGGGTGTCCGCGCGGTGCCGATGGCGGCCGACACCGGACCGATCGGCGGCGACCTGAGCCACGAGTTCCACATTCTCGCCCCGACCGGGGAGAGTCAGGTGTTCTACGACGCCGCGGTCGAGACCATCGCCATCGGCACCGATGACGTTGATCACACCGATCCCGCGCAGTTGGACCGTTTTTTTGCCGATGTCACCGGCCCCTACGCCGCCACCGACGAGAAGCATGACTTGGCTGCCTGGGGTCAGGTGCCGGAGGAGCGGCGACGGGAGGGCAGGGGGATCGAGGTCGGGCAGATCTTCAACTTCGGCACACTATACAGCGAGTTGGTCGGCCTGCAGGTGGCCGGTCCCGATGGCAAGCCGGTTGCTCCCAACATGGGCAGCTATGGCATCGGCGTGTCCCGCCTGGTTGGGGCGCTGATCGAGGCGCACCACGACGACGCCGGCATCATCTGGCCCGACAGCGTGGCGCCGTTCCGCGCCGCGATCCTGAACCTGAAGCAGGCCGACCCGGCCACCGGCGCCCTGTGCGAGCAAGCCTATGTAGCCCTGCGCGGCCAGGCCCTGTACGACGACCGTGACGAGCGCGCCGGGGTGAAGTTCGCCGACGCCGACCTGATGGGCCATCCGTGGCAGGTCATCGTCGGCCCGCGCGGCGCGGCGGCTGGAACGGTCGAGCTGAAGCGCCGGGCGACCGGGGAGCGCCAGGAGCTTTCACTTGAGGCGGCGCTCGCCCATATAGCTTAGCATGTTCGGACCTTTTGAGCGTGCTGTCGCCGGCCGCTACCTGCGGGCACGGCGTGGCGAGCGGTTCGTGTCGGTCATCGCCGGGTTCAGCCTGGTCGGCATCGCGTTGGGCGTGGCGACACTCATTATTGTCATGTCGGTCATGGGCGGGTTCCAGGTGGACCTGCTCAACCGCATCCTGGGCTTTGACGGCCACATGAACGTGTTTCCCGGCAGCGGAGCGCTGGCCGACCCCGCCGCCATCGCTGCCCGCATCCGCGCCGTGCCCGGCGTCACCATGGCCGCGCCGGTCGTGGATGGGCAGGTGCTGCTGCAGGGCCAGCATGGCGAGCTGTCCGGCGGCATCGTGATGGGCATGGCCCCCCAGGACGTGCGGGCGCTGCATGCGGTCAGCGACCATATCCTGCTCGGCAGCCTCGATGACTTCCACGGTGAGGACGCCATCGCGGTCGGCATCGGCCTGGCGCAGAAGTTCCACTTGCAGCTCGGCGGCGAGCTGACGCTGGTGTCGCCGCAGGGCGCCGCGACCGCGTTCGGCACCATCCCGCGGGTGCGCGCCTACCGGATCGCGGCGATCTTCCAGGTCGGCATGAACCAGTTCGACACCGGCTATGTGTTCCTGCCGTTGGAGGCCGCGCAAATCTTCTTCCAGCAGCCCGGCGGCGCCTCCCGCATCGAGGTCATGGTCACCGACCCGCAGGCGGTCGGCCCGATCAGCCAGGCCGTCGGCGCCGCCCTGGCCGGCGACGGCCTGCGGGTGGTGACATGGCAGCAGCGGGACAACAGCTTCTTCTCCGCCGTGCAGGTGGAGCGAAACGTGATGTTCCTGATCCTGACGTTGATCATCCTGGTGGCGGCGTTCAACGTGGTGTCGTCGCTGATCATGATGGTGAAGGACAAGACGCGCGACATCGCGGTGCTGCGGACCATCGGCGCCGGGCGGGGCGCGGTGATGCGGATTTTCCTGATGTGCGGCGCCAGTGTCGGGGTGACCGGCACTCTGGTGGGCGTGGTGCTGGGCGTGCTGTTCTGCCTGAACATCGAGACCATCCAGGGTTGGGTCGAGGGCGTGCTGGGCGTCCGGGTGTTCAACCCCGAGGTGTATTTCCTGACCCACCTGCCGGCGAAGCTGAACCCGCACGAGGTCGTGCAGGTCGTGGTGATGGCCCTGGCGCTGTCCCTGCTGGCGACGCTGTATCCGAGCTGGCGCGCCGCCCGCACCGATCCCGTGGAGGCGCTGCGGCATGAGTAGCCCGCTGGCGCTGCAAGGCGTCAGCCGCGCCTATCGCAGCGGCGACACCGAGCTGCATGTGCTGCGCGGCGCGGACCTGGTGCTGCAGGCGGGGGAGATCGTCGCCCTTGTCGCGCCGTCCGGCACCGGCAAGAGCACGCTGCTGCACCTGGCGGGGCTGCTGGAACGGCCGGACTCCGGGGTGGTGCTGGTGGACGGGCGCGACGCCGGGGGATTGCCGGACGCCGAGCGCACGGCGATCCGCCGGGACCGCATCGGCTTCGTCTATCAGGCGCACCACCTGCTGGCCGAGTTCACCGCGGCGGAGAACGTCATCCTGCCGCAGATGGTCGCCGGCTGCAGCCGCCGCCTGGCGCGGGAGCGGGCGATGGTGCTGCTGACCGCCTTCGGCCTCCCCGCGCGGGCCGGGCACCTGCCGGGCAAGCTGTCGGGCGGCGAGAAGCAGCGCGTCGCCATCGCCCGCGCCCTCGCCAACGCCCCGGCGGTGCTGCTGGCCGACGAACCCACGGGGAACCTGGACGTGGGCACCAGCAATGTGGTGTTCCTGGAACTGCTGCGGATGGTCCGGCAGGAAGGAGTCGCGGCGCTGATCGCCACGCACAACCCCGACCTGGCCGCCCGCATGGACCGCCGCGTGACCCTGCGCGACGGCCTGATCGTGGAGGCCTGATGCTGCACGCCGAATTCGTCCACCTGCGCGTCCACTCGGCGTATTCGCTGAGCGAGGGCGCGATCAAGGCCGATAAGATTGCCACCCTGGCGAAGGAGGCGCGGATGCCGGCCGTCGCCATCACCGACACCGGCAACCTGTTCGGCGCGCTGGAGTTCAGCCAGTCCTGCATGGGCAAGGGCGTGCAGCCGATCATCGGTTGCCAGGTCTCGCTGGTGCGGGCCGAGAACCCGCGGCTGGCGGCCGATCCGGTTGTTGTGCTGGCGCAGGACGCGGCGGGCCTGGCCAACCTGCAGCGGCTGTCCAGCAAGGGCTTCATGCAGGGCGAGCCGACCGACCCGCAACTGCCGCTGGACGTGCTGCTGGACCATGCCGAGGGCCTGGTGCTGCTGACAGGCGGCACCCGCGGGCCGATCACCCGGATGCTGGCGGAGGGCCGCCGCCCGGATGCGCTGGCGCTGCTGTCCCGCATGGCGGAGGCGTTCCCGGACCGCTGCATGATGGAGCTGCACCGGCACGGCCTGGCCATCGAGCGTGCCATCGAGCCGGGGCTGATCGGGCTGGCGGAGGAGCTTGGGCTGCCGCTGGTGGCCACCAACGAGTGCTTCTTTGCGGCGCCGAAGATGCATGAGGCGCATGACGCCCTGCTGTGCATCGCCGAGGGCCGCCAGGTCGGCGAGGCCGAGCGCCGCCGGGTGACGCCGGAGCACTGGTTCAAGCCGGCGCGCGACATGCGGCGGCTGTTCAAGGACCTGCCGGATGCGTGCGACAACACGCTCGCCATCGCCCGCACCTGCGCGGTGATGGCGGAGACGCGCAAGCCGCTGCTGCCGATGTGTCCCAAGGTGCGGCCCGGCCAAACCGAGGACGAGACGGTGCGGGCCATGGCCGTCGAGGGTCTGGTGCACCGCATGGACGCCATGGGCGCGGACGAGGCGACGCGGGCGGTATATGGCAAGCGGCTGGATTACGAGTTGGGCGTGATCGCCGGCATGGGCTTTCCCGGGTATTTCCTGATCGTCGCCGACTTCATCCAGTGGGCGAAGGCGCAGGGCATCCCGGTGGGGCCGGGGCGTGGATCGGGCGCCGGGTCGGTGGCGGCCTGGGCGCTGACGATCACCGACCTGGACCCGCTGCGTTGGGGGCTGCTGTTCGAGCGGTTCCTTAACCCCGAGCGCGTGTCGATGCCGGACTTCGACATCGACTTCTGCCAGGACCGGCGGGACGAGGTGATCGGCTACGTCCGGGAGGAATACGGCGCCGACCGGGTGGCGCAGATCATCACCTTCGGAAAGCTGCAGGCGCGGGCGGCGGTGCGGGACGTGGGCCGCGTGCTGGGCATGCCGTTCGGCCAGGTGAACCGGGTGGCGGAGCTGATCCCCAACAACCCCGCCCACCCCGTCACGCTGTCCCAGGCCATCGACGGCGAGAAGCGGCTACAGGAGATGCGGGACGGCGACGAGAACATCCGGCGGCTGCTGGAGGTGGCGTTGCAGTTGGAGGGGCTGTACCGCCACGCCAGCACCCATGCCGCTGGGCTGGTGATCGGCGACCGGCCGCTGATCGACTTGGTGCCGCTGTATCGCGATCCGAAGGCGGATACGCTGGTGACCCAGTACTCCATGAAGTACGTGGAGCAGGCCGGGTTGGTGAAGTTCGACTTCCTCGGCCTGACCACGCTGACCATCCTCCAGCAGGCCATCGCCATCCTGCATGGGCTGGGGGTGCCGGTCGATTTGGACCGCCTGCCGCTGGACGACCCGAAGACCTACGAGATGCTATCCCGCGGCGATGGCGGCGGGGTGTTCCAGTTCGAGTCGCAGGGCATGCGCGACGTGCTGCGGCAGATGCGGCCGGACCGGTTCGAGGACCTGATCGCTGCCGTCGCCCTTTACCGGCCCGGACCCATGGCCAACATCCCCGACTATTGCCGCCGCAAGCACGGCGAAGCCTGGGAAGCGCCGCACCCGGAGATCCGCGAAATCCTGGGGGAGACCTACGGGATCATGGTCTATCAGGAGCAGGTGATGCAGATCGCCCAGACCATGGCGAGCTATAGCCTGGGCGGCGCCGACCTGCTGCGCCGGGCGATGGGTAAGAAAATCCGGGCCGAGATGGAGATGCAGCGCAAGGTCTTCACCGACGGCGCGACCGCCCGCGGCATCCCGGCGGCCAAGGCGACCGAGGTGTTCGACCTGATGGCGAAGTTCGCCGACTACGGGTTCAACAAGAGCCACGCGGCGGCCTATGCGCTGCTGTCGTACCAGACGGCTTGGTTGAAGGCGAACCACCCGGTCGCCTTCCTGGCGGCGTGCATGAACCTGGCGATCAGCAACACCGACAAGATCGCTGCCCTACGCCAGGAGGCGCAGCGCATGGCCATCGCCGTGCTGCCGCCGAACATCAACCGCTCCGGTGCGGAGTTCCGGGTGGAGGTCGCCGAGGACGGCACGCAGACCATCCGGTATGCGCTGGCGGCGGTAAAGAAGGTTGGGCTTGCGGCGATGCAGGGCGTGGTGGCGGCGCGCGGGGAGCGGCCGTTTACCGACGTGGCGGATTTTGCGGCGCGGATCGATCCGCGGCAGCTCAACAAGATGCAGATCGAGAACCTGGCGCGGGCCGGAGCCTTCGACGGCATCGCGCCGAACCGGGCGCAACTGTTCGCCGGGGCCGACATGGTGCTGAAGCGCGCGCAGGCCCAGGCGGAGGAGGCGGCCAGCGGCCAGACCGGGCTGTTCGGCGGCGGTGCCCGGCCCGAGACGCTGCGCCTGCCGCCGCTGCCGGACTGGCCGGCGATGGAGCGGCTGGGGTATGAGGCGGATGCGGTGGGGTTTCACCTGACCGCGCACCCCTTGGACAGCTATGGGCCGGTGCTGAAGCGGCTGGGCGTGGTGCCATCGCACCAGATGGAGACGGCCGGGCTGGCCGGCGCCACGCGCATCAAGATGGCCGGCTGCGTGGTGGCCACCAAGGAGCGGGCGACGCGCACCGGCAGCCGCATGGCCTGGGTGCGGCTGTCCGACCAGGGCGGCAGCTATGAAGTGACGATGTTCAGCGAGGTGCTGGGCAGCGCGCGCGACCTGATCAAGACTGGCACGGCGGTGCTGGTCAGCGTGGACCTGCGGATGGAGGGCGACAGCCTGCGGGTGACGGCGGCGGACTGCGTGTCGCTGGAGCAGGCGGCGAGCGACGCCGGGGCGGGGATGCGGATTTGGCTGGATAAGACGGAGGCGGTGCCGCACATCCGGGCCATCCTGGCGCGGGAGGGCAAGGGCCGGGGGCGGGTGACGCTGGTGCCGCGGATCGATGATGCCCAGGCGGTGGAGATCACCATTCCCGGCGGGTTCCAGGTGACGCCGCGGCTGGCGCAGGCGTTGAAGATGCTGCCGGGGGTGGAGCGGGTCGAGGAGGTCTGATTGCCGGCCAGACTTGGCTTTACCGTGCCGTCAGGCCGAACGACTGGATGATCTCAGGGGCACAGCGCGGTTCGGGAACCCAGCAGGCATCGAAGGCAAGTGCTTCGCCACAAGCCGGGAGGGTGCAAAGGCCTATGCCTCCCTTGTCTCTGAGGGCTTCCGGGATGGGCCGTATGCACTGGTTGCAACTTGGATTGCGGACCCTCTGATCAAACCAGTGTTCAAGGCGTTCGTGGACGGTGGCATCCAGTCCATCGTTATTCCCACCTTCTCGACCGCCTGGCTGCACCAGTGATAGTTGAGGCTCCATGATCAGAAAGCCGGACATCACAGGAACAATCAAGCTGGCACGCTCGGACCAGGGCAGTCGGTCAGGTGCCGTTCTACCAGGAGCATTCGGCCGCATCATGGTCGTGGATGGGCACAACCACGACATACGAGTTTACATAGACCACCCATTAGCGCCAGGCGAGGGGCGCGAAGTCGGCATCGACTTCCTCGATCCAGCAGGTGCGCTGGCCCATGTGCGACCCGGCATGGCGTTCAGCTTGCGGGACTGGCAGGAGATCGGCACCGGCGCCGTCGTCGCGGTCAGCCCAGAGCACGCCGCCTCCTGACGGAGGCCCGCCACCGCTTGCCATCCCACCCCCGATCCGCCATATCCCGCGCTGAACAGTAGCACTGTTCAAATTCACACGCGGGGCGCCTTTCCCGGGGGTCACACCCCAGGTTCCGGTGCCGCAGGGCCAGGCCCCGCGGAGGATCAACCGGATACCTGAAAGGTCACGCCCCATGGCGATGCCAGAATTCACCCTGCGCCAGCTTCTCGAGGCCGGCGTCCACTTCGGCCACCACACCCGGCGCTGGAACCCGCGCATGGGGCCGTACATCTTCGGCGTCCGCAACGCCGTCCACATCATCGACCTGCAGCAGACCGTCCCCATGCTGGACCGCGCCTTGCGCGCCGTCCGCGACGTGACTGCCGCCGGCGGCCGCGTGCTGTTCGTCGGCACCAAGCGCGCTGCCGCCGAGTACGTCGCCGACAGCGCCCAGCGCTGCGGCCAGTATTACGTGAACCACCGCTGGCTCGGCGGCATGCTGACCAACTGGAAGACCATCACCGGC
>CAXTFY010000073.1:0-16752 GCA_964243265.1 uncultured Acetobacteraceae bacterium | reverse complement strand
GCTGATGCTGGGCGGCTTCACCCTGGCCGTCGTCCTGGCCCTGGCGTTCGGCACCCTGGCGGCGCTGCGGCCCGGCGGATGGGCGGACGGCATCATCAGCGTCCTGGCCTTGGCAGGGGTATCGGTGCCGGTGTTCTGGCTGGCGCTGCTGTTCATCCTGGTGTTCGCCGTGCAACTGCACTGGCTGCCCGCGGGCGGCGCGGCCACGGTCGGCGACGGCGGCACCGCGGACGTGCTGCGCCACCTGGTGCTGCCGGTACTGACCCTGGCCCTGAGCACCGCCGGCCAGTTCGTACGCTACGTCCGGGCCGCGATGGTGGACGTGCTGCGACAGGACTACGTGCGGACCGCGCGGGCCAAGGGCGCGGGGGAGGCCCGCGTGGTGCGCGTCCACGCTCTGCGCAACGCCATGATCCCCGTGGTGACGGTGGTGGCCCTCAGCTTCGGCACGCTGTTCGGCGGCGCGCTGATCACCGAGACCATGTTCGCCCAGCCCGGCATGGGCAAGATGATCTACGACGCCATCCTGGGCAACGACTTCAACCTGGCCCTGAGCGGCCTGCTGTTCGCCACCCTGGTGACGCTGGCGAGCAACCTGCTGGCGGATCTGGCCTATGGCTGGCTCGATCCGCGGATCTCGCTGGAATGACCATTCATCCGTCATTGCGAGGAGCGCTGCGACGCGGCAATCCAGGGCTGCCAGGATTGCGCCCGCCGTCCCTGGATTGCCACGCAGCAACCGCGGCTAAGAAGAGAGTGCTTGGCAAGTGACTGATAATGCCGGTGGCCTCTTTCATCCAAAGGGTCCGCCGAAGGCCGGTGCCGAACTCGCAATGACGGCTCCCCCCCGGTCGGTGCCCGCATGAGCACCGAGGCGGCCGTCAGCCCCTGGCGCTTGCGCCTGCGGCGGTTCCGGCGGCACCGGACGGGGATGGTGGCGCTGGGCCTGCTGGTGTTGCTGGTGCTGTTCTGCCTGGCGGCCTGGCCGGTGCAGGCATGGCTTGGCGTCGATTCCACGACGACGGACCTGCTGGGCCGCTTCGACCCGCCGGGCCCCGTGCACCTGCTGGGCACCGACGACGCCGGACGGGACGTGCTGGTGCGCCTCATGGTCGGCGGACAGGTCAGCCTGCTGGTCAGCCTGATCGCCACCGTGGTGGGCGCCGTGCTCGGTGTCGGCATCGGCGTCGCCGCGGGCTACTTCGGCGGCACCGTGGACGCGGTGCTGATGCGCTTCACCGACGGCGTGATCGCCCTGCCGCTGCTGCCCCTGCTGATCGTGCTGGGCGCGCTGGACCTGACCAAGCTCGGCCTGTCCCAGCAGTTCGCGCGCTCCGGCGCCGCTGGGTTCTGGCGCGTGGTAGTCATCATCGCGCTGTTCGACTGGACCGCCGTCGCCCGCGTGGTCCGCGCCGCGACGCTGACCGTACGCGACCAGGACTACGTCACCAGCGCCAAGGCCAGCGGCGGCGGGGCGCTGTATGTCGTGGCCGCCCATGTGCTGCCCAACATCGCCAGCCCCTTGATCGTCGCCATCACGCTGACGGTCGGCCGGGTGATCCTGTTCGAGTCCGTGCTGAGCTTCCTCGGTTTCGGCATCGTCCCGCCTACGCCAAGCTGGGGCAACATGCTGAACAACGCGCAGGAACTGGTGACCGAGGCGCCGATGCTGGCGGTGCTGCCGGGGCTGCTGATCTTCCTGACGGTGATCGCGGTCAACCTGCTCGGGGACGGGCTGCGCCAGGCGTTCGATCCGCGGGGAGAGTAGCGCCGCGCCATCTTGCAGGCAGGCAAGATGGCGCGGAAGACTGCTACGGCGCGGCGTAGGACACCAGTTCCGGCAAGGTGCGCCTTGCCTTGGCTCCTGCCTCGATGGCCACCTTATGGCTGGCTTCAATGAGGGTCGTCGTCCAGATTTCCGGGCAGACCCGGTCCCGTCCGGCGGCCTTGGCCTGGTGCAGCGCCCTGTTGGCCATCGCGATCAGGTCCTGCGAGGACTGCCCTTCGTCGCGCAATGGCCAGACCGCGGCCACACCAATGCTGACAGTCATGACTCCGCCGGGGTTGCCGCGATGCGCGATGCGCAGGCCCCGCATCGCCTCGTGCAGGCGGTGGGCCAGCGCGAGCGCCCCGGCCGCGCCGGTATCGGGCAGCACGACCGCGAACTCCTCGCCGCCGTAGCGGGCAACCAGGTCGGCCGGCCGGTGCATCTGCTTCCCGATGGCTTCGGCGATGGCGCGCAGGCAGGTGTCGCCGGCGAAATGGCCATGCGAGTCGTTGTACGCCTTGAAGTGGTCCAGATCGATCATCAGCAGCGCCAGCGGCAGTTCGGCGCGCGCAGCCCGGCGGACCTCCGTCTGCAGCGCGGCGTCGAAGCAGCGCCGGTTGGCGATGCCCGTCAGGCCATCCAGCATCACCAGTTGCTGCAACTGGTCATTGGCCTGGTGCAACTGCGCCTCGACCTCCTTGCGCTGCGTCGCGTCCCGGGTCGTGATGACGTAGTTGGGTGCGTCCGGCAGCTTGCGTCCTGCCGCCTCCACCCAGATGAAGCTGCCGTCCTTGCGCCGGGCGCGGTAGCTGATCGGCGGCGCCTCACCATAGCCGAACAGGGTATCCAGGTTGGCAGTGAAGACCTGCAGGTCATCCGGATGAACGGCGTCGTAGGCATCGCAGCCGATCAACTCCTCCGGCAGGTATCCCAGCAGCCGTTCGCTGGCCGGCGAGACGAAGGTGCGCAGGCGGTCAGGCCCGAACTGGGTGATCAGGTCGGTGCCGTGGTCGGTCAACAGGCGGAACTGCTCGTCGTCCCGCCGTACGCTGTCCCCGGCCAGGCGCAGCCGCCCGATCCTGTCCGACAGGCGCCAGCCCAGCAGGCCCAGCGCCAGCGCGACCGCGCACGCCGCCGCCATGGCGGCGCAGGCGTTCTGCCACCAGCCGGCCAGGAGGTCCTGCTCGGACAGCGAGGCAAACACGACCAGCGGATAGGCATTCACCCGGCGGAAGCTGGTCCACCGCACAACGCCGTCCACCTGCGAGATGGCCCGCGTATCGGCGGCCGGGTCATGCCCGCGGCCATCTGTCAGGAAGCCATTGCCAGCGAGGCTGCGGCCGATCAGGTCCGGCCTTGCCGGCACGCGGACCAGCAAGCTGCCGTCGCCGCTCGCCAGCGTGACCGCCCCATGTGCGCCGATGTCAAAGCTGCGATAGAATGACGCGAGTTTGTCGAGATCAATCGTGGCCAGCGCGATGCCGGCAAAGGCTCCATCGGGTTGGTCGAACCGCCGCGAGACGTTGAGCATCCACTGCCCGCTCGTCGGCTCCTGCAGTGGCGGGCCGATGTGGACGCCCCGGTCGGCATGGGCGCTGTGGAATGCAAGGGCTTCGCGACCCCAATCACATCCAAGCAGGGCTGCTGACGGCGAGCTGGCAAGCAGGCCGCCGCCCGTCCGGCAGATGACCAGGTCCTGCACCGGGGCGGCTGCGGCCACCCGGGCCGCCATGTAGCCACGGAGCCGACCGGCCGCCGCATCGGAGGCTCCGTCGTGCTCCAGCCGCTCCACCAGGTCGGCGGTCACGACACTGGCAGCCTCGACCGTTGCGTGCGCATGCTCGGCCAGGGACCTGGCGAGGCTGGCCGCCTCGGTCCGGCCGTCCTGCAGCTTCAGGTCGCGCGCCAGTTGCACATGCCATGCGACGACGCCGAGGATCGAGGCGCCGACGAGCAGCACGAAGACCCGCGCCAGCCGTTCGGGGGCCAGGCGCTGATGAACCGGTCGTTGCAGCCGGTTCGCGTGCCTCGTTGCACGCAGGGCAGTCCAGAGTGCAGCCATTCGTTCTCATCATCCTGACCAGAGGGGCACGGCCTATTGCCGCTGGTCACGATCTTGAGAGCTGACGGTTAATTATTCGTTTTGATGCGGAGCGGCCCGGCGCAGCACGCGGTGGGTCTTGCAAGCACCCCACCTCCATCTTAACGGCGCATTTGGTTGTTGTGCCGCAAGTTGGCGGTGTCCCGCCCGGTTCACGCGCCCACCCTGTTCACGCACACGACCGTAATTGCGCGGGATCGCCGGTTGCTGGGCAAGGTTGACTTGAGGTACGACACAGTATGGACCAAGCAGGCCCAGCAGCAGGCATCCCCGAAAGCCGCGCGCTGACCGGCCTGCGTGGCATTGCGGCCATGCTGGTGCTGATGCACCATTTCTCCTTGCACTTCGGCGATGGCCTTGGATGGCCTGTGCTGGGCGGGCTGCTGCGACGGGGCTACCTCGGCGTGGACCTGTTCTTTGTGCTCAGCGGTTTCGTCATCTCGATGGTTTACGGGCGCTGGTTCGGGGCGGCGATCGCCGGACAGGCGTGGGCTGCCCGCGTCGGCGCCTTTTTGATGCGGCGCGTCGCCCGGATATGGCCGCTGCACGTCGTGGTGGCTCTGGTGCTGATCGGGCTGGCTGCGGCGGACAGCCACGGCTTCTCGGTACGCTTCAGCCTGGCCAACCTCCTACTGGTCCAGGGCTGGGGCATCAGCGGGGAGGTCAACGCGCCGGCCTGGTCGATCAGCGCCGAGCTGTTCGCCTACCTGCTGTTCCCCGTCCTCGCCCCGGCCGTGCTGCGCAGCCGGTTCGGGGTGATGCTGGGCCTGGTAGTCGTCGTAGCGGCGCTGGCGGTCTGCCTGGGCTTGACGCCCCCGGCTGGGCCGGGGCGGCGCGGGCTGCTGGACATCCACTACAATTACAGCGTCTTGCCGGTGCTCCGGTGCGTGGCCGGGTTCGTGCTGGGCATGCTGGCCTGGCGGGCCGGGGCGGCGCCGATGGTCCGGCGGTTCGCGGAGGCGCGGTGGACCGGGCCGGGCGCCCTACTGCTGCTGCTTGGGCTGATGCTGGCGCAGGCGAACGACCTGCTGATGCTGGCGCTGCTGCCGGTGATCGTGCTGGGGATGCACCTGGGCCGCGGCTGGGCCTGGCGCCTGTTGACGGTGCAGCCGCTGCATGGGCTGGGCGTGCTGTCCTATGCGATCTACCTGATCCACTATGCGCTGCTGTCGGCCTTTCCGGTGGAGGGGGCGCCGTGGCCCCTGATGCTGGCGGTCTATCTGCCGGCGACCCTGCTGCTGGCCAGCCTGGCCCACTACGCCATCGAGGCGCCGACGCGGCAAGTCATGCGCTGGGCGGGGGATGCCGCGCTTGGGTTCATGGGACGGCGGGCGGCGCGGGCCTGATCCACGGTGCTGCCCCGCGGGACTGCTGCGCCGCAGCAACGAATTGCGGTGCGCCGCGCCGGCCGGGTGCGCCATCTTGTCGGCAAGGCGCAGCAAGCGCCTGCGGAGGACAAGCATGGCTATCCTGACCCGTCGCGCCCTGGTCGGCGGCGCCGCCCCTGCCCTGCTGACCACGCTGTCCCCGCGGCAAGCCCGCGCCCAGCGCACGGTGATCCGCATCGGCGTGCTGAACGACCAATCCGGCCCCTACCGCGATGACGGCGGCCCAACCGGTGCAGCGTGCGTCCGCCAGGCCGTGCAGGACTTCGGCGACCGTTCATCTGGAAGCAGGGCATCTGGAAGCAGCGGCTTCGACGTGGAGGTGCTGGTCGCTGATCACCAGAACAAGCCGGACATCGGCGCCGGCATCACCCGGCAGTGGTTCGACCAGGCCGGCGTGGACGCCATCGTGGACGTGCCCACCAGCTCCGTCGCCCTGGCGGTGAACACCATCTGCCGAGAGAAGAACAAGGTTATGCTGAACTCCGGCGCCGCGACTGCGGACCTGACCGGCAGCGCATGCACCCCCAACACCGTGCACTGGACGTATGACACCTTCATGCTCGCCCGTTCGACCGGCGGGGCCATGGTGCGGGCCGGCGGCGATAGCTGGTACTTCATCACCGCCAACTACGTGTTCGGCCAGCAGTTGCAGCGCGACACCTCGGCGGTGGTAAAGGCAGCCGGCGGCACGGTGCTGGGCAGCCGCGAGTACCCGTTCCCCGACACGACCGACTTCTCCTCGCTGCTGCTGCAGGCCCAGGCGTCCGGGGCCAAGGTGCTGGGTCTCTGCAACTCCGGCAACGACACCATCAACTGCATCAAGCAGGCGCATGAGTTCGGCATCAGCAAGGACATGCGGATCGCGGCGATGCTGATGTACAACAGCAACGTCCACGCCGTCGGCCTGCCCATCGCCCAGGGCCTGCTGCTGACCGAGGCGTTCTACTGGGACCTCAATCCGCGCACCCGCGCCTGGATGGACCGCATCCGGTCGAAGACGCCGAACCAGTGGCCCAACATGGTGCAGGCGGGGGATTACGCGGCGACGCTGCACTACCTGAAGGCGGTGGCGGACCTCGGCCCGGCGCAGGCCAAGGCGGACGGCGCCGCGACCGTCGCCCGCATGAAGGCGATGCCCACCGACGACGACTGCTACGGCCAAGGCAGCATCCGCGCCGACGGGCGTCACATCCACCCGAGCTACCTGTTCCAGGCCAAGGCGCCGGAGGAAAGCCGGGGCGAATGGGACGGGCTGAAGCTGGTCGCGACCACGCCGGCCGAGGAGGCATTCCGGCCGCTGAACCAGGGTGGGTGCCCGTTGGTCCGCACGTAGGCGGTGCCGTCCCGCAAGCAAGACCGTGCCCGCGCGCCGGGCAGCGGCAACCGTCCGGAAAGCGGCTTCGCAGCATTGGTGCCGGAGCTGGACGTGTCCGACTTGGCCGCGAGCCTGGCTTTTTGGTGCGGCCTGCTGGGCTTTGCCGTCGCCTATGACCGTCCCGCCGCCGGGTTCGCCTACTTGGAGCGGGATGGCTCCCAGGTCATGCTATGCGTGCGGAACGGCAACTGGGACACCGGGCCGCTGGATCGCCCATTTGGCCGCGGCATCAACTTCCAGATCACCGTGCGCGCCCTTGCCCCGATCCTGGCCGCGCTGGACGCCGCCGGCTGGCCGCTGTTCCGGCCGGTGCGAGAGGGCTGGTACCGCGTCGGCGCCGAGGAAGCCGGCCAGCGCGAGGTCCTAGTGCAGGACCCGGACGGCTATCTGCTGCGCTTCGCCGAGGACATCGGCACCCGCCCCGCTCGCTGATACCGCACTTGCGAAGCATTCGCACCATTACGATAGCGGCTTGATCGTTTCGGGCGCGTTTACCATTTTAACCCCATGAGAACCTTTACAGACCTAGACGAAAAAGAAATCCTGGCCCTCGCCATCAGCAGCGAGGAGGAGGACGGCCGCATCTACGCCGACTTCGCCGAAAGCCTGCGCGACGAGTACCCCGACAGCGCCAAGGTGTTCGGCGACATGGCGCTGGAGGAAAGCGAGCACCGCCGCCTGCTAATCGACACCTTCGTCGAGAAGTTCGGCACCCACATCCCGCTGGTCCGCCGGCAGGACGTGCGCGGCAGCGTCGCCCGCCGGCCCGCGTGGCAGGTCCGCCCCCTGGGCATCGAGGCCGTACGCCGCCAGGCCCGGCAGATGGAGGTGGACGCCAGCCAGTTCTACTCCGACGCCGCCGCCCGCAGCAGCGACGCCGGCATCCGCAAGCTGCTCGGCGACCTGGCCGCGGCCGAAGTGGAGCACCAGAACATCGCCGGCGCCATTGAGCAGAAGCGCCTGCCCGGCGAGGCCCGCGACGCCGAGGACGAGGGCGCCCGCAAGCGCTTCATCCTGCAGATCGTGCAGCCCGGCCTGGTTGGGCTGATGGACGGCTCGGTGTCCACCCTGGCGCCGGTGTTCGCCTCGGCGTTTGCCACCCAGAACAGCCACGACGCCTTCCTGGTCGGCCTGGCGGCGTCGCTCGGCGCCGGCATCAGCATGGGGTTCGCCGAGGCGCTGGCCGACGACGGCAAGCTGTCGGGCCGCGGCACGCCGCTGCTGCGCGGGCTGGTGTGCGGCTTGATGACCATTGCCGGCGGCATCGGCCATACCCTGCCCTTCCTGATCGCGGACTTCTGGACCGCCACCGGGGTGGCTGCCGGGGTGACGGTGCTGGAACTGCTCACCATCGCCTGGATTCAGTGGAAGTACATGGATACCCCGCCGATCTCCGCCGCCGCCAAGGTCATGCTGGGCGGCGCGCTGGTGCTGGCGGCCGGCATCCTGATCGGCAGCAGCTAACGGCGCCGCCGGTCAGGGCCGGGGGCCACCCGGCATGACCGGTGCCGCCTGGCCGGTGGCGGGGAGACTGCCCTAGCGTGAGCAGGTCCCAGCCTGCGCCACTCGGGGCGGCTTCCATGGCAAGCCGACCGACGGGTTTACCGTGCAAAGGATGTTCAACGGCGCAGCGGGTTCAACTCCGCAGCCCCAACCCTATGTCCCGTCCATGGGACGGCAGCAGGCCCGGCGGCAGCCGGAACCCGAACAGGACACGGCAGACCTGCACGACCCTACGCGTTGCGCCCTATGCGGCCGGCCCATCCCGCCGGGAGCGAAATCCTCCAAGCACCACTTGGTCCCCAAGCTGAAGGGCGGCGCCCACCTCGGCACCGTGCGCCTGCACCAAATCTGCCACTCGGCCATCCACGCTCGCTACACCGAGGCCGAGATCGCCCGCCGCCTTGCCGACCCGGCCCTGTTGCGCGACGACCCGGAGCTGGCCCGCTTCGTCGCATGGGTGAGGACCAAGCCCGACGACTTCCACGCCCCCACCCGCACGTCCCGCGGGCGCTCGGCGAAGTGGAAGTAGCCGGCATCGCCCGGCCTCCCCTGGTTTCAGCCGTGTTCAGGGGGCAAAGTGCGCCAACCCTGGATAGGAGGGGGACGCGATGGACACACACGGGACCGAACAGGCCACCTGGCCGGACGCATTGCATGATCTGCTGCGGACCCACGGTATCCGCCAGGTGGCGCTGGTGCCGGATGCCGGGCACGCGCAGCTGATCCGCCGCTGCCTCGACGACCCGGCCATGCAGGTCGTCACGCTGACCACCGAGGAGGAGGGCGTCGCCCTGCTGTTCGGCGCCTGGCTGGGCGGCGACAAGGGCGCGCTGCTGATGCAAAGCTCGGGCGTGGGCAACTGCATCAACATGCTGTCCCTGGCCGTCACCCACCGCACGCCGCTGCCGATGATCGTGACGATGCGCGGCGACTGGGGCGAGTTCAACCCAGCGCAGGTGCCGATGGGCCAGGCGACGCAGGCGGTGCTGGAGGCAATGGGCGTCCTGGTGCGCCGCGCCGACCGCGCAGAGGATGTGGCACCCACAGCCGATGCGATGCTCCGCCTGGCGTTCAACACTGGCCGCCCGACCGCGACGCTGATCGGCCAGCGCGTGCTCGGCGCCAAGACGTTCGGGATGTCTGATGCCAAGGGCCCTCCGGGGTGACCCTACGCTCCCGCACCAGGTCCGCCACCGTCATCGTGAGCCGCGCTTACGGCGTGGCGATCTACCGTCCCAGCATCACGTCGCATTGACCCGCAACCAGCACCTCATCCGCACTGAAGTTTGCCGGCAACAGCAGCACGAAGCGTGATGGACAGCATCGAGCACGACGGCATGTTGGATCGTGATGCAGGCGGGAAATGAGCCGAGGGCAGTTGCTGGATTGCCGCGTTGCAAGTGCGGCTTCCCATGGCGGCCCTCGGCTGGCAGTTAGTTGATCGGCGTCGGACCCATCATCGGCGTGGCTGTCGCACCGGCTGGGAACATGCCGGGGTTCACGACCTCCAGGCTCGTCTGCACCAGCCCATTCTCCTGCCCCACCGCCTTCAGCTCCGGGAAGGCGTCGACCATGTTCGCGCCATACAGCGGCTTGAACACCCCCTGGTGGCAGGTCGCGCAGGCCAGCTTCGGGCTGTCCCCGGTCGGCCCCAGCCGCGCCGCCGGCCAAACCGGGTGCAGCGGGTCCAGGTAGTTGTTGTTCAGGTCCCGCACCATCCGGATGCCATGCCACGCCACCACCCGCTGCGGCGTGCTCTGCGACCAGTCGCCGAACGCCCGGCTGTTGTGGCAGTACGTGCAGTTGACCCCCAGCGACTGCGAGAAGTGGATCATCAGCGCATACGTCCAATCGGTCTCCTTGATGGAGTGCCGGTTGCCATCCGGCAGCGCCGTCTCGCCCTGCTGGCGGATCGGGTAGTCGCCCTCCAGCATCGGGGTGAACGGGTCCCGCGGCAGGCTGGAGTCCCCCGCGCTGGCACTGGCGAGGTTCTTGCCCGTCGAGACCTCAAGCACGCCGCCCTGGTCGCGCGGCCCTGGATCCTTGTACCAGATGTAGCTCGGCACGTTGTTGCCGCGGTGGCAGGTATAGCAGGTCACCCCGGCCGGAGCGACGTGCGCCTGCCAGTTGGCGTTGATGTTCTGCGTCATCTGGATCATGCGGCGGGACACGATCTTGGTGTAGTAGGTGTCCTCGGCCATGTTGTTGGTGTTGTGGCAGTAGGCGCAGCCCTGCTTCGGCGCCACCCAGGCCGTGAGCGACACCATCAGCCGGGTGAACTGGCCGACGCTGAGGTCGCCCAGCACCAGCACGTTCTTATAGACCTGCCCAGCCTTCGGCCCCGTCGCCGGCAGTTGCGGCAGCGACTTGGGCACCTGGTTCGCCTCCAGGTAGCTCACGAGCTGCTTCGGGTTGTAGTTGGTCTCCATCGCCACGCCGCGGAAGCCGCGCTGCACGGTGATCTGACCCGGCGTCTCGAACTGGCTGATCATCGCCAAACCCAGCAGCGACGCAACCACCGCGCCGACGATGCCCAGCCCCAGCTTCATGCCTGGGATCATTTCACACCTCCCGCGGGGACGCTCAACGACGGGTCCACCACATCGCCCCATACAAGGGGATACTGCGCCGCTATACCATGCTTAACGCCCCACATGTACCAATTGTCCACAACCGTTCCGGTCAGCAGGATGCCGATGCCGCCGGTGATGGGCGTCAGGATGGCGAACCACCACGCCCACCGGTGGATGCTCTCGGCCGAGGCGCACCAGCCCATGGTCCAGCGCCAAAACAGCGCGCCGCGCTCGAACGCGGTGCCGCGGTCGGCAATCTGCTCCAGCTCGCGCTCGCCGCCGAACCGGCTGATGGCCAGCACCGTCGAGGCATGCATGGCGAACAGCAGCGTCGATCCATACAGGAACACGATGCTGAGCATGTGGAACGGGTTGTAGAACAGGTTGCCGTAGCGGATGGAGAACGCCGCCGTCCAGTCGAGGTGCGGGAAGATGCCGAACGGCACCGCCTCCGCCCAGGACCCCATCAGGATCGGCCGGATGAAGCCCAGCACCAGGTAAAGCCAGATCGCCGCGCCGAATGCCCAGGCGGTGTGGCTGCCCATCCCCAGGCTTTTGGCCCGTTGATACACCCGCACCCACCACAGCAGGATGCTCGCCGTAAGGAAGAACCCGGCCATCAGCCACCAGCCGCCCTCCGCCAGCGGCGGGATGCTCAGGCCGTAGGCCGGCGCAGGCGGCTCCAGCGCCAGCCAGAAGAGCTGGCGGACGAACTGCACGATGTTCCAATCGACCGACGCCCACATGTTGAGGCCGATGATCTCGAACGCGATGAAGCCGCAGATGAGCGACGCGATGCCGGTGATGCCCAGGTAGATCGGCCCCACCTGCGCGTCGCCGAGGATGCCGAACAGGTGGATGTAGAAGGGCTTGCCCGACCGGGTCCAGCTTGTCGCCGTCACCGGCACGCCGGCATAGACGGGACCGCGGACCTGCACGCGGGTGAAGATGTTCTGATACTCAGCCATTTTTCGTTTCCTCCTTTCCGCCCGTTATTTCCAGATCGGCAGGTTCAGCCACCAGCCCCACCACTCGGGCCAGCCGCGGGTCCAAAAGGGTCCGCTGATGATGATGCACACCGCACTCCAGAACCCGGCGCTCAGCGCCAGGAACAGCCCAAGCCGGTGGATGCCCAGCGTGCCGATCGACCAGCCGATGGTGTCACGGAAAAAGGTGTTCTCGTGCTCGGCGGTCTTCATCACCTGCCCCTTGCCGGGGTTCGCCGCCGACAGCACGAGTGCTCCGTGCAGCGACAGCGCGAGCGTCGTCGTGAAGAAGAACGTCACCGCCAGCATGTGCGCCGGGTTGTAGTGGAAATGCAGGTACTGATAGCCGGTGTTGCTGACCCAATCGAGGTGGCTGAGGATGCCATACGGGAAGCCATGCCCCCAGGCGCCCATCAGCACCGGCCGGATCACCTCCAGCGCGACGTAGGCAAAGATCGCCACGCTGAACGCAAACGGTACATGGTAGCCCATGCCGAGCTTCCGGGTGATCTCCACCTGGCGCAGCATCCAGGACACGAAGGCCCCCACGGCGCAGATGGTGATGACCTGCCACAGCCCGCCCTCCCGCATCGGTGCGAAGCCGAGGCCGTATGACAGGTCAGGCGGCGCGATGTTGATCTGCCAGAGGTTCCAGGTGGGTCCGATGGCTGCGCCGTAAATGATCAGCGCCGTGCCCAGCAGGGTAAAGAATATCGTGGTGACGCCAAAAAAGCCGACGTAGAACGCGCCGACCCAGAAATCGAATAAGTCGCCGCCGACGAGTGTCCCGCCGCGGACGCGGTACTTAGCCTCGAAGTTCATCATCGCCATGGCGGGGCCCCCTCCTCACGGGATGGCGCGGGCAGGCCGGGTCGCCCCGTCCTGTCCGCGGCCAGTGTTATCGCGGCGCTGCGGACGGCAGCGGCGCCAGTTGCTGCACGGCGCCAACGCCGCGCACGGGGCCTTCCAGCCAGTTGAAGCGGCTGGTGCTGAGCAGGATGAAGTGGATCAGCAGGGCCAGGACGAACAGGAACACCGACAGGGCGACCAGCACCCGGCGGGGATCGAATAGCAGCCAAACGCGCCACATGATGCGGTGCTCCTTTTAGGTCAGAAGGGTCGTGAGGAGGTGCAGGCTATCGATCATCCCGGTCTTGTAGCCGTTGACGCCGGGCAGCCACGGGCGCCAATTGTAAACCAGGATGTGCGCGACGATCGCGATGGCCGTGAACGCGATGAAGCTGGTGACGAAGATGCTGTGGAACTCACGGGCTTCGCTGTCGGTCAATCCCGAGCTGGAATTGCCGCGCATGGCTGTGTCAGACATGGTGGATTAGCCTCCCTCTGTGGTCGCCGCACTCGCCCCGTGCGGCTGGGTCCTTGCCACGGCAATTGCCGGGGCCACGCGCCGGCCGGGGGAACCCGGCCAGACTTCTGGGGAGGGCGGCGCTCATGCGGCCGGCCCTCCCGCCATTTCGTGCAGCGACGCCGTCACGCGCTGGGCGGTGATGCGGCCCTCCTGCGCGTTGCGGGCGTCGCGCTCCACCCGGTCGCGGGCGCGCTTGGCGGCGCTGATGCGGACCAGGAAGGGTTCGCGCTCGACGTGCGCGTCCAGCGCGGCGACGGCCTCGGCGTCCCAGGGGTCGGTGTTCCAGGCCTCGGCGCGGACCGGGGTCGGATCAACCTTATCCATCTCCGTGCCCAGCGGCAGGATGTGAAACAGAGCGTCGAACAGGGCGTTGCAAAACTCCTGCACCAAGTAGGTGGCGCCCGCATAACCCATGAACGGCGTGCCGGTGGCCCGGCGGATCACGGCGCCGGGGAAACTCGCGGGGATGTACATGCACCGCGCGCCCTGCTCGGCCGCATACATCCGTTCGTTGAACGAGCCGTACAGGATGAACGGCGGACTTTCCTTCATCGCCTTGCGGACGGCGGCGTTGTCCGGCTTGCTGCCAGCGGTGCGGCTGAAGCTGAAGGTGCAGGGGATGCCCAGCTCGCCCTCCAGGAAGCCGCAGATGCCGCGGGCGTAGGTGTCGGTGGCGACGACGGCGAAGCTGGCGGTGGCGAAGAAGTCCTGCGTGACGCTGCGCCACAGGTCCCAGATCGGCTTGATCGTGGTGTGCTTCTCGGCGGCGATGAACGGCTCGGGGTCGAGGCCCGTCAGCTCCCCCAGCTTGCGCAGGAAGTTGGTGGTGGCGAACACGCCGATGGGGGCCTGCAGGTACGGGCGGTCCAGCTCCTCGCACAGGCCGCGGCCGAACTCGCGGTACATGCAGATATTCACGTCCGCGTCGGGCAGGCGGGCGATGTCCTCGATGTGGGAACCGAGCGGGAACACCAGGTTGATCTCGCAGCCGACGCCCTCGACCAGGCGGCGGATTTCGGCCAGGTCGGACGGCATGTTGAACGTGCCGTAGATGGGTCCGATGATGTTGACGCGGGGCTTGCTGCCCGCTCTTTCCCCAATGGGCGGGCGGGGCTTGGGCTTCTTCGCCTTCTTGGCGCCGAACTCGGACCACAGCCAGTAGATGGCGCGGTCGGCGGCCTGCCACTGGTCCTCGTCGATGGTGCGGGGGATGAAGCGCAGCAGGTTGCTGCCCTCGGGGGTGACGCCGCCACCGATCATCTCGGCGATGCTGCCGGTGACGACGACGGACGGCATGTCCTGATCGCCGCTGGCCGCGGCCTGCCGGAGCGCACCCTCGGTGCCGGTGGAGCTGAGGTTGTCCTCGCTGAGGCCGGTGACGACGACGGGCAGCTCGTGCGGCGGCAGCCCGTCGGTGTAGTGCAGCACGGCGGTAACGGGTAGGTTCTCGCAGCCGACGGGGCCGTCGATTACCACGCGCAGACCGCGTATGGCGGTGAAGGCATACACGGCGCCCCAGTAGCCGCCGGCACGGTCATGGTCCTGGATCAGCATGGGCGGGGTCGGGAGAGGAGAAGTGCCGCTTGCGTCTCCCTCTCCCTCCGGGAGAGGGCCGGGGTGAGGGAGCGGCACACGCGGACCTTGACCGTGACAGCGCCAGGTTCGGACAGGACCGGGCTTGCGGCTTCCCTCACCCCGGCTCTCTCCCGAAGGGAGAGGGAGACGAAAACAAGCATTCTCTAGCTCCCCATCGCTTCGACGGCCTTGGCCTTGGCCTCGCGTGCCCGGCGGTAGCGGTCGCGCGCACCCGCAGGCTCCACCGGCACCCCGGTGCTGCCATAGCCCGCGGTGGCGCCTGCCCCGACGCCCTCGAAGAACTCCACCATCCGGTTGAACCGCCCGGCCCCGCCGATCTGCGCCGCAACGATGGCCGCCAACGCCCCGGCCCCAGGCGCCCCGAACAGCGGACGCGCCGACACCATGTTGGTGAAGTACAGCGCCGGGATGCCCAGCTCCTTCGCCGCCTGCACCAGCGGCGTCGTGCCCACGGCCAGGTCGGGCCGCACGTCGCGCATCGCCGCCATGTCCTGCTCCAGGCTGGCCCGGTACTGCACATGCACCCCGCGCGCCTGCAGCCACTCGCGGTCGGCGTCGCTCCACTCGGTGCGCGGGCACGCGGTGCCGACGTAGGGCACCTCCGCCCCGGCCTCGACCAGCAGCCGCGCCACCAGCAGTTCCGATCCCTCGTAACCCGATACGGTGATGCGGGCGTGCACCGGGTTGGCCTCCAACGCCGCACGGATCGCCGGTAGCGCACGGCCCTTGGCAGCGTCGATCTTATCCGCCGAAACGTTGGCCGCGGCACCGATAGCCTCCAGCCAAGCCGCAGTCCCGTCCACGCCCACCGGAGCGCTGCCCACCACCGGGCGCCCGGCGGCACGGAACTCCCGCACCGTCGCCGTGTAGAACGGGTGCGCCGCCGCGGCGACCTCGCAGTCCAGCGCGGCATACAGGTCCCGCCACTCGCGCGACGGCAGTTGCGGCGCCAGCGCCAGGCCCATCGGCGCCAGCAACGCCCCAACGCCGGGCGGGTCGCCTGGGAAGAACTCGCCGATCATGGCGACGGTCGGCAACTGCGCCTGCTGGCGGGGGCGGGCGACGGGGCCGTGCTCGGCCTCGGTGCGGGCATAGCGCAGCATCGCGCCGGCCAGCACGTCCTTCGCCTCCGCATGGGTCGGCACGCCGAAGCCCGGCACGTCGATGCCAATGATCCGCACGCCGTCGATCACCTTCGGCAGCCGGTCCAGCGGCACGCCAGACGCCGTGGGCACGCACAGGTTGATGACCACCACGGCGTCATAGTCGGCGGGCTTGGCCGTCTGGTACACGGCGTCCCGGATGTCCTCGTACAACTGGCCCTTGACCAGCGTCTCCGAGTTGAACGGCACATACCCGACGCTGCGCCGCGCCCCATAGAAGTGGCTGGTGAACGTCAGCCCATACACGCAGCACGCGCTGCCGCTCAGGATCGTCGCCGTCCGCCGCATCCGCAGCCCGACGCGCAGCGCCCCGAACGCCGGGCACATGCTCTGCGGCTGGTCGTGCGGCCCGCGCGGGTAGTCCGCCATCAGCCGGTCCATCGTGGCGCTCTTGCCCGCGGCCCGCGCGGCGGCGTCCAGCGTGTCCCGCCCGCCGTGGCAGCCGGACCCGGTGACCGGAGGAATGCCGCCGCCGTCCATGCTCAAGCGCCCTCGTAGATCACTTCAAGGGAGGCGCGGTTGCGCACCGTGGCCGGGCACATATCGGCCTCGGTCGCCGGCTGCAGCACCACGCCGCGGCCCACGGCGTCGCCCTTGAACAGGCCGAGCAGCGCGTCGTGGCTCAGCGGCGCCGGCCGGACCGGAGGGGCGGTGGCGACCTGCTCGGCCAGCAGCTCGAACACGCCAGCCCATTCGCCGCCGGGCTTGCCGATGATCTCGTAGTTGGCGGACTTGCGGCGGATGTCCTCGTTGGCGGGAATGGCGGACAGCACGGGGATGCCGACAGCGGAGGCGAACGCCTGCGCCTCCCCGGTCCCGTCGTCCTTGTTGATGACCATGCCGGCGACGCCGACGTTGCCGCCCATCTTGCGGAAGTAATCCACCGCCGAGCACACGTTGTTGGCGACATACAGCGACTGCAGGTCGTTG
>CAXTFY010000072.1:0-16921 GCA_964243265.1 uncultured Acetobacteraceae bacterium | reverse complement strand
CGGGATCTGCAGCCCCAGGTTGCACGCCGCGGCCAGCCCGGCGGCGCGGCCCCGGTGCCGGGCCACCTCCGCCCCACCCAGCCGCGCACCGTCGCCGACCGCGAACACGCCGGGCAGGCTGGTGCGCCCGTCCGCGTCCGTCAGCGTTTCCAGCCGTCCGTCCACCACCCCATGTGCAGCGCCCAGCGCCCGGGCCAGGCCGGTCTCCGCCTGAAAACCCCAGTTCAGCGCAACGGCATCGGCGGGGATCACCGCCTCCCCGCCGGGTCCGGCAACCCGGAGGCCCGCCACGCGCCCGGTCCCCAGCACCTCGACGGGACGGGTCTGCCACAGCACCGGAATGCCGGCGCGGCGCAGCGCCGCCAGCAGCCGCAGCCCGGTCCAGGCATGGGACGCGGAGGCCAGCGCCAGGCCCAGCCCGGCCGGACGGGCTGCGGCCTCGACCACCGCCGCCACCTGGCCCCCGGCGCGCAGCAGCTCGACGGCGACCTGCAGGTTGAGGGGTCCATTGCCCGCCACCACGACGCGCTGTCCCGGGCTGACGCGGTGCGTCCGCACCAGGCCCTGCAACGCGCCGGTCGTCATGCAGCCCGGCAGCGTCCAGCCCGGCAACGGCACCGGCGCCTCGTGCGCGCCGGTGGCCAGGATCAGTTGCCGCGGACGCAGCAGCAGGCGCGCGTCGCCTGCGAGGGCGGCTATCTCCGGCCCATCTGGTCCGACGAATGCGGCCCAAACGGCCGCCTGCCGCCGCGGAACCCCGGCCGCGCGACGCCGCAGCCGGTCGCCGCGCTGCGCCTGGGCGTCCAGGACGACAGCAGGCTTGTGGTACTGACCGCCCAACGCGGAACGCTCATCCAGCAGCAGCACGTCCGCCCCGGCCTCCCTCGCTGCAGCCGCGGCGGACAGGCCGGCCGGGCCGCCGCCGACCACCAGCACCTGCGGTGTCAGCAGGGTTTCCGGCATCGGCTCTGGCAGCGCCGGGGCGGAACCAGGGCCGATGCTCATGCCATCGGCCACCGCCACCATGCAGGCACGTTGCGAGGGGCGGCCATCGGTGGTGACGATGCAGTCGAAGCAGGCGCCCATGCCGCACCACAGCCCACGCGGCGCCCCGGCCGCGGTGCGGCGGAACGCGGCGTGCCCTGCGGCGGACAGGGCGGCGGCGAGGGTTTCTCCGGGCCGCGCGGGAACCGGCTTGCCCTCGAACAGCAGGTGGATGGTGGTCGCGGGCGGGCGGGGGTCAATCAGGCGCATTGGCGGCAAGGTGGCATGAGTTCGGCAAGGCTGCCAACGATAGCCGGTCCTTCCCTGCCCTCTGCGAGCGGAGTCCGCGCTGCCGGGCTGATCCCCGGACCTGCCGGCGCCGGACCGGCCCACGTTGCAGGCGGTGCTGGATGGGCTTGGGCTGCCATTCCGGGGGACCGGCGGGCACGGTCAAGCCGCGCCGGCATGGGCCGGGGCGTGCCACAGCCGGGTGTAACCCTCGGGCGGCAGCGGCATCAGCGGCGGGCGCACCATGTCATGCTTGCAGTTCGACGCACGCGGCCCCCCTGCAACCCCCAGGCGGGGCAGCAGGAACGACTCGCTTCGCACAAACAGCAGCGAGAACGCCGAACGGCCAGGGACCCTGCATGATCCGCTGGATCACGCCGCAGTGCAGCGACGCTGATGACCCCAACCAGCGGTTGAATCTGCTGGCCGGCTCCCATCCCATCGTGAAAGCCTAGACCCTGGGGTATGGCCGTGCGAACCGACAGGGATGACATCACCTGACGGGCAGGCATGAACGATTTCGCGACCGATGGGGACCTGCCACCATCGGCCAATCAGCGCCTGGATGCCCCGGCAACCGCTCGCAGCGCCACCGCTGGCTGTACCGTGGCCTGTCCAGGCGCGCCTGGACAGGCCCGTGTGGTCGTCATCACCGGCGCGTCGTCCGGCATCGGGCGGTGCACAGCCGCGCTGTTCAGCCGCAAGGGATGGCAGGTGGGCCTGATCGCGCGGAGCGGGCCAGGCCTGGACGCGCTCCGCCAAGAACTGGTCAAGGCCGGCGGCCGCGCCGTCGCGGCCATCGCCGACGTCTCGGACCCTGCCGCCCTGGAGCAGGCCGCCGCCGCCATGGAAGACACGCTCGGGCTGATCGACGTGTGGGTCAACTGCGCCGGCAACGGCGTCTACGGCCGCTTCGTGGACGTGCCGGAGCAGGAGTTCCGCGAGGTGACCAACGTCACCTACCTCGGTGCGGTGAACGGCACCCGCGTCGCGCTGCGCCGCATGCAGCCACGCAATGCCGGCACCATCGTGAACGTCTGCTCGGCGATCGCCTTCCACGGCATGCCGCTGCTCTCGTCCTACTCCGGGGCCAAGTACGCCCTGCGCGGCTTCACCAAGGCGCTGCGCTGCGAGCTGCGGCACGAGGGCAGCCGGGTGCAGGTCACCACCATCTACCCGCCGGCCGTCAACACGCCATTCTTCAGCCATGCCGCATCGCACATGGAGCATCCGCCGCGGCCGATGTGGCCGGTCTATCAACCGGAGATCGTCGCCGACAGCATCCACCTCGCGGCCACGTCGCGTCGCGGGGAGATGCAGGTCGGCGGCATCACCGTGCTGTTCGCGCTCTGCAGCAGGCTCCTGCCGAGGCTGGTCGGCAGGGCGATCCTGCGGCTCGGTCCCGCCGGGCAGATGACCGACAGCCCCGAGGCGGCGCGCCTGCGGGAACCCACGCTGTTCGCACCCTCCCCCACCCCTTCCGGCGCACGGGGGCCCTTCAATGCCGGAGCCTGCGGGTTCAGCGTGCAGCTATGGGCCAGCCGCCACCGGGCGACCCTGGCCGCAGGCCTTGGGCTGCTCGCCGCAGGCATCCTGGCGGTGCGATGGCGCCGCGGTGCGGGCAGGCCCCCTCAAGCTTGATTTTGGCCCTGTCAGGCTGCGGATCCAGATCACCACGACCTGGTGGACCCACCTGCCAGGCGTGCGGCTCGCACCCGGACAGCCGCCGCCGCAGGTGCTCGGCGGCTTCCATTGTCATCGACCGCCGCTAGGTCGTGGACGGCGCCATCCCGGCCAACGAGGGCGAGGGCGCACCCCGTACGCAGCCCCGCACCCCGGCATGCGCGGAGACCCCGGAGTTCGGGCTGGCAGGCTTTGAGCACCAGCGTCCCCGCCGGCTCTCGGGCGGGCTACGCCGGCGCGCCGCCAGGATGCCGCCGCGGGCCGGCTGCTGCAGCACGGCCCGATCCCGCATGTCCCGGCCGCCCCGGACCTGGCTCTGTCATGCCGCCGAACGGCACGGCGCCGCCCTCCCGGGTAGGTCCTGCTGGATGCGGCGGGGCCAGATGACCCGGCGGAGCCGCCGCAGGCCCCGTCAGCCACAGCCGCTGCTTCCGGCCAGGCCGGGTGTCGCTGGCCAGGACAGCGGTCTCCGCGTGCCCTGGGGTTGCCGCGTCCTCTGGCGCCATGTCGCCGCGCCGCCCCGCAAGCACCGTCCAGCCCAGGGTCGCCAGCGCATCCGCAATGGCGGGGACGCGCCGGGTGCAGCCGTCGGCGCCGGCTGGAAAGGAAACCACGAAGGAGCGCGGCGCCTCGGCCTGGTCGGATGCGTGCGCGACGACGACCAGGCCGCGGCCGCATCGCGTGGCCAGCGCTGGATCGTCCTCGACCCAGATCAGCGCGTTGCCGCCGAGCACGCCGCACGGGACAGGGGCGCTGGCCTCTGCCGGTTCCATGCGCGATCGAACCCGCCTGTCGATCAGGACCGCCAGGTAGCCCGCCAGGGATCGAGGCGAAAGCGGCTGGACGCCTTGGCACGCCGTACGGTGGATCGGCTGCATAGCTGGTCCTGAGGACATGGTGGGAGCTGACCTTGGCAGCGGGGATCGCGAGACACGCGGACGCCAGGATGCCCCGCAGCGCCAATAAGCGCCGGCTGCCTCCCCAGGGGCAGGGCCGGAAACTACCTACCCCCGCCGTCGCCGGAGCGTTGCGCCGCGAGACTTCATGCGGTCCCGTGCACTGGCTGGTACGGGGTAGCGCAGCCATGCCGCACTCGCGCACGCCGCCCGGCCTTCGGGGCGCCAGGCGCGGTCCCAGGATACCGGGCACCGTGCAGCCGGTCGAGAACCACCGGGCATCGGTCATGTGCAGGACCGGCACGCCTGCGCTGCCTACCCTCGCCCACCTGGCGCTTGCCGCGGTGTCGGCCAGGCACGTCGCGCGGCAGCCGTAGCGGGCACCCCAGCGGTTCCGTGGCGCCGCGCACCTGTGCAACGGGTCGAGCCGCGTCAGCCCGTCCGGCGCCGCCAGCAGCACCGCGGCGATGCGTTCCGGCGCCACAGGCCCCGCGGCGCCATGCACGGCTCGGTGCCCCGCCGCGCCCGGCCTGTCCCAGCCGAAACCTGCGTCGGCAAAGGCCAGCAACACCTCCAGCATGGCGGCAGATGGGTGCTCCTGCCCCGCCGCGGGGCCGCCGGGCAGTCTACCGTGGAGCCATTAGGCCAAGGCGTAATCACCCGGCAGCAGTTCCAGTCCATCGCGGGCGGTGCATTTGTTGATCGTCGCGCCGATCGTGCCCCCTTGGCGCATGACGGTCGGCCAGCAGACGCCGACACCCCGTCGCTGTCCAGGCTCAAGCCCGGCAACACCGTGCTATCCTACAGCCATTAGCAGCAGAAAGAACGACTCTATCGTCCTTGCAAAAATCCTTGACGAACGTGCGACACCATCCGGTCCCAATTCCAGCATTAAGCCGGGCGCCGGACGCCGGCAGCCTTACTGAGGTCTGCGATCAACGTGGTCCCCAAGACCTGCGTGTTTTTCCACAGCGGCCTCATGCGGCGGATCAGCATTGCTTGCACCTGGGGATTGCCCGTGTTCTCGCCGAGATGATTAAGGTCATGCAGCAGGCCCTGGTTGTATGTCAGGAATCGGGCGACACGGAATGGCAAGTCGCCGCCGAGGCTGCCGATCTGGTTTGCATATGACAGCGTGATCGCCTGGAACGGCGCGTTGTCGCGGATCAGCGAGCCAAACTGCACCGGACGTCCCGCCTCCAGTTCGCCAAGCGACTCCGAAAGCTCCGTGATCATTTCGCGGGCCTCAATGAGGCCGAGCATCGCGTCGATAGCGCCGGCTATTGCAAGTGCCATGCCCACCCGGTCGCGCCGGTGCTTATAAGCCTCGACCGCCAGGCCGCCATAAAAGAGCGCGATGGCTGTTGCAAGGCTACCGATCAAGGCCGCAAGGGTTTGTGTCATGCTCGATTGATCCTGTTCCGCGCAGACTTAGGCCTGAACGCAGCTTCGAAGGCAACCGGCCGTCGGCCGCCACGTCCGCCCACCGGCAGCCGGGCGCGTAACACGGAACTGAAGGTCCTCGAAGCCGGACCTGCCCATGCCTGCTGGCCTCCAGGCCCAGCAGGCGTCTTGAGTCACGGTCCCAACCCGTTTCGCCAGGCCCTGATCCGGCCTGATGCGAACACGGTTTGATCCAGCACCAAAGTGAACACCATCGACTTTGCTCGGGCCTCTACAACCGTTGGCTTTCTCGACGGCGTGGGCGTGCTGATCAAAGACAGCTTCCCCGTCCACAAACACTCCCCGAAAAAGCGTTCAATAGTTCATAGAGTCAGGCAGCCTGAGCCGGTCATCTTCGGCCGCATAAATAAGCGCAGGCAAGCTCCAGCGTCGTTCGAGCGTCCTGAATGGCCGGAGCGTCACCGTTTACTCCAGATATCCACCGCTCTATCACCAAGGCACTCCAGCGGAACCCCCAATGCGAGGAGCGCCAGCTCAATGGTCGATACCGACGCATTTCCCCCCGAGTCCGATGTGCGCCGCCAAACCTGGTCAAAGCTCAAATCACTCAGCTCAGTGCCTGCCGCCGGCAGCACGGCCTCTCCCACCCCGGTCCCCCGCTCGTACCAATGCGCCGTTATCGCCTTGACCGGCGACCGCTCCGCCTCCCCGCCCCCGCCCTTCACCACAACCAGCCGCTGCCGCCCCAGCCGCTCCGCCGCCCCCAGGTGCAGCGCGATGTACGCCGGGTGGAACACCCCATCCACCCCCGCCCGGGCGTCGAACGGGTTCAACAGCCGCGCCGCCG
This sequence comes from uncultured Acetobacteraceae bacterium, assembly GCA_964243265.1. Classification (GTDB taxonomy): domain Bacteria; phylum Pseudomonadota; class Alphaproteobacteria; order Acetobacterales; family Acetobacteraceae; genus DASWOJ01. The sequence goes on along the minus strand of CAXTFY010000072.1, from coordinate 10,819 downwards.
TGTTCAACGGCGACCGCAGCCCCAGCAAGGTCCGCAGCCGCAGCAGCCGCTCCATCCCCGGGCTGACCACCGACAGCGGCAAGTAGGCGAACCCGGTCTGGTCCAGCAGCCGCGCCGCGTCCGCCCGGTCCACCGCCGGGCGCATCCCCAGCGCCGCCAGGCCCTCCGCCACCGAGGTCCCGCGCGAGAACTCGTTGCTGCCGTGCATCAGCACCCGGTACCCCGCCCGCCCCAGCGCCAGCGCCGCCAGCAGGAACCAAGGCTCCCCCCGCGTGCGCCCGGCGCCGTAGCTCGGCCAGTCCAGATCGACCGGCGCGCACCCCTCCGGCAGCCCGGCGCCCTCTCCCCCGAACATCTCGGCCCGGGCGGCGTCCACCAGCCCGGCCATCTCGTCCGGGTCCTCCCCGCGGTAGCGCAGCAGCATCAGGAACGCGCCGACCTGGTGCGGATCGGCCTCCCCGGCCAGCACCATAGCCAAGGCGTCCCGCGCCTCGTCCCGCGTCAGGGCGCGCGACCGCCCTGGGCCGCGGCCCAGGGTGCGGACATACTGGGCGAAGCGGTGCTCGTCGGCGATGGCGGCGCGGTCGGGGACGGGGCTATCCAAGGGGGCAGGTCCGGTGATGTTGCGGTGCGGGGGTGCTGTCGCGTGGGATGCAGCCTGCAGGGCCAACGTGACACAGGGGCCGCACTGACTCCCTCTCCCTCCGGGAGAGGGCTGGGGTGAGGGGGTCTTGCTTGCGGCGCGCAGAACCGACGGGGCCGCGGGACCACGGCGCTCCAACGGACCGGGCGGGGCCGCAAGACCCCCTCACCCCGGCCCTCTCCCGGAGGAGGAGGGAGAAAGACGCGCCATGCATCAGGCGGCGCGGACGTGCGGGGTTGCGTCGGCCACGACCGCCACGTCCGCCATCGCGACAACGGCGCCGATCAGCACCAGCGTCGGCCCATCCAGCCCGGCCGCCGTCACCAGGTCCGCCAAGCCGGCCAAGGTGCCCGGCATCCGCCGCTCGTTCGGCAGGGTCGCGTTCTCGACCGCGATGGCCGGGGTGTCCGCCGCCATCCCCGCCTCCAGCAGCCGGGCCGCCAGCAGCGGCAGCGTGCGCTTGCCCATGTAAACCGCCAGCGTGCCCCCGGCACGGGCCAGCGCGCTCCAGTCATGCTCCGGCAGCCGGTCGTCGGCGCCATGCGCGGTGATCAGGTGCAGGCTGCGCGACGCCCCGCGATGCGTCAGCGGGATGCCCAGCCGCGCCGCCGCCGCCAGCGCCGCGGTGATGCCCGGCACCACCTCGGTCGGCACCCCGGCCAGGCGCAGGCTCTCCAGCTCCTCCCCGCCGCGGCCGAACACGAAGGGGTCGCCGCCCTTCAGCCGCACCACGTGCGCGCCGGCCTGGGCGTGGCGGACGATCAGGGCGTTGATCGCCGCCTGGCTCATGGCATGGCGGCCGCAGCGCTTGCCGACATCGATCCGCCGGGCGCCGGCCGGGGCGAGGTCCAGGATGTCCGCCCCCACCAGCTTGTCATACAGCAGCACGTCGGCGGAGCGGATGGCCTGCACGGCGCGCACCGTCAGCAGGTCCGCCGCCCCCGGCCCGGCGCCCACCAGGCTCGCCCGCCCAGCCACACCGGCCCGGCCAGCGCGGCGTGGCGCAGCGTCGGCAGCGGGGAGCACGCCGGTCAGCACGCCGCGCGCCTGCGCCGCCCGCTGCGAGGCCACGTCCTCCGCCCGCAGCAGCACGAGCTGCACGCCAATGAGGTCCGCCGCCGCAGCTGGCCCGTCGATGCGGCGCACCATGGCGCCCTGGCCCTCAAGGTAGGCCTCGGTGCCGTCATCGCCGCCAACCAGCAGCACGCACTGGCCCAGCAGCCCCAGGGTGAAGGGAGCAGGCGAAGCAGGGTGGGATGTCAAGCGGGCAGTCCCCTCGGTCGAAGCAGGAGCCTCGGGCGGGGCCGGGGCGCATGGAGGCATGTGGTTAGCACTGGTTGACACCGCCTCGAAAGACTTATGAGCATGGCAAAGCTGGCATATCCCGGTATACGCCCCGGCACATGCCCCGGCCTATGCAAGGCCCGCGCCGTCCCAGGCGGCCATCGCTCACCGACATAGGAAGACACCATGCATCGCACCACCCCTCGCCGTGCCGCGACCGCCATCCCGGCCGGCGCGGGAGCGGCTTAGCCGCTTGTCCCAGCCCCTGGCCGAGGCGCCGCCCGCGACGGAGGCGCCGGACCCGCGGCGGTGGCTGGGCCTGGTGCTGGTGCTGACTGCGGCGTTCCTTACCTCGTTCGACTTCTTCGTCGTGAACGTCGCCCTGCCGTCCATGCGCGTGGACCTCGGCGCCCGCCCGGCGGAGCTGCAGTTCGTCGTCGCCGGCTATGGCCTGGCGTTCGCGGTGCTGCTGGTGACCGGCGGGCGGCTGGGCGACCTGTATGGCCGGCGGCTGGTGTTCGTGTGGGGCATGGCCGGGTTCACGCTGGCCTCGGCGCTGTGCGGGCTGGCGACGACGCCGGGGCAACTGATCGCGGCCCGGGTGCTGCAGGGCCTGACCGCCGCGATGATGAACCCGCAGGTGCTGGCGATCATCCGCGTCACCTTCCCCGAAAACGAGCGCGCCCGCGCCATCGGCTGGTTCGGCGTCACCCTGGGCGGCGCCAGCATCGCCGCCCAACTGATCGGCGGCGCCCTCATACAATGGAACCCGCACGGCCTCACCTGGCGGCCCATCTTCCTGGTGAACGTGCCCATCGGCATCGTCGCAGCCATCGCCGCAAGGCTGGTGCTGCGGGAATCCAGCTCGCCCGGGCGGCACAGCCTGGACCCCGGCGGCATCCTGATCGGCACCGCGGCCCTGCTGCTGCTGTCGGTGCCGCTGGTCGAGGGCCGCGAGGCCGGATGGCCCCCCTGGTCCCTGGTGTGCATCGCCCTGTCCGCGCCGGCGATGGCAGCCTTCATCCTGTATGAGGCCGCGTTGCAGGCAAGCGGCCGGGTGCCGCTGGTCAACCTGCGGCTGTTCCGTGACCGCGCGTTCTCGCTGGGGCTGGTGATGGCGGTGACGTTCTTCGGCGGGCTGGCGGCGTTCTTCCTCACCATCACGCTGTTCCTGCAGCAGGGGTTCGGCATGGGGCCGCTGGCGACTGGGCTGACGTTCGTGGCGTTCGGGGTGGGGTTCGTCGCCGGGTCGCGCCTGTCGGCCGGGGTGGCGCGGCGGCTGGGGCCGCGGGTGATCAACCTGGGGACGGCGCTGATGGTAACGGGGCTGGCCGGCATCGTGCTGCTGGCGCGGGCGGCGCATGGGGTGGCGCTGGACGGCCGGTGGCTGGCGGCGGTGCTGGTGTGGTACGGGGTCGGCCAGGGATTGGCGCTGCCGTCCCTGGTGGCGGTCGTGGTCGGCAGCAGCCGCATCCCCGCGGCGGATGCCGGGTCGGCGTCGGGGGTGTTCTCCACCGTGCAGCAGATCGCGTTCGCGCTGGGGGTGGCGGTGATCGGCGGCGTGTTCTTCGGCGTGCTGGGCGCGGGCGGCAGCCCGGCGGATTACGACGCGGCGCTGTCGGCGGCGCTGCTGTGCAACATGGGGCTGCTGTCGACCACCTTCGCCCTGGCGCTATGGCTGCCGCGGGCTGGAGGGCCGGGGCGGGCGGGGGTATGATCCCTGCGGGAGGAACGCCATGACAACCTCGACCATTGAAGCCCCGGACTGGTCCAGCATCCCCGCCCCGCCGGACGACGGCGCCGCCGCGCACCTGATGGGCATGGGGCTGCCCCCCGTCCGGTTGCCGGCCACCGACGGCTCCAGCGTCGACCTGTCGGCACCGCCGGGCCGCACCATCCTGTATGCCTATCCCCGCACCGGCCAGCCCGGCGCCGACAACCCCGCCGGCTGGGACATGATCCCCGGCGCACGTGGCTGCTCGCCGCAATCCTGCGAGTTCCGCGACCACTTCGCCGAGCTGCGGCGGCTCGGCGTGGACGCGGTGTTCGGCCTGTCCACCCAGGACACCGCCTATCAGCAGGAGGCCGCGCAACGCCTGCGCCTGCCCTTCCCGCTGCTCTCCGACGCGGCTGGCGCACTGACCCGCGCGCTGGACCTGCCGACGTTCGTGGCAGCCGGCATGACCCTGCTCCGCCGGTTCACGTTGGTGATCGACGGCGGCACGGTGACGCACGTGTTCTACCCGGTGTTCCCGCCCGACCGGAACGCGGCCGACGTCGCCGCCTGGCTGTCGCAACCCGCCGGCCCATGAAGAAGATCCCCACCCTGTTCGACCGCGACTGGACCGGCGACCGCAGCCGCGTCGTGGACACGCCGAACCCGGCCGCGGACTGGGTGTTCCACGGCGAGGGCGTCGCCACCCGCAAGCTCGACGGCACCTCCTGTCTGGTGCGCGGGGGTGCGCTGTTCAGGCGCCGCGAGCTAAAGGCCGGACAGCCCGCGCCGGACAGCTTCGTCGCCGAGGGCACCGACCCCGAGACCGGCAAGACCGTCGGCTGGGTTCCGGTTGGACCCGGTCCCGAGGACGCGGCGCACCGCGAGGCCTTCGAGCGGCTGCAGGGCACTGGCAACGTGGCGGATGGCACTTACGAGCTGCTCGGCCCCAAGGTGCAAGGCAACCCGGAGGGCTATGCCCATCATGCCTTGGTGCCGCACGCCCTGGCGCCGACCGTCCCGGACGCGCCGCGGACCCATGCTGGACTGGCGGCTTGGCTGACTGGCCAGGACATTGAGGGCCTGGTGTTCCACCATCCCGACGGCCGCATGGCAAAGATCAAGCTGCGCGACTTCGGCCTGAAGCGGCAGCCAGCCAGGACTTGAGTGCAGGAGGATGCGCCATGAATCGGCTCATCGGCGCTTTCGGTGCAGCCTGAGGCCGGCAAACGGGCGCAAACCTACCAATACGCTGCGTCTTTCGACTCTGACGGCCGCCAGCGCCACAAGCCGACGGCAACGCCAGATGCAAGCCGAAAGTCTCGACTTCCTTTCAGGAAGTCATCAGCCAAGCGCCCTGCTTGTCCTGCACTAAGAGCGCGGATAGACCCCCTGCACGCCCCCCTGGCTTGTGCGGCGTCTCGTCGCTTGGCACGATCACCGGGTCCAGTGGAGAGCGATCGCGATGCCGGCATACACCCTCCTGCGCAGCCGCATGGTCGTCAGCGCGATGCTTGTTGCTCTCGCCCCCGGGTGTTCCGTGCAAAATGCTCAGAGCTATTCGGGGCTTGGAGCAAGCTCCGGTGGCGGCGCGGCCGTCTTGCCGTCGCCTCCCCCGGCCCCCCCCAAGCCGCCGGCTGCCAGCGCGCCGGTCCTCGCCACCCCGCGCGAAGAGGCCCCGGCCCCTACTCAGGCCGTAACTTCAAGGGACGCCCGGCCCAGCCGCAACATCACCGTCACCACCTCGGGTGGCGACGCAATGGAGCTTGCCGGGCCTCCCAAACACGGCACCGTCGCCATCTCCGACTCCGGCGGCGCGGCCCGCTCAGGGCGTTACACACCCACCCCGGGTTACCTCGGCAACGACCAGTTCTCGCTCAGCCTGGCTGGCGGGCGTCAAACCGTTACCGTCTCCATCCTCGCCGGGCCGCCGTAGCGGGTCCCGGCCTCATCCGGCCGCAATGCAGGCAACATCGTCGCGAGCCGCGTATCCAACGCGACGATGCAGGGACCACCAGGACCGTGCGCGCCGCTTCTGGACTATTGTGCCGAAGCCGGCTCGCAATGACAGGCGCAAATCGGAAAAGGGAGGTCGAACCCTCGACGCCTGGCGTCAGGAACCGGTAGCGGCGGACGGATTTGAACCGCCGACCAAGAGATTATGATTCTCCTGCTCTACCACTGAGCTACGCCGCCAGGCCGGGGAGCGGGGTATGCCCCGGCCCCGGTGTGCCGTCAACGGCCTTGGATCGCGGCACATCCAGGCAGCCTCGCCCCCGAGCAAAGGCGCAGGCAAGCCAACCTCCGCACCGCAGCAGCCTGCTCGACCGTTATGCCGTGATGAAGCCACCCCCAAGGATGCGGTCGGCAGCATAGAAAACGCAGGCCTGCCCCGGCGCCGCCAGCGCCGGGTCATCCAGGCGGACCACCGCGCCCCCACCGGCGCCCTCCACCGTCGCGCCATGCGGCGTCTCCCGCGCGCGGAGCTTCACGGTGCACCGCATCGGCCCGCTTGGCGGGTCCACCAGCCAGTTGACCTCACGCAGCCGCACCACGCCGCTGCCCGCCGAGCGCGGCCCCACCACGATGCGCCGCCGCCCGGCATCGACGGCCAGCACCGCCTGCCGCTCCCCGCCATCCAGCGATGCCATGCCCAACCCGCGCCCCTGCCCCACCGTGTAGCGTGCGATGCCGTCATGCTGCCCCAGCACTCGGCCATCCCGCGACACGATCTCACCCGGCAGCGCCGCATCCGGCCGCATCCGCGCCACGGTATCGGCATACCCACCGCCAGGCACGAAGCACAGGTCCTGGCTGTCGGGCTTGTCGGCCACCTGCAGGCCCAGCCGCGCCGCGTGGCCGCGCACCGCCGCCTTGTCCGGCATCTCGCCCAACGGAAACCGCGAGAACGCCAACTGGTCGCGCGTGGTGGCGAACAGGAACCAGCTCTGGTCGCGCGCCAGGTCCGCAGCGCGGTGCAGCTCCGGCCCGCCGGACCCATCGACGCGGCGAACGTAGTGTCCGGTCGCCATCGCCTCCGCCCCCAGGTCGCGCGCCAGGCCCAGCAGGTCGGTAAACTTCACGCTCATGTTGCAGCGGACGCACGGCACCGGCGTCTCCCCGGCGGCATAGCTGTCCGCGAAGTCGCCGATCACCGCGGCGCGGAACCGCGCCTCGGCATCGATCACATAATGCGGGATGCCCAGCCGGTCCGCCACATCCCGCGCATCATGGATATCCTGCCCGGCGCAGCACGCCCCCCGGCGCCGCGCCGCAGCACCCGTGTCGTAAAGCTGCAGGGTAACGCCGATAACCTCATGTCCGGCCTCGGCCAGCAGCCCCGCCACCACGCTGCTGTCCACGCCGCCGGACATCGCGGCGACGATCCGCATGGCGTGCTCCCCCCCTACCCCTGCGCGTTGCGCGTGGCGGCCGGCAGCTTCACCACCAGCCCGTCCAGCGCCTGCGTCATCACCACCTGGCACCCCAGCCGCGAGGTCTGCTCCAGCCCGAAGGCCAGGTCCAGCATGTCCTCCTCGTCCTCGGTCGGCTTGGCCAGCTTGGGGAACCACCCGGGATCGACGATCACGTGGCAGGTGCTGCACGCCAGTGATCCCTCGCACGCGCCCTCGATATCGACGCCGTGGCGGTGGGCGATCTCCAGCACCGACAGCCCGAGCGGGGCGTCCACCACCCGCGCGGCGCCGTTGCGTTCGACAAAGGTCATCTTGGGCATAACTCAGGCCTCGGCATGGGGGTGGACGCATGGGAGCGGAGGGCGGCTATCAAGGCATCGGCCGCGAAATCGACGTCGGCGGCGGAGGTAAAACGTCCCAGCCCCAGACGCAAGCTGCGCGACGCCGCCTCATCCGACAGGCCCAGGGCGCGCAGCACATAGCTCGGCTCCACCTCCGCCGAGCTGCACGCCGATCCGGTGGACGCGCACAGATCCGGCACGGCCTGCAACAGGGTCAGCGCCGGGGCGGAGAACGTCAGGTTCAGGTTGCCGGGGATGCGGTGCTCCCAGGACCCGTTGACGGCCAGCCCCGGCACTCCGCGCCGCAGCCCAGCCAGCAGGCGGTCACGCAGGGCCGCCAGGCGATCCGCCTCCCCGGCCATCTCCAACCCTGCCAGCCGGCACGCCTCGCCCAGCCCCACCACCAGCGGCGTGGGCAGGGTGCCGGACCGCAGCCCCCGCTCCTGCCCGCCGCCGGAGAACAGCGGTGCCAGGCGCACGCGCGGGCGGCGGCGGACATACAGCGCACCGACCCCCTTCGGCCCATACAGCTTGTGGCCGCTCATGCTCAGCAGGTCGATGCCCTGGGCGTGGACGTCCAGCGGGATCTTGCCGGCAGCCTGGGCAGCGTCGGTGTGGAACAGCGCCCCGGCGGCACGGGCGGCGCCGGCCAGGGCAGCGATGTCCTGGACCACCCCGGTCTCGTTGTTCACCGCCATGACGCTGACCAGCAGCGTCGGCACGCGCAGCGCGTCGCGCAGGGCCTCCAGGTCCAGCAGCCCATCGGGGCGGACCGGCAGCACCACCGGCTCGAACCCCTCCGCCGCAAGGTCGGCCACGCTCTCCAGCACGCACTTATGCTCCGTCGCGACCGTGACGACCCGGCGGCGCAAGTCACCCTGGCCAGCAGCGAATCGCGCCGCACCTTTGATGGCGATGTTGTTGGCCTCGGTCGCGCCGGAGGTCAGCACGACCTCCCGAGCCTCCGCACCGATCAGGGCGGCGACCTCGGCACGGGCGGCTTCAACGGCGTCGGCGGCGTCCTGGCCCATCCGGTGCTCGGCGCTGTGCGGGTTGCCGAACCGCTCGGTGAACCAGGGCAGCATGGCGGCAACCACCCTGGGGTCGCAGGGCGTGGTGGCCTGGTTGTCCAGATAGACGGGTCGGTTCGGGCGCATGGGCCGGATATGGCGCTAGGCGGCCCGCTTTCCCAGCCGTGCCGCCATGTCGGCGTACGCCCGGCTGAACGCCGCCACGTCCGCCGCCGCCGCGTTCCACGGCAGGCTGACCCGGATCGCCTGCCCGGCCAACGCGCCGCAGCCCATGGCCGCCAGCACATGGCTCACGGCCACCTTGCCGCTGCTGCACGCCGCCCCGGCCGACACCTGCACGCCCGCCAGGTCCAGCGCGATCACCTGGGTATCCGCCCGCACGCCGGGCAGCGCCAGGCAGGACGTGTTGGGCAGCCGGTGCGCCCCGCCCAACGCCACGGCGCCGCATGCCAGCGCCGACGCCTCCGCCGCATCGCGCAACGCCGCCACGTCCGGCAGCCCCGCCTGCGCGGCCGCCGCGAACCCGGCGATGGCCGGCAGCGCCGGGGTGCCGCCACGGCGTCCCCGCTCCTGCCCGCCGCCGGCAATCAGCGGCGCCACGTCGACGCCAGGCCCCAGCAGCAGCGCACCGGCCCCCTTGGGACCCCCCAGCTTATGCGAAGACAGCGCCATGCTGTCGCCGGTCATGCGGACCGGGATGCGCCCGGCGGCCTGCACGGCGTCCACATGCAGCAGCGCCCCGTGCCGCCGGCACAGCTCGGCCGCAGCCTCGACCGGCTGGATGGTGCCGGTCTCGTTGTTGGCCCACATCAGGCAGACCAGCGCCGGCCCCTCGGCCAGCAGCCGCGCCAGGGTGTCCAGGTCGGCCACCCCCTCGCGATCCACCGGCAGCACCGCCGCGTCCGGCGCGGCAGCCCGCACCGCGTCGTGCTCCGTCGCACCGGTCACCACCCGGCGCCCGGCCCGCAACGCCGCGATGGCGAGCGCGTTGGCCTCGGTCCCGCCAGAGGTGAGCACCACCGCGGCAGGATCGGCGCCGAACCGCAAGGCAATGGCAGCCCGCGCCGCCTCCAGCACCCGCCGCGCCGCCCGGCCGCTGGCGTGGACGGAGGCCGGGTTGCCCACCAGGTCCAACGCCTCCAGCACCGCCGACCGGGCCACCGGCCGCAGCGGCTCCGTCGCGTTGGCGTCCAAGTACGCGATGCCCAAGCAGGCAGGGTCCAAGCAGGCCAACGACTACTCGGCGGCGGGGGAGCGCTGCAGGGCGGACACCCGCGCCTCCAGCGCCAGCATCTCGGCCCGCAGCGCCTCGACGTTGCGGACCAGCGGGTCCAGGGTTTCCTCACAGGGCGTGCCGTAGGCGACGAAGACCGGGACGGGCGCCACCGGCGCGGCGTGGCGCTGCACCGGGTCGCGGTCCACCGGGCGGGCGGGGATGCCGACCACGGTGACCCCGGGGGCAACCGGCCGCACCACCACGGCATTCGAGCCGACGCGGGCGCCATCGCCGACCAGGATGTTACCGAGTATCTTCGCGCCCGCGCCGACGATCACGCCGTTGCCGATGGTCGGATGGCGCTTGCCGCGCTCGCTGCTGGTGCCGCCGAGCGTCACCTGGTGGTACAAGTAAACGTCGTCGCCAACCTCCGCCGTCTCGCCGATCACGACACCCATGCCGTGATCGATGATCAGCCGGCGGCCAAGGCGGGCGGCTGGATGGATCTCGATGCCGGTCAGGAACCGCCCGAGGTGCGCGATGAACCGTGCCGGCAGGTACAGTCCAAGGTGCCACAGCCGGTGCGCCAGCCGGTGCCACAGCACGGCGTGCAGCCCCGGATAGCACAGCAGCACCGTCACCCAGGACCGTGCGGCGGGGTCGCGCTGCTGGTAGGCGCCGATGGCTTCGCGTAGAAACATGAATGCCATGCGACAATTCCGTTATGTAAATTCAGGCTGACGCCGCTATAAACCAGTGGGTTCCCAGGGTGGCACCGGCTGCGACGCCGGTCGGCGCTCACACAACTAGGGGTGCAGGAGAGGTCTTGCCAGACCTGGCCAGCTAAGCTGCTTCAGGAGGGCGGGTCAATCCGCCGGACCGGGCAGGCTGGTCCTATTGGAGGGGGGTCGGCGCAGGGCGGGGCATCGTCCGGCACGCGCTGATTGCTATAGCGACCGCGGCCATGCCTGGCTGCGGAGAACAAGAAAGATTTGGAACGCCATGCCTGAGGTAATGTTCGCCGGCCCTGACGGGCGGCTTGAGGGACGCTACCACCACTCCAAGGAGACCGGCGCGCCGCTGGCGCTCATCCTGCACCCGCACCCGATGCATGGCGGCACGATGAACAACCGCATCGCCTACACGATGTACCAGTCGTTCCAGAAGCTCGGCT
>CAXTFY010000071.1:5790-16927 GCA_964243265.1 uncultured Acetobacteraceae bacterium | reverse complement strand
GCGGGTTGTGGCAGCCCAGGGGATGCGCGGGCAGCAACGGCTCCATCTTGGCCCATAGCTCGTCCGGCAGGCGCCAGCCGTCATCACGCACAGCCCGGTGCCGGGCCTTCGCAGCAGCTTTCTCCATCATCAGCCCGATACGGGCAGGCCAGACCTGGATGCCTGAGCAAACCTCTGCAGGTTCGCGCAGGGATGAAAGCCTAAGCAGGCTAGCGCGGCTTGGCACGGCCGCAGGCCCTCTGCGTGACAAGCGGCGCAAGCCTGCTCAGGCGGCGGGTTGACGCAGGCGGACAAAGCCAAGACGGCGGCGATGATCGTGTTTCGAACGGGACGCAGGTTGATGCCGATGACGCCTTTCTGACCAAACCACGGCTGTAAACAGGCCCCTGGCCCACTAGCTGAGGCGGGCGCTCACTGCTGGACGACGAGACCTTGACCCGGACGCTGCTGCTGCTCGCCTGCCTGCTGTCGGTCACGCCCGCTTGCGCCCGGGACATCCCCGGCTTCGGCACGGTGTCGTTCCCGACCTCCTGCGCGCCCGCGGTGCAGGCCGATTTCGAAACAGCGGTCGCCCGGCTGCACGCCTTCGACGGCCCCGAGGACGCGTTCCGCGCCATCGCTGCTGCCGATCCGCATTGCGCCATCGCCTGGTGGGGCGTCGCAATGACGGTGCGCGGCAACCCGCTCGCCGGGGCGCCGGGTCGGGACGCGCTAGAGGCTGGGCATGCGGACCTGGAGCGCGCCGTCGCAGCCGGCCCGGCAACGCCGCGCGAGGCCGGGCTGATCGACGCCCTTCGCGTCTTCTATCGTGACCCGGCGGAGGACCACGCCGCCCGCACCGGCGCCTATGAGGCCGCGATGCGCGCCCTGGCCGAGGCCTACCCGGACGATGTGGAAATCCAGAGCTTCCACGCCCTGGCCATCCTCGAAACAGTGGACCTCACCGACAAGGGCTTCTCCCGGCAACTGGAGGCCGGGCGCATCCTGGAGCGGCTCTGGGCGGCCAATCCGCGCCATCCCGGCATCCCCCACTACCTCATCCACGCCTATGACTACCCGCCCTTGGCCGCCCGCGGGCTGGCGGCGGCCCGCGCCTATCCCGGCATCGCACCCGCCGGGCACCACGCGCTGCATATGCCCTCGCACATCTACTCGATGCTGGGGCTGTGGGCGGAGTCGATCGGGGCGAACCGCAAGGCGGCGGTGCTGCATGCGCCCGGCCCCGAGGACATGGCGCGGATGGACGCGGACGACCCGCACGGGATGGACTTCATTGCCTACGCCGATCTGCAACTCGGACAGGACGATGCGGTCCGGGCGGCCCTGGCCGACGCCGGGCCATCGGACGAGCGCGTGCTGGTGGCGGCGCGCTATGTGCTGGAGCGCGGCGACTGGGCGGGGGCGGCGGCGATGCCGGTCGCCGGGCTGTCGCCGTACCAGGGGATCACGGCCCGCTTCGTGCGCGCGCTCGGATCGGCCCGGTCCGGCCAGGTCGCTGCGGCACGGCGGGAGTCTGCGGCCCTGCATGGGCTCCGCGCGGCGGTGTTGCAGGGGGATGACGCGTATTGGGCCGGGTTGGTGGACGTGTATGGCGGCGCGGCCGATGCCTGGACCGCCTATGCCGATGGCGACGCGGCAGGCGGGTTGGCGCTGATGAGTGCGGCGGCCGATGCCGACGACGCGCGGGAGAAGCACATCCTGCTCGAAAACAAGCTGTTCCCGATGCGTGAACTCTATGGCGACCTGCTGCTGATGGCGGGCCACCCGGCGGAGGCGATGGCGGCGTTCCGCACCAGCGAGGCCGCGGCGCCGAACCGCTTCAACGGCGTCCTCGGGTCCGCCCGGGCCGCCCATGCGTTGGGCCGCGAGGACGAAGCGCGACAGGATTACGCGAAGGCGGCGGCGTTGGTTGTGGACGCATCACCGGGCCGCCCCGAAATCGCGGAAGTCCGGCATGCGGGCATTCCGCCTTCCCCGTGAAGGGTTCCAAGCCAACCCGGCGCAGTCAGTCCCGCTTGACGCCGGTGAACTGCACCAGACCTTTGGAAACTCCGGTCAGGTTCGCCTTGTAGGCAACAGGCTGGTAGTACGACCCCACCGGCAGGTAGGGCACGTCCTGCAAAGCCTGTTCCTGCATCCGCCGCCCCAGGGCAAGCTGCGCCGCGCCGTCCTCGGTGCGCAGCCACTCCTCCCGTAGTGCTTCCAGCTTCGGCAGGGTGGGCCAGCCGTTGTAGGCGCCCTCGCCATTACCGCGCATCAGTTGGTGGCAGCCTGGGCTGCTCATGTCCCAGCCGCCGGAAAATGCGGCGAACATGTGCCAACCGCCCTTCTCAGGCGGCTGGCGGCTGACCGAGCGCTGGACGGTGGTGCCCCAGTCGGTGGCGACGACATCCACGTTCATGCCCAGCTTGCGCAGCATGTCGGCGCCGACCTCGGCGATGGCGTTGATGCGCGGCACGTCCGTGGGTTCGAGGTAGACGATGCGCTCGCCCTTGTAGCCCGCCGAGGCCAACTCCCGCCGCAGCACGTCCACGGCATGGGTGCCGCTCAGCGCCTCCATGCCGGCGTCGTTCGCCAGCGGCGTACCGGTGGTGAAGATGCCGCATTGGCTGTCGAACGGGGCGTTGCCGCCCACCACGGCCTCCATGAACTCGCGCTGGTTCACCGCCCGCAGCACGACCCGGCGGATCGCCGGATTGTCGAAGGGCGGGAACAGTTGGTTGAAGCGGAGGAAGCCGATCAGCCCCTTGGTCTCCACCACCTCCACCCGCAGCGCCCGGTCGGCTTGCAGGGAGGGCACCAGGTCCATCAACGGCTGCTCCACCCAGTCCACCTCGCCGGCCTGCAGCGCCGCGACTTGGGTGGCCGGGTCGGGCGTGGTGAGCCATTCCACGCGGTCGAAGTGCACGGTGCGCGGACCGGCGGTGAAGGATGGCGTACCCTGCCGCGGCACGTAGCCCTCGAAGCGGGCATACACGTTACGGGCGCCGGGCACGCGCTCGGCCGGCAGGTAGCGGAACGGGCCGCTGCCGACCATTTCGTTGAGCCGGCTGCTGGCCGGGGTGCTGGCCAGACGCTCCGGCATGATGGCGCACATGGTGTTGGTGGGGTGCGCCAGGGCGTCGGGCAGCAGGTGGAAGCGGCGGCGGAGCCGGAAGCGGATCGTGCGGTCGTCGGGGGCGGACAGCTCATCGGTCGCGGCGGCCAGCGCCTGGCCGAAGGCGTCGTTCACCCACCAGCGCCGGATGCTCGCCACGGCGTCGCGCGCCAGCACCGGGCTGCCGTCATGGAAACGCAGCCCGTCGCGGAGCATCAGGGTCCAGGTCAGGCCGTCCGGCTCGGCCGCATATCCCGCCAGCATCTGCGGTTGCGCGGTCCCGGCCTCGTCCAAGCCGAACAGGGTGTCGAACACCATCAGCACGTGGTTGCGCGTGACGAAGGCGCTGACGGCCGGGTCGAGCAGGGCGAGGTCGGCGTAGGGGACGAAGCGCAGCGTGGTCGCCGGCTGCGCCCGTACGATGGACGGGCACGCCAGCACGGCGCCACCGGCTGCCCCGGCGCCCAGCAACAGCGTTCGACGTCGCATGATAGCCCTCCGTTGTACGGAGCAGCCGCTGCAAGCCGTGTGCCGCGGGACGGTGCTGTCAGGTTGACCGCCGCGGCACGGCACGGGGGTGCGGCTGATCGGGTCATCACGCTGCGGACGCCAGGCCGACGATCTCGCGCCAGCCGCAGATGGCGGCGTCGCACCATGAACGATGCTGCCCGACCGCAGCCCGCCCTCGAAGGAGGTTCCTTGCCTCGAACGCCGCCGCAATCCTGCCGTTGCCTGGCGCTCCCGTGCCCGCGGCCGGCGTTGTTGCATTGGCAATTTGCCCGTTCATCAGCGTTGTAGGCGATGCCGGGGACACGTCTTGCGCCCAAGGTGGCATGAATCCTTTCGGATCAGGCGATCCTCCGGGATTGTTGCGAGTTCTCGTCAACCGCGCCCCGCCGACGCCGAAGGCATCCTGCCGAACCCGCCCGATAGCCTCCCCAGGCTCAACCGCCGATCCCTGCGACAACGCCGAGCACGGCACTCTTTTTGCTTGCCGTGCAGCCATGCCGAAGCCGAAGATGCATCTGGGATTCGATTTCTCCTACGCGCACATGGGTGGCCGCTGGCGGTTGCCCGGCGCCTGGCCCGGCCGAACCTTCCCCGACGTGGAGATGTATGAGGACGTCGCCCGCCTCGCCGAGCGCGGCCTGCTGGACATGCTGTTTTCCGGCGACGGCACCGGCGTTCCCGACACCTGGCGCGGCTCGCGGGACGCGGCGGTCGAGTGGGGCATGAACTGGCCGCGGCAGGACCTGAACCCGATCATGGTCGCCATGTCACGCGTCACCAAGCATGTCGGCTATGGCCTGACGTATTCCTCCACCTTCATGCATCCGTATTACACCGCCCGGCTGATGAACTCGCTGGACCATGTGACGGGCGGGCGTATCGCCATGAACCTGGTCACCTCCACCCGCCGGTCGGACGCCGCCAACTTCGGCTTCGACGAGTTGATGGAGCACGGCGCGCGCTACGACCGGATGGAGGAATTCGTCGATGTGTGCCGCAAGTTGTGGGACGCGACCGAGGCCGACACCATGCTGTGGGACCACGCCACCGGCCGCGTC
This sequence comes from uncultured Acetobacteraceae bacterium, assembly GCA_964243265.1. GTDB lineage: Bacteria > Pseudomonadota > Alphaproteobacteria > Acetobacterales > Acetobacteraceae > DASWOJ01. The sequence continues at coordinate 12,262 of CAXTFY010000071.1, read as the reverse complement.
GGGGACCCGGCGAAGGTGCATCCCATGAGCCACCGCGGCCGGTTCTTCAAGGTGGAGGGTCCGCTCAACACGCCGCCCTCGCCGCAGGGCCGCCCGGTGCTGATCCAGGCTGGCGGCTCGCCGCGCGGCGTCCGCGCCTCGGCCTATGTGGCGGACCATGTGTTCGGCGCCGACATGGCCCTGTCCGCCCAAGTGAAGCAACGCCACGCGCTGGACCAGGCGTTGGCCGAGTTGGGCCGTGACCCGGCCTCCGTCGGCATCCTCTGGCAAACCCCGATCGTGGTGCGCGAGACCGGGCGGGAGGCGCACGCGCAACGCGATCTGCTGTTGACGTCGATCCCGGCGGAGGCGGTCGGCGTTTACCTGTCCTACAACGCCGGCTGGGACTTCTCGACGTTGCCGGGGCATTTCACGCTGGGCGAGCTGCAGGCCGAGATCGTCGCGGCCAATGCATCCCCGGTCGGCTTCGTGCATCAACTGGCCCTCAAGCTCGGTTCCGGCACGACGATCTCCCGGGCCGAGTTCTTCGAGCACGGCCTGAAGGAGGCGACCAGCTACGACAACACCATCGCGGGCACGCCGGCGCAGCTTGCCGACACGCTTGAGGCCGCCTTCGAAGCCACCGGCAGCCGCGGCGGCTTCATGTTCGGCCACATCGTGACGTTGCCGAGCGACTTGGAAGCGATCGTGGGCTTACTGGTGCCGGAATTGCAGCGGCGCGGGCGGTTCCGGACGGAGTACCGGTTCCGGACATTGCGGGAGAACCTATTGGACTCGTAGATGGACCTACTCCCAACTCTTGGTCGAACTCGGTCACCGGATCGACCGGTGCTGCGGCACTATGGTTACGCCGCCGCCGGGATGGCTCGCGATTTCGGCGGGTTTTGCGGGCAAATCATACCAAACGCCCCACGCTCTGACCGTTTTGGTCCAGGGCGTGGATGCGAGGGGGCAGATACGGCCCGGGGCGTCCATGAGCCAGGTCCAGGCGGCGCAGCAGCGGTCCACAATGGTGTCGTAGGTGTCGAACACGCTGTAGCTGAGCGTGTTGGCGCGCAAGTATTCCCAGACGGTCTCCGCCGGGTTCAGCGCCGGGCTGTAGGGCGGCAGGCGCAGCAGGCTGATGTTGCCTGACGCCGGCAGGCGCCTGCCGGTCTTGCGCGTCCATCATCATGGAAGCAAACCGGATCACACCCCGCCGAGCCGGACCTACTCACATTTGAGTCAGAGCGGATGGCGTTTGATATAACGTGGTTTCTTCTGGATCACCGTTTTACAATGCGGCCTATCCGGATGCGGCCACGGCCAATCGGATTCCGAATATCTTGACTTGCCGCCTGGAAGACTGGCCTGCTCCGCCTCGCCCACGTCCGACTTGCCTGGGGAGGCCCGACATGATGCTCGCCAGCGAAACAGCGATCCTGGAGCCGGCCGCGCTTTCGATGCAGCGGCGCGTGGGGCGCGGGGATGCGGGCGACGGCAAGGTGGTCGCCATCGTCGGCGCCGGGTTCTCGGGCACGATGGCCGCGATCCACCTGCGGCACGCGCTGCCGCCGGACTGGGTGGTCGTCCTGTTCGACCGCACCGGCAGGTTCGCCCGCGGCCCGGCCTATGCCGAGACCGCTGCCCCGCACCTGTTGAACGTGCGCTCGGCCAACATGAGCGCCCTGCCGGACGACCCCGGCCATTTCGAGCGGTGGCTGGCCGGCCAGGCCGGGCGCTGGCCCGGCGAGGCCCAGGCGACCGAGGCCGGCACCTTCGCCAGCCGGCGCCTGTATGGCCGCTACCTGCGCGCCCTGCTGTATCACGAGATGAGCCTGTCGGGCGGGCGCGTGCGCCTGTGCTCGGACGATATCATCGACCTCGCCGCCGTCGAAGGCGGGTGGAGCATGACCTGCGCCAGCGGACGGAAGGCAGCCGCCGCCGCGGTCGTCATCGCGAGCGGCACGATGCCGTCGAGCCGGCCGTGCGACGGCGTGGTGTTCCACGACCCCTGGGCCGCCGGGGCGACGGCCGGCCTGCGGCCCGGCGAGCCCGTGCTGATCGTGGGCACCGGGCTGACGATGGTGGACTTGGCCCTGGCGATGCACGGACGCGGCTTCGACGGGCCGGTGATCGCGCTGTCCCGGCGCGGCCTGGTGCCGCAGCGCCATGCGCCGCCGGGTCCGGCCTGGCCGTGTCCGCCGTTCGATGACGGGGAGCGCCGGTCGCTGTCCGCCCTGGTGCGGGCCGTGCGGCGCAGGGTGCGCGATGCGGCGGCGCAGGGCGTTGACTGGCGCGCGGTGGTGGATGGGATGCGTCCGGTGACGGCCGGGCTGTGGCAGGGCCTGCCGCAGTCCGAGCGGGACCGCTTCCTGCGCCACCTCCGGCCCTATTGGGACGCCCACCGGCACCGGATGGCGCCCGTGGTCGCCGACGCCTTCGACGCGCTGGTTGCCCGCGGCGTGCTGCGCCTGAAGCGGGGGCGCGTGCTGGCGGCTGATCCCGTCGAGGGTCCGGCGGGCCGCGCCGCACGGGTGGTGATCCAGGACCGGGGGGCGTGCGGCACCGAGGAGGTCATGGCGCAAAAGGTGATCTTTGCGACCGGCATCGGCGGCGGCGCGGCGGCGGACGGCCTGGTGGCCGGCCTGGTTGCGTCCGGCCACGCGCGGGGCGATCCGCATGGGATGGGCTTGGACGTGTCCGCCTCGTTGCAGGTCACCCGGCGCGACGGCGGCCCGGCGCCCGGCCTGTGGGCGCTTGGCCCCATGGTCCGCGGCGTGTTCTGGGAATGCACGGCCGTGCCCGACGTGCGGGTGCAGGCGCGCTCCGTCGCGCAGGAGGTCGCACGGGCCGTGCTGCAAGCCGGGACGGCGCAACGTCCAACCCAGGCCGCGGCCACCGACCGTCCGGCCGGGTAGCCAGGCAGGCCGGCGCCTGGTTCAGGGTGCGGAACCGGGGGGCGTGGGCAAGGTTTGCCAGCCGCCAAGATCGCCAGGGCCCGTCGCCCCCCGTAGTCCCGCTGGCGGGCCAGCCTAGATCCAAGAGTGCACCGGCGGATTGACGCCGTTCAGGGCATGGTTGCCGATGGCATGGAACTTCCAGCGCACCGGGTCGTGCAGGGTATGCACGCGCGCATTGCGCCAGTGGCGGTCCAGCCCGTGCTCCGCCAGGGTCGAGCGCGTGCCGGCCAACTCGAACAGCCGGTTGGTCGCCAGGATCGCGGCCTCCGTCGTCAGCACCTTGGCCTCGGCTACGGCGATGGAGGCGGCGGCCACGGCGTCCGCCGTTTCGTCCTTCGTCGCCTCGTCGATGACCAGCCCCGCCCGGTGCAGCAGGGCGTCGGCGGCGTGCAGCCGCACCTGCAGGTCGCCGATGGCCGCGATGGTGTAGGGATCGTCCGCCGCCCTGTCCTGCCCGCTGTCGATCCAGGGGCGGGAGCGCGTGCGGACGAACTCGATGGTGTCCGTGATGGCGCCGCGGGCGATGCCGAGGTCGATGGCGGCCTGGATGAGCTGGGACAGCGGGCCGTACAGCGTCGGCTTGGCGGACGCCGCGTAGGCCGCGATCACGTGGCTGTCGGGCACGAACACGCCGTCCAGCACGACGGTGCCGCTGGCGGTGGTGCGCTGGCCGAAGCTCGACCAGTCGTCCACCACCGTCAGGCCCGGCGCATCGCGCGTTGCCACGGCACGCCGGGCCAGGCCGTCCTCGTCCAGCGCCTGCACGGGGACGTAGTGCGCGAACAGCGCCCCGGTGCTGTACTGCTTCGTGCCGTCCAGCACCCAGCCGCCCGGCACGCGGCGCATCCGGGCGGCGACGTCGCGCGTCGTCTTGCCGCCGGACTCAGCCAGGGCGTTGCCGAACCGCGCCCCCTCCAGCGCCAGGCGGAAGAACAGCGCCGCCTTCGCCGGGTCCGGCTCGTAGCGCAGCAGGCGCACGAAGCCGTGGTGGTTCTGCGGGATCTGCCCCAGGGAGGGATCGGCGGCGGAGATGACCGCCGTCACCTCGGCGAGCGTCGCCGCCGACAGGTCGGGGCCGCCATGCTCCCGCGGCACCGTGATGCCGCCCAGGCCGGTGGCGGAGTACTGCTCCACCTCGGCATGGGGCAGGATGCGGTCGCGGTCCCGCGCCGCCGCGCCGGGCAGGTAGGCGGCGGCCAGGCGGTGCGCGGCGGCGATGGCGTCGGCATCCCGCTCCAGGATCGGGACTGAAGCCAGGGCGGCCGGTGCGGGCAGGGCGGTGTCCATGGCGGGTCTGGTCCTTCTTATGCAGACACGGGCTTAGGCAGGCACGGGCGCGCCGGGCACGGTCGCGGCGCTGAAGCGGTGAGCCGCCGCAGGGTGCGGCGGAGCCAGGCGCGGCCCGGCGCCGAACAGCTTATCCCGCAACGTGCCGGAGGCGTAGCGGCGCTTGTATCGGCCGCGCCGTTGCAGCTCGGGCACCAGCAGCCGCGACACGTCGGCGAAGGTCTCGTGGGCCACGACGGAGGCCAGGTTGAACCCGTCCGCGCCGGTGGCGGCGATCCAGGCCTGCATCCCGTCCGCCACGGCCGTCGGCGTGCCGACCAGCACCGGGCCGATGCCGCCGATTGCGACGTGCGCGGCCACGTCGCGCACCGTCCAGACCCGTGACGGGTCGGCCCGGGTGATGTTCTCCATCGCGGAGCGGCCGGCGTCGTTCTCCACATGGCGGATCGGCTCGTCCAGCGCATAGGCGGACAGGTCCACCCCGGTCCAGCCGGACATCAGCGCCAGCGCGCCCTCGTAGCTGGCATGGGCCTGGTACTCCGCGTGCTTGGCCCGTGCGGCGGCGTCGGTCTCGCCGAGGATGGCGGTCAGCATGGTGAACACCACCACCTGGCGGCCCTCCGCCGCCGCCAGCGCCCGGATGGCCGCGACGCGCGGGGCGACCGCCTGCGGGGACGGGCCGGACACGAACACGCACTCGGCATGGTGGCCCGCGAAGGTCCGGCCGCGCGGGGAGGAACCGGCCTGGTACAGCACCGGGGTGCGCTGCGGCGACGGCTCGCACAGGTGGATCGCGTGCATCGGGTGGTGCGGCCCGGGGTGGCTGACGGCGCGCACCCGGTCCGGCCGGGCATACACCCCGGCGGCGCGGTCGCGCACCACGGCGTCGTCCGCCCAGCTTCCTTCCCACAGCTTGTAGGCCGCCGCCATGTAGTCGTCGGCAAGGTCGTAGCGGTCGTCGTGCGCCGCCTGCACCGGGCGCCCGGCGGCCCGCGCGGCGCTGTCCAGGTAGCCGGTCACGATGTTCCAGCCGACGCGCCCGCCGGTCAGGTGGTCCAGCGTGGACATGCGGCGCGCGAAGGCGAATGGCGGCTCGTAGGACAGGTTCGCCGTCACGCCGAACCCGAGGTGCCGGGTTACGGCCGCCATGGCGGGGACGACCAGGAAGGGGTCGTGCGCCGGCACCTGCACCCCCCGCCGCAGGGCGGCCTCGGGGCCGCCGCCGTAGACGTCATAGATGCCCAGCACGTCCGCCAGGAACACGCCGTCGAACAGCCCGTCCTCCAGCACGCGCGCCAGGTCCGTCCAGTAGCCCAGCGTGCCGTGCTCCGCCGTCCGGTCGCGCGGGTGGGTCCACAGGCCCGGCGACTGGTGGCCGACGCAGTTCATCGTGAAGGCGTTCAGCCTGATCTCACCGGTCATGCGAGGTGCCTACCAAGTCGGGACGATGGTGCTGCCGAAGCGGTCCAGGATGAACTGCTTGACCTCCGGCGAGCGATAGATCGCGATCAGCTTGGTCACGCGCGGGTCGTCGCGGTCCTTGGCCCGCGCGGTGAACCAAAGCCCATAGCGGGTCTCCTCGTCCTCCTTCAGCAAGGCGGACTTGGGATCGAGCCCGGCAGGGATGGCATAGTTGAGGTTGATGGCGGCGGCGGCAACGTCGTCGAGCGAGCGGGCAACCTGGGCAGCATCCAGCTCGCGGAAGCGCAGGTGCTTGGGGTTGTCGGCGACGTCGAGCACGGTGGCCTTCGTGCCGATGCCCGGCGCGATCTTGATCAATCCCGCATGCTCCAGCAACAGCAGCGAGCGGGCGCCGTTCGCCGGGTCGTTCGGTATGGCGACCAGCGCGCCGTCCGGCAGGTCGGCGAGGTTCTTGAACTTCTTGGAGTAGACGCCGAGCGGCGTGATGATGCTGCGCTCGACGGGAACGATGTCGTAGCCGCGCGTCGCGACCGCATTCTCAAGGTAGGGCAGGTTCTGGAAGTTGCTGAGATCCAGGTCGCCATGCGACATCGCCTCGTTCGGGATGGTGTAGTCGGTGAACTCGACCACCTTTACCTCCAGCCCCTGCGATTTCGCGAGCGACGCGGCGTAGTCCAGGATGACTGCATACGGGCCTGCGCTGGTGCCGACGCGGAGCGGCCCCTCCGCGCCCATTGCCGGGCCTGCGAGAAGCAGCCCAGCCGCCAGAACCATGCGTCGTGAGATCATCGCCCAGCCATCCTTCACCGCCCCATCCTTCA
>CAXTFY010000071.1:0-5690 GCA_964243265.1 uncultured Acetobacteraceae bacterium | reverse complement strand
TCCAGCAGCCGGGCCAGCCGGTCGCCGCCCCACTGCACGCCGCACACCAGCACGATCAGCACCGCCACCACGGCGGCCATCACCCCCGTCTCGAACCGCTGGTAGCCGTAGCGGATCGCCAGGTCCCCCAGCCCGCCCGCGCCCACTGCGCCCGCGATGGCCGACGACCCGATCAGCGTCACCAGCGTCACGGTGAAGCCCGACACCAGGCCCGGCAGCGCCTCGGGGATCAGCACGTCGCGCACGATGGCGGCGCGGCTGGCGCCCATGGCCCGCGCGGCCTCGATCAGCCCGCGCCCGACCTCGCGCAGCGATACCTCGGCGATGCGGGCGTAATACGGCGTGGCGGCGATGGACAGCGGCACGATGGCGGCTTCCGTGCCGATGGACGTGCCGACCACCAGGCGCGTCAGCGGGATCAGCGCGACCAGCAGGATGATGAACGGCACCGACCGCACGGCGTTCACCAGCCCGCCCAGCACCCGGTTCAGCACCGGCTGCGGCCAGATGCCGCCGCGGTCAGTGGCAACCAGGACCAGCGCCAGCGGCAGCCCGGCCGCGACGGACACCAGCGCGGATACCCCCACCATCACCAGCGTCTCGCCGATGGAGCGCAGCAGCAGGTCAAGCAGCGCGGAGGACATGCCCAACAATCTCCACCTGGCTCACGCCATCCCGCAGGAAGGCCGCGGCGCGTTCGCCCAAGTCAAGCCCCGGGCCGTGCAGGCTGACCCAGACGCGGCCGAACGGCTGGTCCTGCACATGGTCCATGCCGCCGTGCAGCAGGGTGACCTCCGCGCCCACGGCGGCGGCCAGCCGGGCCAGCACCGGGCCGCGCGCCGCCTCGCCAACGACATCAACGCGCAGCACGGGATCGCGGTCCGCGGCCGGATGCGCCGACAGCGCGGCGCGCAGCGCGGGGGGCAAGGGGGGTTGCACGGCTGCGACCAGGCGCTGGGCGCCGGGCGACTGCGGGCGGGTCAGCACCTCAGCCACGGGTCCCTGCTCGATCAGGCGCCCGCCTTCCAGGACCGCAACCTCGTCGGCGACGGCCCGGATCACGCTCATCTCGTGGGTGATCAGCACGATGCTGAGGCCGAGGCGGCGGTTGATGTCGCGCAGCAAGGCAAGGATCGACGCCGTGGTTTCCGGGTCGAGCGCCGAGGTCGCCTCGTCCGACAGCAGCAGCGCCGGGTCGGCGGCCAGGGCGCGGGCGATGCCGACCCGCTGCTTCTGCCCGCCGGACAACTGCGCCGGGTAGGCGGCGGCCTTGTCGGACAGGCCCACCAGGTCCAGCAGCTCGGCCACGCGGCGCGTGCGCTCGGGCTTGGCCCGGCCGACGATGCGCAGCGGCAGGGCGACGTTGGCGGCGACGGTCTTGGCCGACAGCAGGTTGAAGTGCTGGAAGATCATGCCGATGCGCTGGCGCACCGGCTGCAGGGCGCGCTCGCTGCAGCCGGTCAGCTCCTGCCCCTCGAACCGGACGGAGCCGCTGTCCGGGCGCTCCAGGCCGTTCAGCAGGCGGATCAGCGTGGACTTGCCCGCGCCGCTGCGGCCGATGATGCCCAGCACCCGGCCGCGCGGCACGTCGAGCGACACGTCGTGCAGCGCCTCGACCGGCCCGAACCGCTTGGACACACGGGACACCTGCGCGACCAGATCCGGCACGGCCAGATCCGGCACGGCCAGACCCTGCGCCACCAGACCGGCCGAGACCGCCGGCGCATCCCGGGGTCCGAGGGGCGCCATGCTCACCATGCCGGAAGCTGCCGGCCCTGGTAGTAGCCAAGGATGAACTGCCGCACCGCGTCCGAGTGGTAGGCGTCCACCAGGGTGCGCAGCCGCGGGTCGCCCTCGGCGCCGGCGCGCACGGCGATGACGTTGCGGTAGGGGTTGCCCTCCACCGCCTCGCTGCCGATGCGAAGGTCCAGGCCCAGGTTGGCCTTGAGCGCCCAGTCGGTGTTGACGACCGCCGCATCCAGGTCGTCCAGGGAGCGCGCGATGATGCCCGCGTCCAGCTCCACGATGCGCACGCCGCGCGGGTTGGCCGTGATGTCCAAGGGCGTGGGCAGGACTCCGGCGCCGTCGCGGAGCTGGATCACGCCCAGCGCCGCCAGCAGGTTCAGCCCGCGGCCGCCGTTGCTGGGATCGTTCGGGATGCCGATGCGTGCGCCCCGCGGCAGGTCCGCCGCCGCCCTGACCTTGCGCGAGTACAGCCCGATCGGGGCCACGATCGTATAGGCGATGGGCACGATCCGGTAGCCCCGCGCCTTGACCTGGTTATCGAGGTAAGGCTGATGCTGGAAGGCGTTGGCGTCCAGGTCGCCGCGGTCCAGCGCCTCGTTCGGCAGCAGATAGTCGGAGAACGCCGTGACCTGCAGCCTCAGGCCGCGCGATTTCGCCTCGTCCGCCACGTGCTCCATCAGGACCTCGGCATCCCCCGACATGATGCCGATCCGCAGCGTATCCTCGGCGTGCGCCGGTGCCGCCGCGGCTGCCAGGGCCGCAAGCGCCGCCAGGGCGACGGCGCGGCGGCGGACCTTCCACCCAAAACTGGCCGGGGCGGACTGCCCCGGCCAGTTTAGGAGGAAACGTCCAGCCGTGCCGCCACTCATCGCGGCAGCCCCAATGCCGCGGGCGGCGCGCGGTAGGTTGGCTGGGCGGCGTCCACGCCGTGCCCTGCCTGTGTCTGGAAACTGTGGGAAGGGGTTGGCGCTCCGCTGCCTCCGGCCCCGCCTTCTCCGGCCCCGCCTCGTCCGGCCATGAAGCACTCTCGCGCCACCCGGCGCATCTCATCCAGCGACGCGCACCTCCAACTGTCGAGGTCCTCCAGCCTGGGATGGACGCACCGGAACAGGTAGCCACCCTGCACCGGCACGGCGGCGCCGATGAAGGTTCCCTCAACCTCGATCACATGGGCCTGGGACATGCTTGCCTCGACTTCAATCGCTGGCCTTGGGCGCAGCTTTAACCTGGTTTGGCTGGAGCACGGCGGATCGCCATGCCGGCGGTGGGCGTCGCAGTGCCATGCTACCAACCCAGCGCCAGCTGACTTGGTGCGGAGCAGGCGTAATGCTGACAAGCAAATGCATGACGCCGGCCGCCCGTCCCGTCAACCAGGCGCAATGGCATCTCAAGGCATTTTCAAAAGAAAGAAATCTGCTGCAAGCCGCCGAGGGATTTTTAGGGTTTGTGGCTATTCGACGTGCCTTATGGAGTTTGTCATGCTCCGGGCCAACCGCCATCGCCAGGCCGTTACCATTCTGGAACTTGCTGCAACGGCCCGAACGGACGGGAACAGAAGGGTATGCTTTGCAAATGCAGCAGCACGAAAGCATCCTGCTGCCGAAATCGCCGATCACAGCCGCCGCTTGCAAATTCACCCTAGCGCCTTGAGGCAAATAGACCGGCGGTACAAACGTATGGCGATCAAGCCAGGCCACCCGGCCTTGCTCTGCCCGGAGCGCCGCACATGATGGGATCACCGCGTACCAGCCTTGGCCGGCGTACCCTGTTGGCAGCGGGTGCCGCACTCGCCACCTCACGGGCTGCCCCGGCCCGGGCGGCTGACAAGGTGGTCCACGTCGGCGTGCAGAAGTACGGCACCCTCATCATCCTGCGCGAGCGGCGGGAGCTGGAACGTGCCCTGCAGCCGTTGGGCTGGAGCGTGTCCTGGCACGAGTTCACCGGCGGCCCGCAACTGCTGGAGGCGCTGAGCGCCGGGGCGCTGGATTTCGGCACCACGGGCGAGGCGCCGCCCATCTTCGCCCAGGCAGCCGGGTCGCCGCTGCTGTATGTCGGCTATGAGCCGCCATCGCCTGCGGGCGAGGCGATCCTGGTGGCGAGGGACTCGCCCATCCGCGCCCTGGCCGACCTGCGGGGCCGCACGGTTGCGCTCAACAAGGGGTCCAACGTGCACTACCTGCTGGTGCGGGCGCTGGCCAGCGCCGGGCTGAAGCCCTCCGACATCAGCCCCGCCTACCTGGCGCCGTCCGACGCCAGGGCGGCGTTCGAGCGTGGCGCCGTGGACGCCTGGGCGATCTGGGACCCGTTCCTGTCGGCGGCGCAGGAGGCCACGGGCGCGCGCACCCTGGCCGACGGCGCCGGGCTTGCGCCCAACCGGCAGTTCTTCCTGTCCACGCGGGACTTCGCGGGCACGCAGCCGGACATCCTGCGCCTGCTCAACGCCCAGGTTGACGCCACCGACCGCTGGGCCGAGCAGAACCAGGCTGAGGCCGCGCACCTGCTGGCCGCCAGCATGAACCTGCCGCAGCCCGTCGTCGCCCGCGCTGTCGGACGCATGGGCTATGGCGTGGCGCCGTTGACGCCCGAGGTCGCCGCAGACCAGCAGCACATCGCCGACACCTTCTTCGATCTCAAGCTGATCCCGCGGCGGCTGGACGTGGCGGCGGCGGTCTGGCACCCGCAGGCATGACCGCCGCCGCGCCTGGAGCCGGCATCCTGTGATGCCTGCCGACGCATGGGGACGGGCGCGAACCTTGGGACCACCACCGGGACACGGCACATGATGCTCAGCCACCTCGGCCAGATTGCCCAAGGCGGCGGATAAGTTGGGCTGCTTCGGCGTGCTGCTGCCGCTGCGTGGGGCGACCGGCAACGACCCCGGCCCGGCCTCCCGGCGCTTTTGGACAATGCCCTGCACCGGCGTGTTGCCGTCAAAGGCGGTGACACTGCCCCAGCGTCAGCGTGACCGCCAGCACGGCGAGGCCTGATTAGGCATGCCGCATCCGCCTGATGCCGACCCGAGACCCTGGCTGTCCTGCGCCACATGGCCCTGAACGTCATCCAGCCCGAACCCAGCAAGGAGTTGCGCCGCGGCAAGCTCGAACGCGCTGGCTGGGATGAGGCGTGCCTCACCGAATGCCCCACGCCATTCGAGGTGCAACGGCCCAGTGTGGCACAAGGTCCCAGCAGAGGGGTAGCAGGTCACGGGCAGCCATGCTTCTACCGCTAGGTCATGCATGAGGGGGCCTTATGGACGCGAGCTACCAGTTTGGCATCGAAGAGGAGTACTTCCTGGCGGACGCCGCCACGCGCGGCACGCCGCGGCGGGTTGTCGCGGCGTTCCACGCTGCCGCCCGCTCCCGCCTGCCGGCAGTCGAGCGCGAGCTGCTGCAGTCGCAGGTCGAGGTCTCGACCCCGCCCTCGGCCAGCTTCGAGCGTGCGCGGGACATCCTGGGCGGGCTGCGCGCCGACCTGGCCGAAGTCGGCCGCGGCTGCGGCATCGCGGTGTTCGCCGCCGGCACCCACCCGGTCGCCCGCTGGTCGCGTCAAAGCATGACGCAAAAGGATCGGTACGAGGGCATCATGCGGGAGCTTCGGATGCTCGGGCGGCGCAACGTGGTCTGCGGCATGCACGTCCATGTGGAGGTGCCCCGGCCCGAGGCGCGGGTGGACCTGATGAACCGCCTGCTGCCCGCCATGCCGCTGCTGCTCGCGCTGTCCGCATCCTCGCCGTTCTGGCAGGGGCGCGACACCGGGCTGGCCGGCTACCGCATGTCCGCGTTCGGCGAGATGCCCCGCACGGGGCTGCCGGACCTGTTCGACGGACCGGAGGACTATGCGCGCTACGTCGAGGTCATGACGCGGGCCGGGGCGATCACCGATGCGAGCTTCCTGTGGTGGACGCTGCGCCCCTCCATCCGCTACCCGACGCTGGAGCTGCGCGT
>CAXTFY010000070.1:10444-16990 GCA_964243265.1 uncultured Acetobacteraceae bacterium | reverse complement strand
GCGTGCCGATGATGGTGCGCACGTCGTCGATCGCCAGCCCATAGGCGGACAGCGCACGCGGGTTGATCACCACGCGCACGGCCGGGCGGTTGCCGCCGCTGATCGAGACCAGGCCGACGCCGGGCTGCTGGCTTATCTTCTGGGCCAGGCGCACGTCGGCCAGGTCTTCCACCTGCGTCAGCGGCATGGTCTTGCTGGTCAGCGCCAGGGTCAGGATGGGCGTGTCGGCCGGGTTGACCTTGCTGTAGATCGGCGGGGCCGGGAGGTCGGAGGGCAGCAGGTTGGTGGCCGCGTTGATTGCCGCCTGCACTTCCTGCTCGGCGATGTCGAGGTTGAGGCTGAGCACGAACTGCAAGGTGATGACCGAGGCGCCGCCCGAGGAGATGGAGGACATCTGGCCCAGCCCGGGCATCTGGCCGAACTGCCGCTCTAGCGGGGCGGTGACGGCGGTGGTCATGACCTCCGGGCTGGCGCCGGGCAGAAAGGTCTGCACCTGGATCGTGGGGTAATCCACCTCCGGCAGGGCGGAGATCGGCAGGAAGCGGTAGCTGATGATGCCCACCAGCAGGATCGCCGCCATCAGCAGCGTCGTGCCGACAGGGCGGAGGATGAACGGGCGGGACGGGCTCATGCTGCCGGGTCAACCGTCATCGCGGGCGCTGTTGTTGGCGTGATCGCGGGCGCCATCGCACGCGCAAATACAAACGCCGCGGGCGCCATCAAGGCCACCTTCACAGGCGTCATTGCGAGCCGGCCTCGGCGCGGCAATCCAGGGGCGGCAAGCGCGGCCCGCGTCGCTGCTGGATTGCCGCGCTGAGAACGCAGTTCGCAATGATGGGGCTTGACCAGCGGTTCCAGCGTCATTCCGCCGGCTTGGGGTTGGCTGCCTTGGCATCGGCCGGCTTGTTGCCATCGGCTGGATTGGCATCGGCCGGCTTGGCGTCGCTCTGGCCGCTCTGACGCTCCCCGTCCGGCCGGCGGCCACGCCGTCCGCCCGGGGCCGCGCCGTCCTGGCCCGGCGGCGTCGCGACCGTGATCCGTGCGCCGTCGCGCAGCCGGTCCAGCCCGTCCGTCACCACCTTGTCGCCCGGCTTCAACCCGTTCAGGATCTGCACCCGGTTGCCCTGGGTGACGCCGAGCTTCACGACCTGGACGCCCACGGTGTTGTCCGGCTTCACCAAGTACACGAAATCGCCGGGCGCGCCGTGCTGGATGCTGGCCTGCGGCGCCACCACCACCCCGTGCAGGCCGCGGACCAGCAAGTGCGCGTTGACGAACTGCTGCGGGAACAGTGCATTGTCGGTGTTGGGGAACATCGCCCGCAGCTTCACCGTGCCCGTGGTGGGGTCGATTTGGTTGTCGGTGGTGGCCAGCACCCCGGTGGCGACCAGCTTGGTGTCGGTCCGGTCATAGGCCGTCACCTGCAGTGTGCCGGCTGCCATGCCCTGCTGCACCTCGGACACATTGTCCTCCGGCAGGGTGAACACCACCGAGATCGGCTGCAACTGCGTCACCACGACCAGCCCGGTCGTGTCGCTGGTCTGCACGTAGTTGCCCTGATCGACCATGCGGATGCCGACCCGGCCATCCACGGGCGAGACGATGTGGCAGTAGACCAGGTTGAGCTTCGCGTTATCGACCACGCCCTGGTCGGCGATGACGGTGCCCTCGTACTGCTTGACCAGGTAAACCTGGTCCTCGACCTGTTGGTGCGAGATGCTGTCCTGCTTGCTCAGCGTCTGATAGCGCACGTTGTCCGCCCGTGCCTGGGCGAGTAGGCCCTGGTCATGCGCCAGGGTGCCCTGGGCCTGCTGCAGCGCCACTTGATAGGGCCGCGGATCGATCTGCGCCAGGAAGTCGCCCGCGTGGACCAACTGGCCCTCGGTGAAGGCGAGCTGCTGCAACTGGCCGTTGATCTGCGTCTTGATGGTGACGGTCGCCAGCGGCGTCACCGCGCCCAGCCCGGTCAGCATCACGTCGAGGTCGCCGGTCCCTATGGTCCCAACCCCCACCGATTGTGGGGCGCCCGCGGCTCCCTGGCGGCCGGCCTGCGACGCTGGGGCATGAGTGCCCAGCAGCCGCCAGGCCACCAGCCCAGTCAGGCCGACCACCACCAGCGCGACCACCGGCGTCGTCAGCCGGCTGCGGCGGGGCTTGGTCGCCGGCCGGCCGATCTTGTCAGGCGGCAGCCTATCGGGCGCCAGCTTGTCCGGTGCGGGCCTGTCGGGTGCGGGTCGTACTTCCAGTTGTTCCGTCATCCCGGTTCAGCTCCGCAAGGGGGTGGGGGCAGCACAGGCTGCGCCTGTCGAAGTCCCCCGTGTCCGTCAAGGCCGCAGGGATTACCTGCTAGGATTAACACGGATGCCACGAGAATGTTGCCTGCTTCCTCTCCTCTCGGGAGAGGGCCGGGGTGAGGGGGCGGCAAGCGCCCAGCCTGCCCGCCTGAGGACGGCATCCGCTCTCGACCCGGCGAAGGTCGGTTATTGCAGCTTCCCTCACCCCGGCCCTTTCCCGGAGGGAGAAGAGGCGCCGTGTGCGGTCGCCCGACGTGACTTGGTGCGGCTGTGAACCCATGTGCTGGTGAGCCTGGCGCAGGGTACTATCTGGCATGTGGCAACAGTGCTGCTGATCTTCAGATACACCCACGTCTCCGGCTGTCGTTGGCAAGGTGCATAGCTACGGCTGCCCAGCGCCCAACCCATGACTGGCTGCCGCGGGAGGGTCGTTCCACCTGCTTGCGTACCTTGGCGCGACGCTGGTGAACGAGCGGGTGGTGGCCGCTGGCAACCGGGTGTTCGCCGCCGGCGTCACGGCCGGGATCGACGGGGCGCTGCGCCTCGCGGCCGAGCTGCGTGGCGATGCGGCGGCACAGACATCCAGCTTCATATGGTTTACGCGCCGGAGCCGCCGTTCAACGCCGGCACGCCCGAGACCGCTCCACCGGCGATCCTGGAGCCGGCGCGGACCTCGGTGCGGAGCGTCACGGCGCAGCGCGAGGCCACCGCCCGGCGGGTGGCGGCCCGCCTCGGCATCGACGCCCCCAGGGCTGCCGCCGAGTGATGCCGACCACCCCCATTCGGGGTCATTGCCAGACTTCCTGCCACCGACCGACGCGAATTTTGCGTTTGCCCGCGCTGCGGTCCCGAGCAAACAATGGGGCAACGAGACCCGGGGGAGACGCATGCTGCTTGATGGGAAGGTCGCGGTGATATCCGGGGCCGCCAGCCCGCGCGGGATCGGCCTGGCCACGGCGCGGCTGTTTGCGGCGCATGGCGCGCGGGTGGCCATCCTGGATCTGCAGGGCTTCGACGCGGCCGCGGCCGAACTGGGTCCGGCGCACCGCGGCTACGCCTGCGACCTGACGGACCGCGCCGCCTGCGGCCGGGCCGTGCAGCAGGTGCTGGCGGATTTCGGCGGCATCGACATCCTCATCAACAATGCCGGCATCATCCAGCCGCTCAAGCTCATGGACATCGGACCCGCGCACTGGGACGCGGTGCTGGACGTGAACCTGCGCGGGGTGCTGAACCTGAGCCAGGCCGCAGTGTCGCGCCTGCGTGATCGCCAGGCCGGCAGCATCGCCTGCATGTCCAGCGTGTCGGCGCAGCGGGGCGGCGGCATCTTCGGGGGGCCGTACTACTCGGCGGCGAAGGCGGGGGTGCTGGGGCTGGCGAAGGCGATGGCGCGCGAACTGGGGCCGGACGGCATCCGGGTGAACTGCGTGACGCCGGGCCTGATGAATATCGTGACGCTCGAATTGCGGCAGGCAATCCTCGACCAGCGCGCGGACGAGGCGCGGCTGGACGCCGGGCTGAAGGCGACGCTGCAGGGCAAGGGCATGACCTTCCTCCCCGCCGACAAGGACGCCTTCCGCGCCGCGTTGAAGGCGTCCAGCTTCTACGCCGACTGGCGCGCCAGGTTCGGCGACCCGGCCTGGGCGGCGCTGCAATCCGTGTCGGGCGACCTCGCCTGACCACGGCGCACCCGATGCTGACCGTGCCGCGGCCCGGCCGGGTCCTGGCCGTCGTCACGCGCGCCCTGGCGCTGCTGGTCGAGGTGCCGACGGTGCTGCTGGTCGTTGCCGAGGTGGTGGTGCTGTTCTGCGGCGTCGCCGCCCGGTACGTGTTCCACACCCCGCTGATCTGGTCGGACGAGCTGGCGTCGATCCTGTTCCTGTGGCTGGCGATGTTCGGCGCGGCGGTGGCGTTGCAGCGGGGCGGCCACATGCGGCTGTCCTACCTGGTGGACCGCCTGCCGCCCGCCGGCCGCGCCATCGCCGAGGTGCTCAACATCGGCGTGCCGCTGCTGTTCGTGGCGCTGGTGATGGGGTCCGCCCTGGACTACGCCGACGACCAGTCGTTCATCGAGACCCCGGCGCTCGGCTGGTCCGGCCTGGTGCGCGCGGCGGCCATGCCGGCGGGGCTGGTGCTGATCGGCCTCAGCGCGGTGGCGCAACTTGTGCTCCACCGGTTGCGCGACCTGCTGGCAGGGACGGTGGTGCTGGGCGTGGTGGCGGCTGTGCTGTGGTTCGCGGCGCCGGCGCTGCAGGCCATGGGGGTGTGGAACCTGCTGGTGTTCTTCGTGCTGCTGCTCGGGGCCGGGGTGATGGCGGGGTTGCCGATCGCGTTCGGCTTTGCGCTGGCAACCATCGCCTACTTGCTGGTTGCCACCAGCACGCCGCTGTCGATCGTGATCGGCCGCATGGACGAGGGCATGAGTTCGCTGGTCCTGCTCGCCGTGCCGCTGTTCGTGCTGCTGGGCCAGTTGATGGAGATGACCGGGCTGGCGCGGGTGCTGGTGGCGTTCCTGGCGGCCCTGGTCGGGCATGTGCGGGCCGGGCTGTCCTATGTGCTGATCGGCGCGATCCTGCTGGTGAGCGGCATCAGCGGCAGCAAGACCGCCGACATGGCCGCCGTTGCCCCGGTGCTGTTCCCAGAGATGAAGCGCCGCGGCGCCGACGAGGGCGAGCTGATCGCCCTGCTGGCCGCATCGGGCGCCATGAGCGAGACCATCCCGCCCAGCATCGTGCTGATCGTGATCGGGTCGGTGACCAGCGTCAGCATCGCCGGGCTGTTCACCGCCGGGCTGCTGCCGGGGCTGCTGCTGGCGGGCGTGCTGTGCCTCATGGCCCGGCGCGCGGCGCGGCACGAAGACCTGTCCGGCGTCGTCCGCGCCCCGGCCCGCGTGGTATGGCGCAGCTTCTTCGTCGCCATCCCGGCGCTGCTGCTGCCGTTCGTGATCCGCGGCGCGGTGGTGCAGGGCGTGGCGACCGCGACCGAGGTCAGCACCATCGGCGTCGCCTATACCGTGCTGGTGGGGCTGCTGGTGTACCGGCAGTTCGACTGGCGGCGCATCTACCCGATGCTGGTCGATACCGCGTCGCTGTCCGGGGCCATCCTGCTGATCGTCGGCGGCGCGACGGCGATGGCCTGGGCGCTGACGCAGTCCGGCTTCTCGCAGTCGCTCGCGGGCTTCATGGGTGGGTTGCCCGGCGGGCGCTGGAGCTTCCTCGCGATCAGCATCGTCGTGTTCGCGGGGCTGGGGTCGGTGCTGGAGGGCATCCCGGCGATGGTGCTGTTCGGCCCCCTGCTGTTCCCCATCGCCCGGCAGATCGGCGTGAACGAGCTGCACTACGCCGTCGTCGTCATCCTGGCGATGGGCCTCGGGCTGTTCGCCCCGCCGTTCGGCCTTGGCTACTACGCCGCCTGCATCATCGGCCGGGTGCCGGCGGAGGCCGGGCTGCGGCGCATCTGGCCCTACCTTGGCGCGCTGGCGGCGGGGATCGTCGTCATCGCGCTGGTGCCGTGGCTGGCCACCGGCTTCATCTCCAACCCGTAAAGGAGGCTTGCGCGAACCTGTTTCCCCATGCTCGGCGGGCGTGCTGAGCGGCCATGGGGCTTGAGGTGGTTGACCTCGCCCGCATCAACCTGTTTCGCTGCGCAGCCCCCATGTCGCCGAGGAGCGGAACCATGCGCGCAGGATTGTTTGTTCTCCGCAGTGCCGATGCCTTCGAGCCGGGGGCCGGCATCGCCGCACCTGCGCCGGTCGTGCTGCCCCGGCTGAAAAGCGGGATCACCTCCGCCGCCGGGGCCGTTGTGACAAGCGGCCCTCGCAGAGTGGCGCGACCACCCGTGCCGGGGCGGCCTGCCGCGGCCGTCGTGGTGCGGCTGCTGGCGGCCGCCACGTTGGCGATGCCCCTCCTCGCAGCCGCCCCGGCGGCCGCCGAGCCGGTGCCCCGAAACGGCAACATATGGGACTACAAGGCCCACCAGCCGACCCGGGCCGGGGTGAGGCGGCGCGAGCGCCAGGCCGGGGTGGCGGCGTCGCCGGCCCAGGCGCGGCGCAACGCCGGGGAGATGCACCAGCTCGACCAGCACTTGCTGCGCGAGGAGACCGCCCCGCTCCCGCGCGATCCTGTCAGCCTTACCCCGCCCTAGTGGTAGGGCAATCGCGTGTGGTGAATGGAGGACCTCGGTTGCTCGCTTTCCGTCTGGGGTGACAGGCGCTGACTCACACTAACGGCCCTTTGCGATGACCGTTTTGCTC
>CAXTFY010000070.1:0-10344 GCA_964243265.1 uncultured Acetobacteraceae bacterium | reverse complement strand
TGGGGTGACAGGCGCTGACTCACACTAACGGCCCTTTGCGATGACCGTTTTGCTCCTGCCTCCGCCTGTCAGTGCCCCATCTGTCATTGCCACGTCCGTTATTGCCCCATCTGTCATTGCGACGCGGCAATCCAGCGGGCCGCCGGACCAGAGTGCAGCCCATGCCCCCCTGGATTGCCGCGCCGAAGCCGGCTCGCAATGACGGCAGTTGAGCTAATGCAGTATCGTAAGGGTCAGAGTGAAAGGCCGTTGGCATTAGGCTGAATGTGGGGTGCTTCGAAGCGGTGCGTGGGCCAGGTCATTGCAAGCCGCGCTTGCGGCGTGGCAGTCCAGGAGTCGGTAGCGTGGCCTTTGCAGCCCTGGATCGCCGCGCCGCAAGCTCCTCGCAATGACGGCCGCGCTCGGGGCAGTTCGCTAATCAAGGTAAGTTGGCGCAAATGGCTGTTAGGGTGAGGAAGGCGGCAAGGGCAGGCTTGGCCGGGTTGGGAGTGAGTTCGTTCTCTACCGAGCGAACTTACAACTTGCTGTCTCCCTCACCGCGGTCCTCTCCCGAAGGAAGAGGGAGCAGGGAAGCGAGTTTTTTCGTTGGCAGCATTCCCTTGATGGCCAGAGGCTGATAGCTCTGTACGCTTCTGGGTCGGTCTTGCATACGTTTGGTGGTCCGGCCGGTGACCATCAGGGTGCCGGCGGTGCTTCGTTCACAGTGGCCCACCTTGCTGCGAAACCAAGGGCAGGCTTGTGCGCACCCTTGGGGTGTTCACCGGCAGCTCGGTGGCGGAGTGTTGTCCGCGCCTCGGATGGTGCCTACCTCGCCTGAGTAGGCGGCCCTGCCTTGCTGGCCTGACCCATCAACCGACGAAGCGGACCAAGGATATCCCCATGCCCTACCCGACACCGCACCTTGCAGCCCCAGTGCTGGCTGCCTGCCTCCTGATCGCAGCCTGCGCCACGCCGCAGCAGCGGGCCGAGGACCGGGAGAACCTGCTGACCGCCGCCGGGTTCACCGCCCGGCCGGCGAACACGCCTGAGCGCGTGGCCTCGCTGCGCAGCCTGCCGGCCAACAAGGTGGTGCAGCGCGTCCGCGGCGGGACGGTCGCCTACGTCTATGCCGATCCGCTGGTTTGCGGCTGCCTGTATGTCGGCGACCAAGGGGCCTTTGGGCGTTATCAGCAGGAGGTGTTCCAGCGCAAGCTGGCCGACGAGCAGGCCATGACGGCGCAGATGAACCAGATGAACTGGGATGAGGGTCCGTGGGGGCCGTTTTACTGAGGCGGTCCGGCTGAACCGGGCAGCAGGCCTCAGGCGGCCCGGCGGGCTGGCGCAGTCAGGCGGGTGAAGCGGAACGGCGCCGGGTCCACCAAGGGCGGGTCGCCGGCCACCAAGTCCGCCATCAGCCGCCCGGCGCCCGGCCCGATCCCAAAGCCATGGCCGGAGAAGCCGCTGGCGAGGTGGAAGCCCGGCATCGCGCCCACGGCGGAGATGACCGGCACGCCGTCCGGGGTCACGTCGATCAGGCCGCCCCAGGCCCCCGCCACCTGCATCGCCGCGAAGCCCGGGAACGCCTGCACCAGCCGGCGGCGCGCGAAGGCCAGGCTGGCCGCGCTGGGCTGCGGGTCCAGCACGCGCACGGCCTCGAACGGCGAGGCCCGGTCCAGCGCCCAGCGGCGCGGCGTGCGCCATTCCTGCAGGAACCGCCCGTCCAGCCGAAGCTTCAGCTCCCGCCGGTTCTGCACGAACGACGCGCCGAACCGGGGCAGCAGGCGGAAGCTGTCAGGCACGATGGGGGTCAGCATGTTGTTGCGTTGCGCGATGGTGTAGCCGCCGTCCGCGCGCTTGCGGAACGACCAGTCGTGGCCGCCCGTGGTGATCTCCGGCCCGGCCATCGGCGCCGTCCGCAGCACCGAGCCCAGCACCTTCAACTGCGGGAAGTCCACGCCCTGGTTGCCGCAGAACAGCCGCGACCACGCGCCGCCGGCCAGCACGGCGGCGTCGCAGGCGATGCGCCCGCGCTCGGTGACGACGCCCGCCACCCGGCCGGCCTGCAGGTCCAGGCCGCGGGCGGCGCAGCCCTCCAGGATGACGACGCCCAGGCGGCGGGCGGCGGCGGCCATGGCGGGGACGGCGTGCTGCGGCTCGGCCTTGCCGTCGGTGGGGGTGTGCAGGGCGCCGGCAAAGCAGCGGCCGGCGCCGGGCAGCAGCGCCGCAGTCTCGTCGGCGTCCAGCAGGCGCGATCCCACCTGGTAATCGCGGGCGCGCTCCAGCCAGGCGGCATGGCCCTCCAACTCGCGTGCGGTTTCGGCGACGTAGGCGACGCCGGCGCGGCGGAAGCCGACGTCCGCGCCGACGCGGGCCGCCATGCGGTCCCACATGCGGACGCTCTCCATCGCCAGCGGCACCTCCGCCAGGTCGCGCCCGGTGGTACGGCACCAGCCCCAGTTGCGGCTGCTCTGCTCGGCGCCGACGCGGCCCTTCTCCAGCACGGTGACGGCGACGCCCTTTTCCGCCAGGCTCAGCGCGGTGCTGATGCCGATGACGCCGGCGCCGATCACTACGACGCCGGTGCGGCGCGGCAGGTCCTGGTCGGTGTCGATGGTGTCCAGCAGTTGCGGCATCGCGTGCGTACCCCGTCGGTTCGGGCCATGCTACGGCCGGATGGTGCCAAGGGGAATGTCGCCCTGGGAGATGAGGATGCGGATGGGTCGGATCGGGATGGCGCTGGCGTGCGCGGTGGCGTGCGTGACAGCGGGGGCGGCGCGGGCGCAGCAGGCCGGGTCGGCGACGCTGGACGCGGTGCGCGGGCGCGGGCAGTTGCTGTGCGGCACGTCGGGGGAGATCCCCGGGTTCTCGCTGGCCGACAGCAAGGGCGTGCTGCAGGGGCTGGACGCCGATAGCTGCCGGGCCATTGCCGCCGCGGTGCTGGGCGACGCCGGCAAGGTGCGCTTCGTGCCGCTGACGGCGCAGAACCGCTTTACCGCGCTGCAATCGGGGGAGGTGGACGTGCTGATCCGCAACACCGGCTGGTCCCTCACGCGGGAGGCCAGCCTGGGGCTGCTGTTCGCGGCGGTGAACTTCTGGGACGGCACCAGCCTGATCGTAAAGACGGCCAGCGGAGTGAAGCATACCGCCGATCTCGGCGGGTCGAGCATCTGCGTGCGGCCGGGCACCAGCACCGAGCTGGACCTGGCGGATTGGGCGCGCACCAACCGGATCAGCTTCAACCCGGTGCAGATCGGCGGGGTGAACGAGATCCAACAAGCGTTCCTGGCCGGGCGGTGCGACGCGTTCACGACCGACAGCTCGCAGTTGGCCGGGTTCCGGTATGCGCAGGGCGCGAAGGCGGCGGAGCTGCTGATCCTGCCCGAGCCCATCGGAACCGGTCCGTCGGGCAGCATGGTCCGCAAGGGCGACGACAAGTGGTACGACATCGTGCGCTGGGTGCACTACGCGCAGGTGTCGGCGGAGAACCTAGGGGTGGCGCAGGCCAACGTGGACGGGTTCGCCGGGAGCGCCAACCCGGACGTGAAGCGGCTGCTGGGGCAGGAGGGCGACCTGGGCCGGGCGCTGGGGCTGGACAACCGGTGGGCGTACTCTGCGATCAAGCAGGTGGGCAACTACGGCGACATGTACGACCGCTCGATCACGCCGGAGGGGCTGGCGCGCGGGCCGAACGCGCTGTGGACCAAGGGCGGGCTGCAGTTCGCCCCGCCGCTGCGGTAGGCGGGCGCCTGGATCGGGTTTGCGGCTGCGCGCAGGGGCCAGGGCCGCCCACGAGGCCAAGGAGCCAGTTTAGGTTGCCGGGGGGAGGGGGAGGGCGGTGGTGCTTTTCACCCGTTCCATGCTGAAGCGGCTGCTGACGTTCTTGATCGGCACGGCGGTGATCAGGCGCTTGTAGAAGCCGTCATAGGCGGCGATGTCGCGGGTCACGACGCGCAGCATGTAGTCGATGTCGCCGGCCATGCGGTGGACCTCGACGACCTCCGGCAGGTCGGCGACGGCGGCGGCGAAGCGGGCGAGCCAGGCGGGGGAGTGGTCGCTGGCCTCGATGGAGACGAAGACGGTGAGGCCGAGGCCAAGGGCCTCCGGTTGCAGGAGGGCGACCCGGCGGGTGATGACGCCGTCGGCCTCCAGGCGCTGGATGCGCTTCCAGCAGGGGGTCTGGGAGAGGCCGACCTGCTCGGCCATGGCGGCGATGGACTGGGTGCAGTCCTCCTGCAGGATGGCGAGGAGGCGGAGGTCGATGCGGTCCATGCTGGTTGTGCGCCCATATTCGGCAGGATTTTGTTGAGTCCTGCGCTTCGTGGGCCTAGCTACCAGCCTCTAGGGGCAGGGATCAACGATGCTGCATCGCTTGGAGATCGAGAACTTCTACTCCATCCGGGAGCGCCAGGTGATCGACCTGCGGGCGGATGCGCACGCGCCGGAGGAGCCGGGGCGGCTGGCGCCGTTGTGGCCCGGCAGCACGGAGCGTGCGCCGAAGGTGGTGGCGCTGTTTGGGGCGAATGCTTCGGGGAAGTCCAATGTGCTGAAGGCGCTGGCGTTCGTGGCTTGGTTCGTGAAGGACAGCTTCGAATGGCAGCGTGACAGGCGAATGCCGTTCGACCGGTTTAATGACCATGCCATGCTGCAAGCCCCAATGCGGATTGCAGCCGACTTTTCCGGCCCCGATCCTAACACCCCGGCTGAGGGGGCTGAGCCTGCACAATGCCGATACTCTTACGAATTCAGAGTCGGCGGAGGTGAACGACAGAACATTCTTAGCGAAGCCCTTCACTGCTGGCCCGTTGCCGGCGCACGGCGGATCAGATTGTTTGAGCGGAGGCCAGATAGGTCCGTAACTGCTTCGAAGGCCTTCGACCTTGCAGGTTTCCGCCAAGCCTTAGACAAGATGCTGCGGCCAAACGCCAGCGTCATCGCAACCCTGGCGGAACTGGGGCATGCACCGTCAAAGCGGCTTTGGACCGCTGCATCCTGGATTACGTGCAATCTTATGGAGCAGCGGCTGGAGTTATCCGTTGATGCCATTGCAAGGCATTATATGGCTTATCCCAAGCTGACGGAGGTTTTTAACCGTGAAGTTGGGCGCATTGATGTTGGCATCCGCTCCATGCAAACGGAGCTTACCCCAAACGGTGCAGTCGCAAACTTCATCCATGATGGTTTGGCTTTGCCGATGCCTATGGCTTACGAGAGCCATGGCACACGAGAGTTCATCAAGCTCTACCCGTTGATCCTAAATGCATTGGAAACTGGCGGTATCGCGGTGATTGATGAACTTGACAACAGTATTCACCCACTGATCCTTCCAGAAATTTTACGGTGGTTTGCAGACCCTATACGTAATCCACTCAACGGCCAACTCTGGACAAGCTGCCACAACGCTTCGTTGCTGGAAAATCTCATCAAGGAGGAAATCTACTTTTGCGAGAAGGACGGTGATGGCCGCACGAGCGTCTATGGTCTGCGCGACATCCAGTCTGTTCGACGCACCGACAACTACTACCGCAAGTACCTGGGGGGTGTTTTCGGCGCGGTGCCGCGCATCGGATGAGGCCATTTATCGCCCTGCGGCGTCGGGTGTTCCTTGGATGCGAAGGTGAGAGCGAGCAGAGCTATGGCAAGCGGTTGGAAGCTTTATCCAACGAGCCGTGCAAGCGGTTCCACTTTCACACTGTGCTGCTGCAGCCGGGTGCAGGGGATGCTTCGGTCCTGATCAGGGTGGCCTTGGCCAAGATGCGTCGTGAGGAGGCAAGGTATGGTGGCGCCTACGAGCACCGAGCCATACTGCTCGACAGCGATACGCGCAATGTCGTGCCGGACCGGATGCTTCATGCCATTGCGGAGGCAGGGCAAGCGGGCGTGCTGCTGATTTGGCAGGACCCTTGTCACGAGGCCCTGCTTCTCCGCCATCTTGAGGGCAATCAAACGAAACGGCCGAGGACGGCAAGGCAGGCGAATGCGGCACTGCTGCAGTTCTGGCCCGTCTATCGCAAGCCGATGTCTGCCGCCAGCTTGTCAACTCACATCGACCGTGCCGCAGTCCGTCGCGCTGCTGCCGTGGAGGACGGGTTATGCGAATTCCTGAACAAAATTGGCTTCAGCACCGCCTGACGCCGCCGCGCGCCCATCAGCCGACGCGCGCCCCACGCAGCCATTCGGCGAGTCTCATCTCGTCCAGCTCGCGCGATGCCAGCAGGACCATCTGCTGCACCACGTCATCTGGCTGCACGACCAGCCTGACATCGTTCCGGCGTAAGGAAAGCACGCAGCAGGCCCAGGCCGTGCGCTTATTGCCATCGTTGAACGGATGATTGGCCGCAATGCCAAACGCATAAGCTGCAGCCAAGTCAAACAAATCCAGCCCTGGCTCTCCATAAGCCAGCTTGTTCACCGGACGCCCAAGCGCGCCGGACAGCAATCCCTCATCCCGCAAGCCGGGTACGCCGCCGTAGTCCTGCAGCGCCTGGTCGTGCAAGAGCAGCACGGCTTCAAGCCGCAGAAAGTTCGGGTTCAGTGCTTGGCAAGCTCGCGCAAGGCGTCGGCCTGCTCGATCAGCACCTCGCGCGCAAGCCGCAACTGCCGCTCCAGTTCCAGGTCGCGCTGCTCTGGCAATGCCTCTGAACGCTCCTGTCCCGCTTCGTGACCCGCATCATCAGGAATGGCGGCTGGAGGCGTAGTGCCGGACGGGCGAAGCGTGATTTTGGACATGGGTCACCCAACTCTCGACGGCAGGAGATCGGAAGTATACCACCCCGCCGTCCACCCCCACCACACGCCCCCGTGAGTTGCCCACCCCTCAACCCCGCCCTGATACTTCACCTTCACTACCCCCGGACGGCCCCTGAATGCCCACCCCCGAACGCTGGCGGCACCCCGGTGTCGCCCTGTTGCTGCCCGCCGCCCTGATCGGCCTCGGCGCGTGGCAACTCACCCGCATCGCCGGCGCCGCCGAGGGTTTCGCGCAGCGTGCCGGCCGCCTGCAGGCCTCCGTCGAGCGGTTGCAGCCCCTCGCCGCCCGCGACCCGAACGCCGTCGTGCGCTTCAACAACAACCCGCAGCCCTACACCGCCGCCGACGCCCTGCAACGCATGCAGGACGCGGAGGCCGACCTGCACCGCGATGCCGTGATCGACCAGGCCCGGCAGGGCGCTGCCTGGGCCGCCCTCGGCGGCGGCGCGGTGGCGCTGCTGTCGGTGCTGGCGTGCCTGGTGGCGGCCACGCTCGGCGCCTGGCGCGGCCGGCGGTCGCGCCAGGCGCTGGTCGGGTCGTTCCGTGTCGTCGTGCGGGTGCTGCCGCCGCTGCTGGGCGCCGTCGCCCTCGGCACCGCGGTGGCCGTGCTCGGCGCGGTGCTGTTCGAGGCCGGGGGCGCATGGTTCCTCGACAGCATCAACACGGGGGAGTTCAAGCTGCTGCTGCTCGGCCTGGCCGTGGGGGTCGGCGCGGTAGTCTTCGCCATCAGCTCGGTGCGCAAGCTGCGGCAGGCGCTGCGGGGCTTCACGCCGGAGCCGATGCAGGTGCTGGGCCGCTCGGCCGGGCCGGAGGACGCGCCGGGGCTGTGGGAGTTCCTGCGCGGCGTCGCGGCGGGGCAGGGGGCGGCGGCGCCGGACAACGTGGTGCTGGGGATGACGCAGGGGTTCTTCGCCACGTCCTCGGGCATCCTGCTGCTGCCGGAGCGGCGGGTGCTGGCCGGGCGGAGCCTGTACCTGCCGGCGCCGATGCTGCCGCTGCTCAGCCAGGGGGAGATCGCGGCGATCATCGCGCACGAGTTGGCGCACTTCACCGGGGAGGACACCGAGTACAGCCAGCACTTCCTGCCGCTGTATGCCGGGATGGCGCGCAGCATGGAGGCCGTGGCGGCCAAGACGCGCGGCAAGTCCCCGGCAATGGAGGCGGTGTTCCAACCGGCGGCGGTGCTGGCCGGGCACGTGATGGACACGTTTTCCCACACGGTCGCGCGCTGGAGCCGCCTGCGCGAGCTGGAGGCCGACCGCGCCAGCCTGGCGGCGGGGGACGGCCATGCGGCGGCCACGGCGCTGGTGCGGACCGGGATCGGTGCCGGGCTGATCGGCGGGGCGATCGGCGAGATGTACAAGCGCCCGGCCGTCGCCAGCCCGGACCTGGTGGAAACCGTGCTGGAGCGCGCCGGGGCGGTGGGGTTCCAGGACCCGGCCCGCCACCTGGAGGACCGCCAGCCGCACCCGACTGACACCCATCCGCCGACCCGGCAGCGCATCGAGGCGCTGGGCATCCCCGCCGACGAGGCGTTGCTCGTCGCCGCCGGGCGGCCGGTGCAGGCGGAAGACGCGGCGTTCACCGCCGGGCTGTTCCGGGACTGGGCGGGGCTGCGGCGGGCGCTGGGGGCGGACCTGCTGGCGGTCGCCGTCGCGCGGGACCGGCGGCTGCAGGCCAACCTGGAGGCAGCGGCCGGCGCGGTTGCCGCCGATGTCCCGGTGCATGAGCGCCCGCGGCTGGCATCGGCGATTGGCGCGGCGGTGATCGGCGGCCTGTTCGTGTCGGCGGCGTTGTTCGTGGGCTGGGCGGGCCTGTTCAGCGGCTGGGTTGGGAACAGCAAGGACATGCTGCTTCTGCTTGGCGGCGCGGCTGGGCTTGCGGCACTGGGCGGCTTGTTCCTGGCCGGGACCTGGTACCGTCAGCGGCGCAGCAAGGCGGGGCCGTTCCTGGTGCTGGGCGCCGAGGGGTTCCGCTGCATCGGGGTAGCCGGGCTGGTCCCCTGGTCGGCCGTGGCCGGGGTGCATCTGATGGCTGGCAGCAATTGGATCACGACGTTCCACCTGAATGACAGCCAGCCCTTGCCGGAGCAGACGGGGTATCGCTGGTCGGTGAAGCTGGATCGGCGCCGGCGGCAGTTGCGGCTCAAGGGCTTCGTGGCGCATGGCATGAAGGCGCAGGCGTACCTGGACCTGCTGAACCGCAGCCTGCGCGGCCATCGGGCCGCGGTGCTGCTGCGGGAGCGGGCGATGCATGAGGTTGCCACGGAGCGCGCGTGACTCCAACGCCTGAGACGGCCGGGCGGGTAATCCGCGCGTGGATGGCGGTCGAGGTGCTGACGCCGCAGGGAGCCAAGTCCGACTGGGGCAGCTTCGCGGCGGAAAAGGGTGGGCAGCAACGCAACCAGGGCGGGCCGGACGGCCCCGCGCAGTGGGAGCCGCCGGGCGACGGCGACCCGACGCCGTGGCCGCTGCTGGAGACCGCGGCCGGTCGGCCGGAGGCGCCTCCCGCCGACGCGCCTGCCCCGGCGGCGGACGAGGCCGAACCGCGCCGCTAGCATGTGGTGGTCCTGGCCGCCCTGCCGGCCCAGCAAGCGTTCGCCCGGTTGGACGCGGCGTTTGCCGATGCGCCGGACGAGGGCGTGGCCAACAGCCGTGCAGACGGCAACATCCTCGCCGCGACCGTCGTGCTGGACGAGTAGGGCATGGCGGTGCCGGACAAGCCTGGCCGTTGCGAGCTTTGCCTGGGGCCCGGGGCAGGTGCTGTGGGAGGGGCCTGCCGCGGGCCTGGCGGGCTGGAGCGAGGCAGAAGGGGGACTGAAGCAGCGGTTCGGCGGCAACCTTGCCTTGACAGGCGCGGGGGGCCTGCCGCGCTCGCTGACGTGGCGCGACCCGCGGGCGGTGTCGCTCGGAATGGCGGAGGAGATGGGGCTGCCGCCGGAGCTGTGGCAGGTCGCGCCGTGCGCGATCGAGGTGGTCAGCAAGGACCCGCCCCGGCCGGACCTGCTGTCCAGCTTCCTGCTGCGGGACCTGGCCCAGGTGCTGGCGGCCTTGTCGGGCGGGGAGGATAGGATTTCGGCGGCGGCGTCCTACCTTGGCCTTTGCCCGCCGGGGCAGGCCCCGGGGCAGGCATGGGATGCGCTGGACCGGGCCAACCGCCCGCGGCTGGCGGAGCTGCTGCAGCCGGGGCGGTTCCCGCTGGGGCGCTGGCCGGGGCCGGGGCTGCATCCGCTGACGCTGCTGCAGCAGGCGGCGGTCAATGCGGTCGTGCGCGATCTCGGGCAAGGTGAGGCTCCGTGTGGCCTAGCGGCGATCAATGGGCCGCCCGGCACGGGGAAGACCACGCTGTTGCGGGACCTGGTGGCGCACGTCATGGTGTAGCGCGCCGAGCGGCTGGCCGGGCTTGACGATCCCGGGGCGACCTGTCGGGGCTGGACCTGATGGACTTCGCCGTGGTGGTGGCGAGCAGCAACAACGCGGCCGTGGAGAACATCAGCCTGGAGCTGCCGGTCGCCGCGAAGGCGCTGGACCCGTCGATTTGGCAGGGTGGGACCTGCCGGGATGGCGGCCTTGAGTACTTCAGCCGCACCGCCGATGCCGTGCTGGGCCTGGACCCGGA
>CAXTFY010000069.1:0-17003 GCA_964243265.1 uncultured Acetobacteraceae bacterium | reverse complement strand
AGCCCGGCACCCAGCACCGTGCCCAGCACCGCCGCGCCGACCGCTCGGTTGTTTGCCGCCTGCGCCTGGCCGGCAACCGACTGAGCCGAGTATTGCTGGCATGTGGCCGCATCAAGTTGGTAGGCCTCAAACGTCTTTCCGTGCCCGGGCATGACCTGGACCGTCGGCCCAAACGGCGTCTGTGCGCAACCGGCCAAGGCGATTGCGGCCACTCCCATGACGGCAGCCCCAAACCTGCGCTTCACATACATTTTTTCATCTCTCCCTGGAACTAAACCGACAATCGCCTTGCACCGTGCACAATGCAACTTTGTCGCGCACTTTAGCAACGAGTCAAGCCGCGCCATGAAGGTTTTTGACGCAAGTTTCGCACGGCCGATCCGAACGCTGTCTCATTGCGTTTTCAGCATGACGCCCATCACGTGGCCCCGCGCCGGCGCATGCCGCGAACTGCCTATCTGCTTCACTTCTGACCATCGAGACTGCTCCAGGAAGTCCGATCCCGCCGAACAACTCCGTTGCGCACGGCGTCTCGATCCGGCAGGGCTGGGAAGCGGGTCGGCAGGCCCAGCATCGGGAGCCGCCGCCGCCGTTCCTGCCCGGTAACCGTGCAGGCTGCGGTCGCCGGTCACGGTGTTGACCACTGCCTGCGCCACCTTCATGGGGCGCCAAAGACCTCATGCCGCTGTCCCGATGCAGGCCATCCAGACGGTGCCGTCCCATTCTTCGCGGCGGCACATGAGAAGGCTGCGGATGCCGTGCTGGACGGCACCAGGATAGGACTGGAGTAAATAGCCTGCCGTCAGCAGGCCATATCCCCTAGCACTAGGGGTTCATCCTTCCGGGCAACCCTCACGCAGGCGGGCTTATCTTCTACCGGAATGACATGGCCGCCGGTTCCGAATTGCGCCGTTGCGCTAAGTGGACACCGACTCATCACTGAAGCGTTGCCGGTCATAATGTTGCAGTCGCACCAGGATGCAGGGCCAGACCGAAGGCCTGCCGTGCAAGCCGGCAGGGTGCAAACGGGTGACCCAAACCGGCTCGTACAATCAGAGCAGATGTATCCGTAAAGATGCTCAAGCCCGCTCTGCTCCCGGGTGCGTGAGGAGCTTGAAAGGCCTGCTCAGCGAACGATACGGCCAACCACGTAGCCGGTTAGCACCGCAGCTCCCAACGCCAGGAACGGCTGGTCCCGCACGCGCTCGGACAGGCTCTCGCTTCCCGCCGACACCTGGGCGGCAGCGCCGCGCACCCGGTCTGCGCCCTGGCGGATTGGCGCCGCCACGGTTTCGGCAACGCCGGCGGCGGCGCTGGACACCGAGTCCCTGACGTTGGACGCCGTTTGCGAGACGCTCTCCGCAACGTTGGCCGCGACCTGGCTCACGCTGTCGGCAGCATGACTTACGCTGTCTGCCACCTGCTGCTTGGCCTGGGCGACGCGCGGCGCCGGGTCGGTAGCGCGCAGCTCGTCCAACTGGGTGCGAAGCTCGGCGGCTTCCTCGGAGGGGGTTTTGCTGGTGTCGGTCATGCTGGCGTCCTTGGCTGCGGATGCCATGCATAATGCGCCGGGTGTGCCGAGGTTGCAGTATAGTCCATGCGGCACGTCGGGGCTGGAAGCGCAGCTTCTATGCCGCTAATGCTGCCAGGGCTGCTGCACCTGGCCAAGCTCTCAACGCCAGTCCTGTAAACGCCGATCCTGCAAACGAGGGTGAACGCATGATGTTCAAGCCTTTCGCCGCGCCTGGCCTGTTGCTGGCGCTTGGGTTGGCTGTCCCGGCGCTGGCGTCCCCTGACCCGGGCGCCTCCCTGACGTTCATGCCTGCCCCCGATCCCACGCCGGCTGAGCCTCCTGCGCTGGATGAGGTCGCCCGTGAGGTGGAAGTGCTGCGCCTGCGCGAGGCCTTCAACGCCGAGGTGCTGCATGCCGTCCCCCCCACCCCGGCGCGCGACGCCGGCTGGGTCGCACTGGCCCAGGCCGAGGCCGCCATGGACGGCTTCGCGCCCGACCGGCCGCAACTGGTGGTGGTGGTGGACCGCAGCCCGCGCGCCCAAGGCCTGGCAGTCTTGATGGCCACGCCTGACGGCGAATGGAAGGTGATCGGCGCCACCCACGTCTCCACGGGCTCCACGGGCCGTTACGACCACTACGTTACGCCCCGCGGCGTGTTCCACATCACCGGCGCCATCCTGGGCTACCGCGCAGAGGGCACGGTGAACGGCTACGGCATCCGTGGCCTGGGCGGCAAGGGCATGCGCGTATGGGATTTCGGCTGGCAGCGCGCGCGCAAGGGCTGGGCGGAGGAGGTGGGCAAGCCCGACAGCACCCTGATCCGCCTGGAGATGCACGCGACCGACCCGGACAAGCTGGAGCAGCGGATCGGCCACCCGGCGTCGCAGGGCTGCATCCGTATCCCCACGGTGATGAACCGCTTCCTCGACCTGCACGGGGTGCTGGACGCGGAGTACGAGCGCTCGGCGGCAACCGACATCAAGTTCCGCAGCCTTCTGCTGGCCAACCGCGTGCCCTCGCCCCTGGCCGGCAACACGCTGATCGTGGCCGACAGCTCGGCGCCGGGCGCGGAGGCTCCGCTGGGCGGCGTCATTCTGGTTGAGAAGCCTGGGATCGAGAAGGCAAGAGCCGAGAAAGCTGCCGCCGAAAAGGCCGCCGGCAAAGCCACCGTTGCCAAGTCCGCGGGGTTGAAGCCGGCGGTGGCCCAGGCCGCCCCTGCGAAGCTGGCCGCCTTGAAGCCTTTTGCGGACCGGACGGTTCTGGCGAAGGCCGCCGGAGATAGGCCGGCTGCGGCTGTCCCGGCAGTCAATCGCAGCGGCGGCTAGGAACCCTGGTACAGCGCCGGGCGTAATGACGTGGAATTTGGGAGTGCCGGGATGGCTGGGCCGCACATAAAACTGTTCCTGGCCGACGTCGATGGCACCCTGGTGACGGAACAGAAGGTGCTGACCGACCGGGCCGTCGCCGCCGTGCACCGGATGGAGGCGGCTGGCATCCGATTCGCCGTGACCTCCGGCCGGCCGCCGCGGGGGATGGCCATGTTGGTGAAGCCGCTGGGGCTGAATGGCATCATCGCCGGGTTCAATGGCGGGGTGTTCGTCAATCCCGACCAGTCCGTCGTGCTGTCCCGCACCATCGATCCCGCGGCGGCCCGCAAGGCCTACGATGTCATCGTGCAGCACGGTCTCGACGCGTGGGTCTATACCGCCGAGGACTGGATGATCCATAACGCCGCCGCGCCGCATGTGGAGCGCGAGGGC
The DNA here is from genome assembly GCA_964243265.1 of uncultured Acetobacteraceae bacterium. GTDB lineage: Bacteria > Pseudomonadota > Alphaproteobacteria > Acetobacterales > Acetobacteraceae > DASWOJ01. The sequence goes on along the minus strand of CAXTFY010000069.1, from coordinate 13,730 downwards.
AAGACCGTCCAGTTCGGACCCAAGGTGGTGGCGGACTTCGGCGACGCGCTGGACCGGGCGGTCAAGATCGTCGGCGTAAGCGACGACCTGCCACTGGTGGAGCGGTGCGAACGGGATGTGCAGCAGGCCCTGGGAGATACGGTGTCAGCCGCACGATCGCAGCCGTATTACCTGGACGTCACCCACCCGCAGGCCAATAAGGGCGCGGTGGTCGCCTACTTGGCGGAGCACTACGGCATCGAACCGCACGAGATCGCCACCATCGGCGACATGCCGAACGACGTGCTGATGTTCAAGCCGAGCGGCCTGTCGATCGCAATGGGGAATGCGTCGAAGGAGGTGCAGGCGCAGGCGACCGGGGTGACAGCGTCCTACAACGACGAGGGCTTCGCGAAGGCGGTCGATCAATTCATCTTCGGCGAACAGGGCTGACGCTGGTTCGTTGCGGGGACTGGGACAGCACCGGGTTGGAGTTGCCTTGCTTTCTGTGCTGACATCCCGTCACCGATCAGTCCCTGCCCGGCCTACTCCGCCGCGATTTCCGGCTTCAACCCAGTTTTGACTCACCCAGCCTTGCGCTGGCTGGTGCGCTCATTGGCGTCGATGACGTTCGTCATGGACTGCGCCTTGGTCAGTACCGTCACCGGATCGATCACGTCATGCTCACCGTCTCGACCAGCTTCGGGGTGTAGTACTAACGGCCCTCCAATCTGACCCTTACGATGCTGCAGCCAATCCGCAACCGTGATTGCGAGCCGGGTTCGGCGCGGCAATCCAGAGCCGTACGGACCGCGCCCACGATCGCTAGACTTCCGCGTCGCGGATGCGGCTTGTGATGATGCGGGCCGCAACGCCGCATCGAGGGGTCCTGCGCTCGGCCCGGCATGGCACTTATGAGGGCCGGGGTGAGTAAAGCCGCAAGGACCACACCCCGGGTTTTTCGGCGCGGATGTCCGTGCTCAGGCGGTTGGAGCCGGCCCTTGTCGCCTCCCGCATCCCGGCCCTCTCCCGGAGGGAGAGGGAGGGGATCACCGCGCCAGCTTCATCGCCAGGTCGGCCAGGCTGACCCGCTCGCTCCCTGCCGCCGCCAGCGCCTCCGCCGTGAGCAGCGCCACCCGGGCAAGCTGCGGCCGCTCGTGCAGGCTGCTGATGAAGAAGCGCAGCCGGGCCGCCCGCTCGGGCACCGCGGGATAGATGATCGGCTGCACGTTCACCCCGTGCTTGAACAGCCAGGCGGCGGCACGGGCGGCGCGGATGCTGCTGCCGGTCATGACTGGCACGATGGCTGCGCCCACCGAGTGCCCGGTATCCAGCCCTGCCGCCCTGGCCTGCGCCATGAAGTAGGCGGCGTTGTCCTGCAGTTGCGTCACCCGCCCCGGCTCCGCCCGCATCGCCTGCAGGGCGGCCAGCGCCGCGGCGGCCACCGGCGGCGGCATCCCCACCGAGTAAACGAACCCCGGCGCCGAGTACTTCAGGTGCTCGATCATCGCCGCCGAGGCGCAGATGTAGCCACCGCAGGACGACAAGGTCTTGCTCAGCGTGCCCATCCAGATGTCCACGTCGGCCGGGTCCACGCCGCACCGCTCGGCGATGCCCAGGCCGTTGGGGCCAAGCACTCCCAGGCTGTGCGCCTCATCGACCATCAGGCTCGCCCGGTGGCGGCGCACCAGCGCCACCAGCGCCGGCAAGTCCGGCACGTCGCCGTCCATGCTGTAGTGCCCCTCCACCACCACCAGCGCCCGCTTCAACCCCGGGCGGATCTGCGACAGCAGGCGGTCCAGCTCAGCAAGGTCGTTGTGCGGAAAGCTGACCCGGCGGGCGCCGGAAAGGATGCAGCCCTGCACGATGCTGTTGTGGCTCAGGCTGTCATGGAACACCGCGTCGTCGCGCGTCACCAGGTGGCCGATCACCGTCACGTTGGTCGCGTGCCCGCTGACCAGCACCAACGCGTCCTCCGTGCCGTAGGCGGCAGCCAGGGCCTCCTCCAGGGCACGGTGCACCGGGCGCTCCCCGGACACGATGCGGCTGGCGGAGACGCTGGTGCCATAGCGGTCGATGGCGGCCTTGGCGGCGTCGCTGATACGCGGGTCGCCGTTCAGGCCGAGGTAGTTGTACGAGACGAAGTTGTCATACTCCGCATTGCCAATCACCGTCCGGGCGCCGGCGATGCCAGCATGGGCGCGGAAATACGGGTTCTCGATCCCGAGCGCCTCGCCGGCCCGCTGCACCATGCGCATGTCGGCCATCGCCTCCTGGTCGCCCAGTGCTGGCGCGGCTGGTGCGACGGCCTCTCGCGCCGGGGCTGCGGCGCGGCGGGTAGCCAGGCGGGTGACCAGGCGCGCCTTGGCGTCAGCGGACAAGCCGAAGGAGTTCATAGGCAAACCTTTTCTGCCCCCTCTCCCTTCGGGAGAGGGTCGGGGTGAGGGAAGCCGCGGAAACCAAAGCCGGCCGGCGAGGGCAGCGGACGGGCGCTGCTATAGGACGGCTCGGAGCATGTAGCCTCCCTCACCCCGACCCTCTCCCGGAGGGAGAGGGAGAAGCGGCGAGGGCGTCCTCCAGGGGAGTGTCCTCGAAGCGCGCCAGGCGCTCCGCCATCTCCGCGACTGCGTCTACCGGCGCCGGGCTACTGCCCAGCATCTTGATCACCCGCCCGGCTAAGGCGTGCAGCGTCGCGCCCTCGGACAACGCCAGCACCGGCAGCGACAGCCCGAACCGCTGCTCCACCGCCAGCCGCAACTCCACCGCCATCAGGCTGTCCATGCCCAGCTCCACCAGTGGCCGCCCAGCCTCGATCCGGCTGGCGGCGAGCTTGGTAATGCGCGCCACCTCCTCGGTGAGCAGCTCCACGACCTTGGTGCGAGCCGCCTCCGGCGTGCAGGTGGCCAGCAGTTCGCGCAGGTCAACCTCCGCCGCCGGCTCCCCGGCGCCGCCCTGCACCTCCTCGAACATCGGCGTCCGCAGCAGCGGCAGGCTGGCGCCCAGCGACCCCCAGCGGATGTCGGCGAACCCCACCACCGGCTGCCCCGACGCCAGCAGCCGCGGCAGCGCCGCCAGCGCCTCGGCCGCAGTCAGGTGCGCGCCGCCCAGCCGCTTGGCCAGCGCCGCACCGACCCCGGCCTGCCGCGCCAAGTAGCCGGCGTCGCCGACCGGCCCCCACTGCACCGCCAGCGCCGGCAAGCCCAAGGCCGCACGCCGCAGCGCGACCGTCTCCATCGCCATGTTGGCCGCGACGTAGTTGGCCTGGCCGGGATTGCCCAGCGCCGTCGTCACGGAGGAGTACAGCACGAACAGCTCCACTGGGTCCTGCCGGGTCAGCCGGTCCAGCGCGTCGGCGCCGCCCAGCTTGGGCCGCAGGGCGCCGGCAAACCGCTCCGGCGTCAGGTCCGGCAACAGGGCGTCGTCCATCGCCACCGCCGCATGCACGACGCCGCCCAGGGGAGGCATGCCGGCCCGGATGGTGTCCAGCACCTCGCCCAACGCGGCCTCGTCCGCCACATCGCAGGCCAGCGCCACTGCGCCGGGCAATGCGGCAAGCACGGCGGCGGCGTCCGGGTCGGCCGGGCCGCGGCGGCTGACCAGCGCCAGGTGCAGAGCGCCCTGCGCAACCAGCCAGCGCGCCGTGGCAAGCCCAAAGCCGCCCAACCCGCCGGTGACCAAGTAGGTCCTGTCATCGCGAATTTGCACCGTCGGCGCTGCGGTGGCAACGGCGGGCAGCACCGCGCCGGGCGCCAGCACGACCTTGCCGATATGCCCGGCCGACTGCATCAGCCGGAACGCATCCACCGCATCGGCATAATCATACACCCGGTGCGGCAGCGGACGCAGGCTGCCGTCGCGCAGCCCGGCGCCGATCTCGGCGAACAGCGCCGCCGCCAGCTCCGGCCGGCGCAGCGGCAACTGGTCGGCGTCGATGCCGAAGTAGCTGACGTTGTGCCGGAACGGCCGCAGCCCCACCGCCGAGTTGGCATAGAAGTCGCGCTTGCCCAGCTCCAGGAACCGCCCGAACGGCCGCAGCAGGCCCAGGCTGCGCTCCATCGCCTCGCCGTTCAGCGAGTTCAGCACCACATCCACGCCGCCGCCGTCGGTCAGCCGCATCACCTCGTCGGCGAACGACAGGCTGCGGCTGTCCAGCACGTGATCGACGCCCAGCCGGCGCAGCAGCGACCGCTTGGCGTCCGACCCGGCGGTGGCGAAGATGGTCGCCCCGCGTGCCTGCGCATACTGGATCGCCGCCAACCCGACGCCGCCGGCCCCGCCATGGATCAGCACCCGCTCGCCCTGCGACAGCCGCGCCAGGTGGCCCAGGCCATAGGCGACGGTCAAGAACGCAACCGGCACCGTGGCGCCGGCGGCGAAGTCCATGCCCTCGGGCATCGGCATCACCGCATGGGCGGCCGTTACGGTCCGCGTGCTCATGCTGGCGGGCGCGAAGGCCATCACCCGGTCGCCAGGCGCGAACGCAGTCACGCCCTCTCCCACCGCCGCCACCACGCCAGAGCATTCCAGCCCGATGGTCGGCCCGGCGAAGCCGTCCAGCAACGCCTCGTCCGGTAGCAGTCCCATGGCCCACATCACATCGCGGAAGTTGAGCCCGGCAGCGCGGACATCGATGGCGACCTGGCCGGGGCCGGGCCGCTCCGGCAGCGCCGTGGCCCAGCGCAGGCTGTCCAACAAGCCCGGCCGCTCGACCGCAAGGCGCAGGCTGGGCGCGGCGGGCGCATCCGTGCGGGCCAGGCCGCGGCGCAGGCGGGGCGCCATGCGGCCGTTGGACAGCCAGGCGACCTCGTCCTCCCCGTCCGGACGCAGCACCTCATCCGCGGCCGTCCTGGCCGCCGCGGCGTTCAGGCGCACGAGGCGGCACCGCACGTCCGGCATCTCGTTCGCCATCACCCGGCGCACGCCGGTCAAGGCGGCGGCGAGCGGGTCGGCCACCGCGGCGCTGGAGACGAGCACCGTGACCATGCCGCTGGTCACCACCTGTCCGACCTCGGCCAGCAGGTCCAGCCAGTCCGGCAGCGCCCCCTCCGCCACCAGCACGACCCGGGCGGGCATCGTGCCAGGCTTGCGCGCCCACCCGGACAGCAGGGCTGGCGCCCTGTCCAGCGCGGTGCGGGCGACACGCATCCCGCGCGCCGCCAGCTCCGAGCAGACCGCATCGGCCATGGCGTCCGCGGGCCGGGCCAGGACGGCGACAGCCGCCGGCGCTGCGGCCGGCAATGCCGGAACCGGCGCCACGCGCGCCATCAGCAGGGTTGCGGGCCAGCTTGCCGCGACCGGCCGCGCCACCGCATCCATCAGCCCGGCGGCGGCCAGGGCACGGGTCCAGGCCCGACCCTCCCGCAAGGGAGCGGCAGGCTGCACCAGGCTCCAGGCGCGGCTGGGGCCGGGTTCGGCCAGCAGCACCAGGCCGCCCGGGGCCAGGACCGCCAGGTCATGCAGCGCCGCCGGGTCCAACGCGCCCAGCGCGAGGGGAAGGTAGCCCACGATCACGTCGTACGGCGCACGTCCTGCGCCGGGCTGCCAAAGGCAAGCCGCGGCCCCGGGCCAGCCGGCCAGCGCACCGCTCAGCGCAGGCAAGTCCTCCGCCGTCGTGGCAGCGTCCAGCCGGACATGCACCGCCGCTGCATCTAACCGGCGCAGCAACTGGCGGGTGAAGGCGCCGCGGCGGGCGCCGACCTCCACGATGCGGAGCGGCCGTCCCGTGGGCCAAGCGGCGGCCAAGCGACCCACCGCATCCAGCAGCGCGTCAGCCGCCGCGGCGGCGGCCGGGGCGCCATGCAGCATCCCGTCCAGCAACGCCGGGGCAGGCGCGGCAGCCGGGACGCCGCGCAGGACCGCCTCCAACTGCTCGGCCGCCAGGGACAGCAGGGCGGCATCGGCCACGGCGCGCGGCTGGTCGAACAGCAGGGTCCGCAGCACGTCATCGGCGGCGATGTCGTCGTCGAGCACGGTCCAGATGCCGTCCTGCGCCAGCGCCAGCCCATCCCCGGCCATCCAACCCAGGACCTCCTCCAGCCGGTCGCGTGCCGCCGCGGCGACCACGCCATCCTCGATCAGCCCGCCGACCTTGAATGCCGCCGCAGGGTCCGGCAGCAGGCGCCGCAGCACGCCAGCGGCGGCCACGGCGGCGAAGGCGTCGGCCAGGATGCCGGCCTCCCCGGCCTCGCCGTCGTCCTCGCCCAGGATGCTTTCGGCCTCGGTCGCGCCGCCGGCCAGGCCCAGCGGGGTCAGGTCCGGCGTCAGCAGGCTGGGGACCAGGAGGGTGTGGAACAGCCGGTCCTCGGTCGCCGCCCGGCTCAGCGCAACGCGCACGAACCAGCAGTCCAGCAGCTCGACCGCAACCTGCCCGGCGGCGTCCAGCAGTGCGATGTCGGCGCGGACCGAGCGTGGACCAACCCGGGTCACCCGCAGCCGCGCCGCCGCCGGCACGACGCCGGCCGGACGCAGCAGCCGCACCCGGCCGAAGCGCCACGGCAGCACCCCATCGCCGTCGCCCAGCAGCCCCGCCGCCAGCGCCAGCAAGCCCTGCAGCGCACCGTCCATCACGGGCGGCGGCACCATGAACGAGGCCTCACCCAAGCTGGGGGCCAAGCCGGACGCCATCTGCGGCAGGAAGCGGACCAGCGCCGTGCCACGCCCGATCCCGACATCCGACACGACCTGGAACGCCGCCCCGTAGGCCAGGCCCAGGCTGGCCGCCATGCCATACAGCGCGGCGCCGTCCAGCGTGCGTTCGATCCTCTCGGCGGGCGGCGCGTCGCGGGCCGGGGCTGCCGTATCGGCGGCGCCCAGCCGTCCCGCGGCGTGCACGGTCCACGGCTCGTCCGATAAGCGCGGACGGGATGCGATCTCGAACCCGCCATTGGCGGTCCCGACCCGCAGGCGGACCTCGCGCAACGCCCCATGCTCGAACACCAGGGGCCGGTTGATCTCCAGGTCCAGCACCTCCAACGCGGCGGCGCAGGGATGGCGGGCGCGGGCGGCGGCCAACGCCATCTCGGCCAGGGCGGCGGCAGGGGCGACGACGGCGCCGCCCACCACATGGTCCGCCAACCAGGGCTGCAGCGCGGTGCCCAGGTGGCTGCGCCACTCGACCGGCTCCGCGCCGCAGCGGATGCCAAGCAGGGGGTGTTCGCTCGGTGCCTCCACCACCGCGACCGCCTCGGTCGTGCGGGGCAGCCAATGCCGCTCGCGCTGCCAGGGATAGGCGGGCAGCCCGGCCAGGCGGCGTGGCCCGGCAAAGGCCGGCGCGCGGCGGATGTCGCACCCCGCCGCATGGGCGCGCCCGGCGGTCAGTAGGATTGGGTCGCCGGACGCGGCACGGCGCGACAGGGTCGGCAGCACCCGGCCGATGGCGTCCTCGGCCAGCAACGCGTCGTGCAAGTAGGCTTGCAGCACCGGCTGCGGCCCGACCTCGATGAAGATCCGCACGCCCGAGGCGACCAGGTGCGCCGCCGCCTCGGCAAAGCGCACGGGCGCGCGGACGTTCTGCCACCAATACTCCGCGTCCAGCGTGGTGCCATCGGCCGGGCCGCCGGTCACGGTCGAGATGTAGGGCAGGCTGGCCGGGCTGGGCGCCAGGCCCGCCAGCTCCGCCGCCAGCGGGGCCTGGATGGCGTCCATGGCACGGCTGTGGAAGGCATAGTCCAGGTCCAGCGCGGTATGCGCCCAGCCGCGCTCCGCCGCCTCCGCCGCCAAGTTGGCCAGCGCCTCCTGCGAGCCGGCGACGGTGGTGGCGCTCCGGCTGTTGCTGGCGGCGACCTCGATCCGCCCCGGCAGGCCGGCCAGTGCCGCGGCGGCGGCCTTCGCATCCAGGCCCAGCACGGCCATCCCGCCCTCGCCTGCCGTGCGCGCCTGCAGGCGACTGCGGACCGCGATCACCCGGGCGGCCTGGTCCAGTGTCAGCGCCCCGGCCGTCCATGCCGCCGCGACCTCGCCGACGCTGTGGCCCATGCAGGCGTCCGGCTGCACGCCAGCCGTCCGCAGCGCCATGACGGTCGCCACCTGGATCGCGAACAGCAGGGGCTGCGCGACCGAGGTGTCGCGCATCGACTCAGATAGGCCTGATGCACTTGGCGTCCCAGCCTCGGCGAGCCGCGCCTGCACGGACCAACCCAACGGACCCCGCAGCGCAGCATCGACCGTGGCCAGCGCAGCACGGAATGCCGGGCTTCGCGCCGTGGCGTCCGCCGCCATGCCAGCCCACTGGCTGCCGTTGCCGGAGAACACGAACGCCACGCGCCCGCTGACCGCCGTATCGGCCGCAACCGCATGGGTCGCCTGCTCCGCGAGGTAGGCGCGCAGCCCCGCACCCAGCTCTGCCGTGGTGGCGCCGGTGACGGCCAGGCGCAGCTTGTATTGCTCCCGCCCGAGCGCCGCGCCGCGGATCAGGGCGGCGTCGGCCTCCCCATCATCCAGCAGGTCGCGCCAGGCGGTGGCCAGCCCGCGCAGCGCGCCGCCGGAGCGCGCGGACAGCAGCAGCGGCGGCAGGGCCGCACCCGCGCCGCCGCCCGGACATGCGCCGCCGGCGGGCAGCAGAACCGACGCGCTGCGGTCGTCGTGCTGCAGCTTGCCGGCCAATGTTGCCTCAGCCGGGGGAGCCTCGGCCGGAGGCGCCTCCAGCACCGCATGGGCATTGGTGCCGCCAAAACCGAAGCTGTTGACGCCGATCATCGCCGGCCGGCCTCCGCCTGCGCCCAGCAGGGCCAGTCCGTCTGGATTAAGGGTAAGGTTCAGGGCGCCGAACGGGATGGCGGGGTTCGGCGTCTCGCAATGCAGCGATCCCGGCACCCGGCCGGAGCGGAACGCCAGCACGGCCTTTAGCAGCCCGGCCATGCCGCTTGCGGCCTCCAGGTGGCCGATGTTGGTCTTCACCGACCCGATCGGCAGCGGCTGTGCCCGGCGCTGGCCCAGCACTTCACCCAGGGCAGCCGCCTCGATCGGGTCGCCGGCGGGGGTGCCGGTGCCGTGCGCCTCCACGTAGTCCAGGTCGTCCGGATCGATGCCGAAGCGGCCATAGACGGCCCGCAGCAGGGCGGCTTGTGCCTGCGGGTTGGGCAGCGAGAAGCCGTTGGTCCGCCCGTCCGAGTTCACGCCGGTCCCGCGTACCACGGCATGCACGGTGTCGCCATCGGCCAGCGCGGCGCGCAGCGGCTTCAGCACGATCATGCCGCCGCCTTCGGCCCGGACATAGCCGTCCGCCCGCACGTCGAACGCATGGCACCGCCCGCGCGGCGACAGCATCGAGGCGGCGCAGAAGCCCACGAAGCTCTGCGGCGACAGCAGCAGGTTCACGCCGCCCACCAGCGCCATCGGCGCCTGTCCGGCGCGGATCGCCTCGCACGCCTGGTGCAGCGCCACCAGCGAGGAGGAGCACGCGGTATCGACGGTGAAGCTCGGCCCCCGTAGGTCGAAGGCGTAGCTGATCCGGTTGGACAGGGAGCACAGCGTCGCCCCCGTCATCGAGTAGGCGTCCATCACCGAGGGGTCGCCCGCGTGCAGCGTCGTGTAGTCCCAGGCAGACCCGCCGACATACACCCCGACCGCCATCCCAGCCAGCCGCCCGGCGTCCAGCCCGGCGTCCTCCAGGGCCTCGTGCGCCAGCTCCAGCAACAGGCGCTGCTGCGGGTCGGTCTGCGCGGCCTCCCGCGGCGAGATGCCGAAGAACCCGGCGTCGAACCCGTCCACCGCGCCCAGCACACCGGCGGCGAAGGTGTAGGCCTTGCCGCGCTGGTCCCGCGCGGGGTGGAAGAAGGCGGACTTGGTCCAGCGGCCGTCCGGGATTTCCGTCACGGCGTCCCGCCCGGCGGCCAGCAGCTCGGCGAATCCGTTCAGGTCCGTGGCGCCCGGCAGACGGCAGGCGGCGCCGATGATGGCGATGGGTTGCAGGGCGGCCAGGTACTCGGTGTTCGCTTTAACGCTGCCGTCCAATGTAGCACTCCGGTCCGGCAAGCGCCGGGTTCGACCCAGGTCGGGCGCAGGCTGCCCCCTGGCGGCCGGCTCCGGGCGGTAGGTGGCGTAAATTTCGGCTATAGCGTCCTGCGTGTCCCATGGGCAACATGGGATGACCGCTTTGGTACAGTTTTGGTCAACTCTGTTGCGTTGCAGCACACCCCGGCGGCATACATCAGAGGCCTCTGTGGCGCAAAGATGTCGGGAACCCTCCAACTTGCGGCCATTGCCACCCTTGCCAAGCCGCCGGTTTGCCATGACCGGCCCTGATGCCGCAGGACCGGCAGGCCGGGCGGCAACGCCGGTTTGCCTGGTGGGACGGCATCCACCGGATGTCGCCGCCCTGCTGCCCGGGCTAGGGCTGGCGCTGGCGGACGGTGCCCCGTGCCGGTTGGTGGCCGGTTCGGACCGTGCCCGTATGCCGCGCGATGCCCGCCCGCTGTTGCACTTTGTAATGGGGCCGCTGCAGACCCCGCACTTTCTGCCCGACCCGCCCTGGCTGAGCGGGACGGTGGCCGGGGGCTGGTCGGCCAGAACGCCAACGCCGGGTTCGGCGGAGGTGGCGCTGTGGGCGGGGCCGGATGACCCGGCGCTGCTGCGGCGGGCCGCGGCCGGGGCGGCGATGATGGTCCGCCACCGCGTCGGCGGCGCCGCATGGGCCGACCCGCCGGATGCGGTGCTGGCCCGGCCCGGAAGCGGCCTTGCCGTGGTGCAGGCGTCCGGTGATCCCGGGCGGGACCTTGCGATGCTGACCGAGGTGCTGGCGCGGCGGGCTGCGGGGCTGACCGTGGTCGTTGCGCCGCCCGGCCGGCTTGCAGACACCGCGCGCGCCGCCGGGTGCCGGGTGCTGCACGGCCCGGCTGATCCATGGCCGCTGCTCGACCTGGCCGACGAGGTACATGTGGCCGGCGATGGCGAGTTGGGCCTGCTGGGCCTGCTGGCTGGCCGCACGGTGCACGCCCATGCGCCGGCCTGGTTCGCCGGCTGGGGCGTGACCGAGGACGGGCCTGCCGCCCCGCCCCGCGCCGCCACCCGCAGCCCGGCGCAGGTCGCCGCCGCCGGGTTGCTGACCGGCGCGGCCTACCGCGACCCCTTCACCGGCCAGCCGACCAGCTTCGAGGCGGCGCTGGACATCGCGGCCGAATGGCGGCGGCTGTGCGACGCCAACCGCGGCATCGCCGGCTGCATGGGGATGCAGTTCTGGAAGCGCCAGCGAATCGGCGCCTTCCTGCACACCGGCGTCCGCGCCCCGCCGCAGGGCGCCCCCGCCCTGGCCGCCGCGCGCCGGACGGGCGGGGCGGTGGCCGCCTGGGCATCGCGGATGCCGGAGGGCTTGCGGGAGGCCGGCGTGCCGGTGCTCCGGGTGGAGGACGGCTTCCTGCGCTCCGTCGGCCTGGGCAGCGACTTCTTGCCGCCATGCAGCATCATCGTCGATGGCACGGGCATCTACTACGACCCAAGCCGGCCAAGCGACCTGGAGACCATGCTCGCGACGATGAGTTTCGACCGGGCGCTGCTCGACCGAGCCGCGGCGGTGGTGGACCGGCTAGTCCGGACCGGAGTTACGAAATATAATGTTGGAGTTGCGCCGCTGCCGCAGTTGCCCGCTGGACGGGTGATCCTGGTGCCGGGCCAGGTCGGGGACGACCTCTCGGTGCGGCTGGGCGGCGGGGCCGTGCGGGGCAACTTGGCGTTGCTGCAGGCGGCACGACGGGCTGCGCCGGACGCTCACATCCTTTACAAGCCGCACCCCGACGTGGACGCCGGCCACCGCAACGGCGCCATTCCCGACGCGCAAGCCCTTGAATATGCTGACCAGATCGTGCGCGGCGTGCCGATGGCTGCGCTGATTGCCGCCGTCCCAGAGGTTCACACCCTGACGTCGCTGACCGGGTTCGAGGCGCTGCTGCGCGGCCGGGTTGTCACCTGCTGGGGCCAGCCCTTCTATGCCGGATGGGGGCTGACGCGGGACATGGCGCCGTTGTTGCGCCGCAACAGAGAGTTGACCTTGCATGAACTAGCAGCAGGTGTGCTGCTGATGTATCCGCGTTACCTGGACCCGGTGACAGGCCTGCCTTGCCCGGCCGAGGTGCTGCTGGACCGGCTGGCTCGCCCGGATCTTTGGCCGGTCAGCCCACTGGTGCGGCTGCGGCGGGTGCAGGGAGCGGTGGCAGGCTGGATGGCCAAGACGACGCCAAAGAGGACAACGCGATGATGCAAGCGTCCGCCCGGCAGTTCCTGTTCCTTCAGGGCCTGGCCGGCCCGTTCTTCCGCCACCTGGGCGACGCATTGGCGGCCCGCGGCCACGGCGTCCACCGCGTCAACTTCCATGGCGGCGACTGGCTGTTTTGGCGGCGGCCCGGTGCGGTGAACTACCGCGGCGGCTTGGCCGGCTGGCCCGCCTACCTGGAGTCGCTGCTGGAGCGCCGCGGCATCACCGACATCGTGCTGTTCGGCGACTGCCGGCCGATGCACCAGGCCGCCCGCACCTTGGCCGCGCAACGGCTGGTGCAGGTGCATGTGTTCGAGGAAGGCTACATGCGCCCCGACTGGGTGACGCTGGAGGTCGGCGGCGTCAACGGCCTGTCCAGCTTGCCGCGGGACCCGCAGTACTACCTGGACGCCGCCGCCGCCCTGCCGCCGCCGGCCGATGCGGCGCAGGGCGTGGCCACCAGCTTCAGCCGCCGGGCACGGGAGGACTTGGCCTACAACCTGACAGCCATGGCGCTGCGCCCGCTGTTCCCGGGCTACCGGACCCACCGGCCCTGGCACCCGATGGTGGAGTATGCCGGCTGGCTGCGCCGCCTGACCGGGAGCAAGGCGGCCCGGCGGCGGTCCAATGCCGTCCGCGGCCGGCTGGAGCGCACCGGGCGGCCCTTCATGGTGTTCCCGCTGCAACTGGACTGCGACTACCAGATCAGGATGCACTCGCCCTATCCGGGGATCGAGGCGGCGATCACGGAAGTCCTGACTTCGTTCGCGCGCCATGCCCCGGCGGGGCTGGACCTGATCGTGAAAGGGCATCCGTTGGACAACGGCCTGCGGGACTGGCGGGCGGTGACGGCGGAGATCGCGGCCGGGCTGGGGCTGGATGGCCGCGTGATGTTCATCGAGGACGGCAACATCGACCTGCTGGTGCGCGCGGCGCGCGGCGTCGTCACCGTCAACAGCACGACCGGAACGCTGTCCGCGGCGCGCGGCGTGCCGACGATCAGCCTGGGCCAGGCCGTGTACGACATCCCCGGCGTCACCCACCAGGACGGCCTGGACCGCTTCTGGACCGATCCGGTCGCACCCGACCCGCAGGTGTTCGACGCGTTGCGCCGGGTGTTGGTGCACCGCTGCATGATCCGCGGCGGGTTCTTCAGCGATGAAGGGCTGCGCATGCTGGTCGATGCCGCCGTGGGCCGGCTGGAAGTCGCGACTCGGCCGGGGCTGCGGGCCGTCGCGTCCGGGGCTGCACGGACGGCGCGGACGGCGGATGCGATGCTCGTCGCCGCGAAGGGATGACGGCGGCGGCGCGCCCGTCCTCCATTGCCATCACCGGGGCGTCGAGTGGGTTGGGTGCAGGACTGGCCGAAAGCTACGCCGCGCCAGGTGCGACCCTCTGGCTTGCCGGGCGCGATATGACGCGGCTGGAGGGTGTGGCGGCACGGTGCCGGGGCCGGGGTGCTGCGGTGCACGCGCATGCGGTGGACGTGACCGACTCGGAGGCTGTCGCAGCTTGGCTGCTGGCGGCGGACGATGTGGCGCCGGTCGATCTGGTGCTGGCCTGCGCC